>JBBSVA010000008.1:0-64478 GCA_038233915.1 Mycobacteriales bacterium | reverse complement strand
GCAGTTCCTCTTCGTCTTCCTGCCCTTCGCCAACATCGGCACGCTGTTGCTGGGCGTCGTCGGGGTACCGCTGACCGTCCTGGTCACCGTCCTGGTGGTCAACGCGCTGAACTTCATCGACGGCCTGGACGGGCTGGCCGCCGGGGTCTCGGCGATCTCGGCCCTGGCGCTGTTCGCCTACAGCTACAACCTGGGCCTGGTCGGGTACGACGACGCCGCCAGCGCACCGGCCCTGATCACCGCGATCCTGGCCGGGTCGTGCCTGGGCTTCCTGCCGCACAACTTCTTCCCGGCCCGGATCTTCATGGGGGACTCCGGCTCGATGATGGTCGGGCTGATGCTGTCCGCCGCCGCGATCTCGGCCACCGGCCGGGTCGACACCCAGAGCTTCGACTCCGCCGCGAGCGTGCTGCCGCTGGCGTTGCCGCTGCTGGTCCCGCTCGCGGTGCTCTTCATCCCCTTCACCGACCTGGTGCTGGCCGTCGTGCGGCGCACCCGCAGGGGCCAGTCCCCGTTCAGCCCGGACAAGATGCACCTGCACCACCGACTGCTGACGATCGGCCACTCGCACCGGCGGGCGGTGCTGATCATGTACTTCTGGGCCGCGCTGCTGTCCTTCGGCGTCATCGCGCTGTCCATCACCGGCGGCACCGTGGAGGTGCTGGTGGTGATCTCCGCGCTGCTGGTCGTCGGTGTCGTCGTCGTGCTGGGCCCCCGGGCCCGGCGGGCCGACCGGGCCGCGGCCCGGGTGGCGGCCTCGGAGGACACCGCCCGCGCCACCACCCGGCCCCGGCGGTGGGGACGACGGTCCGCCCCGGACGGGGCACCCCCGCAGGCCGGAACCACCGCGTCGTCCGCCCGCACCCCCGACACCACCGGAGCCCGACGATGACCCGCCCCACCAACCCGCCCGGGCCCCGCAGCGCGGCCGGACCGTGGGACCTGTCCTTCCTGCGGGTCGGGTCCCTGGTCACGCTGGGGGTCACCGCGGTGGCCGTCCCGGTGGTCGGCCTGCTGGCCGGCTGGGACCTCGCCTGGGGGGTGCTCGTCGGCGCCGGGATCGTGACCGCCTTCTTCTGCGTATCCGGGGTCGTGGTCGCCTGGGCCGGGAAGATCGACGACTCGTTCACCCTCCCAGCGGCGCTCGGGATGTTCTTCGTCAAGGCGCTGGCGTTGTTCGCCCTGTTGGACGCGCTACCGGAGGACGGGGCCCCGGACCGGCTGGGCGTGGCCTGGGCGGTGATCGTCGGGGCGCTGGTGTGGAGCGGTGTCCAGCTGCGCTGGGTGTGGACCCGGCAGCTGTACTACGTCACCCCGCCCTCGGCGCCCACCCGTCACTCAGCTGACGTTCAGCCACACGCTGTAGAACGCCCGGACGGGCACGTCACGGGCGGCTGATAGTGTCCCGGCGATGGCCGTGACCACACCCCCGCAGGGGACCGCTCGACCTCGCACCACGACTCCTGAGCGTCGCCCCGCTGGCAGCGGGGCCGACACCGGGTGGGCCGTGACCGGGACCCTGATCTCCGGGATGGCTGTCTGGGGCGGGGGCGGGTGGCTCCTGGACCAGTGGGCGGACACGCGAGTGTTCTTCCCGGTCGGAGTGGTCGTCGGCATGACACTGGCCATCTACCTCGTCGTCGCCCGGTTCGGGCACGGTACGGACTCGGTCGCCACGATCAGCTCCACCAGCTACAGCACCTACCGCAAGAACCCGGGCGGACGACGGAGCCAGCCCAGGACGCAGAAGGGACACCGGTGACCTCCAGCGCCCACGCGCTCTCCAGCGTGCTCGCCGTCGAGAGCGACCCCGGCGGCGGCTTCGTCGCGCCGGGCCTCAGCGAGTTCTACCCCGAGGTCGTCGCGCGCTTCGCACTGCTCGGTGTCGAATTCGAGATCACACGCATCACGATCATCCTGTGGATCGCGACACTGGCTATCGCGGCCTTCCTCTTCGCGGCCTCGCGCAACGCCGCGATCGTCCCGGGCAAGCTGCAGTTCGTCGGGGAGAGCGGCTACTCGCTCATCCGCGACGGCGTCGCCCGCGACGTCGTGGGGCCCAAGGGCCTACCGTTCGCGCCGTTCCTGGTCTCGCTGTTCTTCTTCATCCTGGCGAACAACTTCATGGCGATCGTGCCGTTCGCCCAGATCTCGCCGATGAGCAAATTCGCCTTCCCGCTGGTGCTCGCGGCGATCTGCTGGGTGATGTACATCTGGATCGGGATCCGGGAGCAGGGTGCCGGCAAGTACTTCAAGGACATCCTCTTCCTGCCCGGTGTGCCGAAGCCGATGTACATCCTGGTGACGCCGATCGAGATCCTGCAGAACTTCGTCGTCCGCCCGTTCACGCTGGCGGTGCGTCTGTTCGCCAACATGTTCGCCGGACACATGCTGCTCGTCGTTTTCTCGCTGGGTGCCACGTACCTGTTCACGGTGGGCAACTACTCCGTGGTCTTCGGCCCCATCTCCGCCCTCATGGCGATCGTGATGACGTTCTTCGAGCTGCTGGTCATCTTCCTGCAGGCCTACGTCTTCACTGTCCTCATGGGCACGTACCTCAACGGCTCCATCGAAGCCGACCACTGAGCCGCACCACTCGGGCCGGCCAGCCGGCCCCGCACTGAGCAGCACCACCTGCACGTCCCCGCCAGCCGCCCGGGAACACCTGGGCGACGACACAGGAGGAACACCCCGCAATGGAGCTTCTGGCAGAACTGACCGGCAGCATCGGCTCGGTCGGCTACGGCCTCGCCGCCATCGGCCCCGGCATCGGCGTCGGCATCGTGTGGGCGGCCTACATCCAGGCCACCGCCCGTCAGCCCGAGTCCGCCGGCCTGACCCGCACCTACGCCTTCCTGGGCTTCGCGCTCTCCGAGGCGCTGGCCCTGATCGGCTTCGTCGTCCCCTTCGTCTTCGGCACCTGATCCGCGCCTGACGGGTACGGACAGCCACACCTGAGACGAGGACGTTGACGCACATGAACATCTTGGCTGCGGAGAGCGAGAACCCGCTCCTCCCACCCCTGGGCGAGATCATCATCGGCCTGATCGCCTTCGCGGTCGTGCTGTTCGTGGTGTTCAAGTTCGTGGCCCCACAGTTCGAGAAGGCCTACCGGGACCGCCGGAACGCGATCGAGGGCGGCATGGAGCGCGCCGAGACCGCCCAGGCCGAGGCGAAGGCCGCGCTGGAGCAGTACCGCGCCCAGCTGGCCGAGGCTCGCACCGAGGCCGCCCAGATCCGGGACGCCGCTCGGGCCGAGGGGCAGCAGATCCTCGAGGAGTTGCGCACCCAGGCCCAGGAGGAGTCCGCCCGGATCACCGCCCGTGGCGAGGAGCAGCTCGCTGCCTCCCGCCAGCAGGTGGTCAACGAGCTGCGCGGGCAGATCGGCTCCATGGCCGTGACGCTGGCCGGCCGCGTGGTGGGGGAGTCCCTCGAGGACGACGCCCGTCGCCGCGGCACTGTCGACCGCTTTCTCGACGAGCTCGACGGCATGTCGGCCAGCACCTCCGCAGCCGCCGGTCCCGCCGGTGGCAGCACGGTCTACTCGCCCGAGGGCGACCGCTGATGCAGGCCGCCAGCCGCGAGGCGCTCGCGCAGTCGCGCGAGCGCCTGGCAGAGCGCGTCCAGGCCGCCGACGGCGAGGCCCGCCTGGGCCTGGCCGACGAGCTGTTCTCGGTCGCGCACCTGCTGGACAGCCAGGTCTCGCTCCGGCGGGCCCTGGCCGACGCGTCGGTGCGGCCCGACGACCGGGCGGGGCTGGTGCAGCGCCTGCTGGCCTCCCAGCTCTCCGCCGGCGCCGTCGACGTCGTCGAGACCGTGGCCCGGCAGCGCTGGTCGCGCCCGCTGGACCTGGTCGAGGCCGTCGAGACCCTCGCGACCGACGCGGCGTTGGACGCCGCCGACAGCCGCGGTGAGCTCGACACCGTCGAGGACGAGCTGTTCCGGTTCAGCCGCATCATCGACGGCGACAACGACCTTGCCCGGCTGCTGGGCGACCGCAAGGCGTCCCGTGCGGGCAAGACCGAGCTGCTCGACCGGCTGCTGGCCGGCCGGGTCTCACCCGTCACCGAGCGGCTGGTGCGGAACTCGCTGACCAGCTCGCACGTGCACAACCCAGCCAACGCCATCGAGCGCATCTCGATCGCGGCCTCGGCGCGGCGCGGCCAGTCGGTCGCGCACGTGACGAGCGCCGTGGACCTGACCGACGCCCAGCAGCAGCGGCTGACGGGCGTGCTCGAGCGCATGTACGGCCGGTCCATCGGCCTGCAGGTGCAGGTCGACCCTGCCATCGTCGGCGGCCTGGTCATCCGGGTCGGCGACGAGATCGTGGACGGCAGCATCTCGCACCGTCTCGAGGCAGCAGGTCGGCGCTTCGCCGGCTGACCCCGCCCCACCAGCACGGCAGCCGAGCACCAGCACCACCCCAGACAGCACCTGAGCAGGGAAGAGGACACCCAGGGCCATGGCCGAGCTCACGATCTCCGCGGACGAGATCCGCAGTGCCATCCAGAACTACGTCAGCGACTACGACTCCGACGTCTCCCGTGAGGAGGTCGGGACCGTCACCGAGGCCGGCGACGGCATCGCGCGGGTCGAGGGCCTGCCCTCGGTCATGACCAACGAGCTCCTGGAGTTCGAGGGTGGCGTGCGTGGCCTGGCCCTGAACCTCGACGTGCGCGAGGTCGGTGTCGTCGTCATGGGCGACTTCGCCTCCATCGAGGAGGGCCAGACGGTCAAGCGGACCGGCCAGGTCCTCTCGGTACCGGTGGGCGATGCCTTCCTGGGCCGCGTCGTGGACCCGCTGGGCTCCCCGATCGACGGTGGCGGCGAGATCGCCTCCACCGCGCGCCGCGCCCTGGAGCTGCAGGCCCCCTCGGTGGTCCAGCGCCAGTCGGTGCACGAGCCCATGCAGACCGGGATCAAGGCCATCGACGCCATGACCCCGATCGGCCGCGGCCAGCGCCAGCTGATCATCGGCGACCGTCAGACCGGCAAGACCGCGATCGCGATCGACACGATCATCAACCAGAAGGACGCCTGGGCGACCGGTGACCCGGCGCAGCAGGTCCGCTGCATCTACGTCGCGATCGGCCAGAAGGGCTCGACGATCGCGGCGATCAAGTCCTCCCTGGAGGAGGCCGGCGCGATGGAGTACACGACCATCGTCGCGGCCCCGGCGTCGGACTCGGCCGGCTTCAAGTACATCGCCCCCTACACCGGTTCGGCCATCGGCCAGCACTGGATGTACGAGGGCAAGCACACCCTGATCGTGTTCGACGACCTGTCCAAGCAGGCCGAGGCCTACCGCGCCGTGTCGCTGCTGCTGCGTCGTCCCCCGGGCCGCGAGGCCTACCCCGGCGACGTCTTCTACCTGCACTCGCGTCTGCTCGAGCGCTGCGCGAAGCTGTCCGATGAGCTCGGTGGCGGGTCGCAGACCGGTCTGCCGATCATCGAGACCAAGGGCAACGACGTCTCGGCGTACATCCCGACCAACGTCATCTCGATCACCGACGGCCAGATCTTCCTCGAGACCGGTCTGTTCAACTCCGGGGTGCGTCCGGCCATCAACGTCGGCATCTCGGTGTCCCGCGTCGGCGGCTCGGCCCAGATCAAGGCGATGAAGTCCGTCGCCGGCCGACTGCGCCTGGACCTGGCCCAGTTCCGTGAGCTCGAGGCGTTCTCCTCGTTCTCCTCCGACCTGGACGCCACCTCGCGGGCCACCCTGGACCGCGGTCAGCGCCTGGTCGAGCTGCTCAAGCAGGGCCAGTACGCCCCGTTCTCGGTCGAGCGCGAGGTCGTCTCGCTGTGGTTGGGCACGACCGGCAAGCTCGATGTCGTCCCGGTCAACGAGGTGCGTCGCTTCGAGGGCGAGTTCCTGGACTACGTCTCGCGTGGGGACACCGGCGCGCTCGACGCGATCCGGAACACCAAGAAGCTCGAGGACGATACGGTCCGCAACCTGGAGAACGCCGTCGAGACCTTCTACGGACAGTTCACCACCAGCGACGGCGGGTCGCTGAAGGTGAACGAGGCCGAGGTCGAGGCGATGGACGCGTCCCAGCGCGGCCAGGAGCGCGTCCAGGTCAAGAAGAAGGCCTGACCCGATGGCTGCCTCCCTCCGCGCGCTGCGGCGTCGCATCCGCTCCACCCGGTCGACGAAGAAGATCTTCTCGGCCCAGGAGCTGATCGCCGGCGCCCGCATCGTGCGTGCGCAGAACCGGGTCGAGGCCTCCAAGCCCTACGCCCGGGAGATCACCCGGGTGCTGTCGGCCCTGGCGTCCTCGGCCAGCCTGGACCACCCGCTCCTCACCGAGCGGGAGAAGCCGGGTCGGGTGGGGGTCCTCGTGATCACCTCCGACCGCGGCTTCGCGGGCTCCTACAACGTCAACGTCCTGCGTCGCACCGAGGAGCTCCTCGGCCTGCTGCGCAGCGAGGGCAAGGAGCCGGTGCTCTACGTCGTCGGCCGCAAGGGCGAGACGTACTACCGGTTCCGTGACCGCCCGGTCGTGCAGACCTGGACCGGCTTCTCCGAGCAGCCCGGGTACTCCGACGCGCAGGAGGTCGGCAGCACCCTCATCGAGGCCTTCACCGCGGGCATCGACGACGACGAGGCCGGCGGCGGCGCCGACGGGATCGAGGGCGTGGACGAACTGCACATCGTCTACACCGAGTTCCGGTCGCTGCTCGCCCAGGTCCCGGTCGCCAAGCGGATGGCCCCGCTGGAGGTCGAGGAGGTGGAGGAGTTCGAGGACGAGCGCGAGGCCTCCGCCAGCGGCCAGAAGTCGACCGATGTCCCGACCTCGTATGAGTTCGAGCCCTCGGCCGAGGCGCTGCTGGACGCGCTGCTGCCCAAGTACGTCTCGACCCGCATCTACGCGGCGATGCTCGAGTCCGCGGCGTCCGAATCGGCCTCGCGCCGGCGAGCGATGAAGTCGGCCTCGGACAACGCCGAGGAGCTGGCGAAGAACCTGTCCCGGCAGGCCAACGCCGCCCGTCAAGCGGGCATCACGCAGGAGATCAGCGAGATCGTCGGCGGGGCCGACGCCCTCGTCTCGACCGGGTCGGACATCTGATGCCCGCCCGCACGTACACGCTGCACGCGAGCACGACCCACCGAGCCAGGAGAACCACACGATGACCCTCACCGAGGACCGTCCGAGCACGAGCGAGACCACCGGCTCCGGCCGCGTCGTCCGGGTCACCGGCCCGGTCGTCGACGTCGAGTTCCCTCGCGACGCCATGCCCGAGCTGTTCAACGCCCTCAAGGTCGACGTCACCCTCACCGACCTGGAGAAGACCCTCACCCTCGAGGTCGCCCAGCACCTGGGTGACAACGTGGTCCGCACCATCTCGATGGCCCCGACCGACGGCCTGGTCCGGGGCAGCCAGGTCCGGGACACCGGCTCCGCGATCTCCGTGCCCGTCGGCGACGCCGTCACCGGGCACGTGTGGAACGCCCTCGGCGAGTGCATGGACACCCCGGGCTACGGCGACGACGCCCCGCGCTGGACCATCCACCGGCACGCCCCCAAGTTCGACCAGCTCGAGGGTCGGACCGAGCTGCTCGAGACCGGCATCAAGGTCATCGACCTGCTCACGCCCTACATCAAGGGCGGGAAGATCGGCCTGTTCGGTGGGGCCGGCGTCGGCAAGACGGTCCTCATCCAGGAGATGATCCGTCGCGTCGCCCAGGAGTTCGGTGGCGTCTCGGTGTTCGCCGGTGTCGGCGAGCGCACCCGCGAGGGCAACGACCTCATCACCGAGATGACCGAGTCCGGCGTCATCAACTCGACCGCGCTGGTCTTCGGCCAGATGGACGAGCCGCCGGGCACGCGTCTGCGGGTGGCCCTGTCGGCCTTGACGATGGCGGAGTACTTCCGCGACGAGCAGGACCAGGACGTGCTGCTCTTCATCGACAACATCTTCCGGTTCACCCAGGCCGGGTCCGAGGTCTCCACGCTGCTGGGCCGGATGCCCTCCGCCGTGGGGTACCAGCCGACCCTGGCCGACGAGATGGGCGAGTTGCAGGAGCGGATCACCTCGACCCGGGGCCGGTCCATCACCTCACTGCAGGCCATCTACGTGCCCGCCGACGACATCACCGACCCGGCGCCGCACACCACCTTCGCGCACCTGGACGCCACGACGAACCTGTCGCGGCCCATCTCGGAGAAGGGCATCTACCCGGCCGTGGACCCGCTGGACTCCACCAGCCGGATCCTGGACGCCCAGTACGTCGGGCAGGAGCACTACGACACGGCGTCGGAGGTCAAGCGGATCCTGCAGCGGTACCAGGAGCTGCAGGACATCATCGCCATCCTCGGCATCGACGAGCTCGGTGAGGAGGACAAGGTCACCGTGAACCGGGCCCGTCGCATCGAGCGCTTCCTGTCCCAGAACATGTTCGTGGCCGAGGCCTTCACCGGTCAGCCGGGGTCCTACGTCCCGTTGACCGAGACCCTGCAGGCATTCAAGGCGCTGACCCTGGGCGAGTACGACCACGTCCCGGAGCAGGCCTTCTTCATGTGCGGTGGGCTCGAGGACCTCGAGGCCAACGCCGCGAAGCTCAAGAAGGGCTGACCTCAGCCCCAGCACGGCCACGACGGCTGGGTCCCCGCACGGGGGCCCGGCCGTCGTGCTGTCCTGCTGCTCGCCAGCCGGGGCCGGTCCGGGGACGTCCCGACCCGGCCAGGGTCGCCTGTGTCGGGTTGCAACGCCGCGCACCATCACCCCCTCGGCAGGACCGGGACCCCCGTTCGGGTGGTGTCCGTGGTCCCATGGGCCCACGGGGTCCTGATCGAACGAACATGTGAACGACGCGCCGGGCTCGACCGGCGCCCTGGTGGGAGAACGAGCGTGACGGACGACCTGCAGGTGGGGACGGAGACCCCCGTGGTGGTGGAGGGGGAGCCGGTCGCGGCCGACCCGGTGTCCGAGCCTCCCACCGGACCGCCGCAGCTGGAGGACCAGATGGACTGGAGCTGGCCGCCCTACGCGCCGCTCGAGCCCGCCGGCGGCCGTCGGTTCGACTGCGCGGACTGGGCGCCGAGCTCAGCCGTCCGCCGCCCGCGGCTGCGGGTCGGCCGCTGGACCCTGCTCTACCGCCGCGGCGCCTGAACCCCTTCCCCGTCGCCGCGGTGGAGGACGGCCGGACCGCTGGGGAGCGGGCGGGGAGGCGGGCACCCTCAGCCGTTACAGTGGTGCTGACCCGTCGCCGAACCAGGCGACCCGCACCGGCTCGGCCGGTGGACCCCGAGGAGTGTCGTGGCGACCCTGCAGGTCGAGCTGGTGGCCGTCGAGCGCAAGATCTGGTCCGGTGAGGCGAGCATCGTCATCGCCCGGACCACCGAGGGTGAGCTCGGTGTCCTGCCCGGCCACGCTCCCATGCTCGGCGAGCTGGCACCCGGTGGCGTCGTCCGCATCAGGCCCACCGACGGCGACGAGCTGGTCGTGGCCGCGCACGGTGGTTTCCTCTCGGTGACCGAGAAGGGTGTCTCCATCCTCGCGGAGACAGCGGAGATCTCCACGGAGATCGATGTGGAGCGGGCCCGGGAGGCGCTGCGTCGCGCCGAGGCCGCCGACGAGGACGAGGAGTCGTTGGCCGCAGCCCGCCGAGCCCAGTCGCGGCTGCGCGCCGCCGGTCAGGACTCCTGAGCCCCGTCCACTGCTGAACCCGGGACGGCGACAGTGACCACCGCACTGTGGGTCCTGATCGGCGTCCTGCTCGTGGCGCTGGTGGCCACCTTCCTGCTCCGCCGCCGGTTTCTGCTGTCCGGGCTGGGCGCGGTGACCATGTGGCTGCGCCCGATGGGCGCTCCCCGGTGGGCGGTCGGGGTGGCCTGGTACTCCGGGGAGCAGTTGCTCTGGTACCGGGCACTGTCCCTGTCGGTCCGCCCCAACCAGCGGCTGAGCCGCACCGAGTTCCACGTCGAGGGCCGCCGTCGTCCCACCGCGGAGGACGGCGCCGTGCCGCAGGACAGCCAGGTGCTCATCTGCCGCACCGGCAGCGGCCCGCAGGAGCTGGCGATGGACTCCTCGACCGTGACCGGCTTTCTGTCCTGGATCGAGTCGGCCCCGCCTCTGGGTCGCTGAGCCCGCTCAGTCCCCGGCCGGGGACTGGTCGGCCGCCGCCGCCCGCTGGGCGTGCACCCCGCTGTGCGCACCGGGCTCCCACAGCACGTCCCCGCCGGGGTTGGCCTCGCGGGACAGGATGAAGAGCAGGTCCGAGAGCCGGTTGAGGTACTTCGCCGTCTCCTCGTTGGTCCGCTCCGCGTCGTCCTCGAGCAGGGCCCAGACCCGGCGCTCGGCCCGCCGGGCCACCGTGCGGGCCTGGTGCAGCAGCGCGGCAAGGGCTGTCCCGCCGGGCAGGATGAACGACGCCAGCTTCGGCAGCGACTCGTTGTGCTCGTCGCAGGCCGCCTCCAGCCGCTCCGTGTAGGCGCTGGTGACCCGCAGCGGCGGATACTGCGGGTCCGGGACGATCGGTGTGCACAAGTCTGCGCCCACGTCGAACAGGTCGTTCTGCACGCTGCGCAGCAGCTCGGTCAGCTCTGCCGGTGGCGAGCCGAGTGCCAGGGCCACACCGATGACCGAGTTGGTCTCGTCAACGTCGGCGTAGGCGGCCAACCGGACGTCGGTCTTGGCCACCCGGCTCATGTCGCCCAGGTGTGTCTGGCCGGCGTCGCCGGTCTTGGTGTAGATGCGGGTGAGCCGGACGGTCATGCCCGCAGCGTAGATGCCCGGCCCGGCGGGGGCCTCCGCGTGCTCCTACTGTGAACCGGTGGAGTGCTTCCAGGTGACCGGCGGGACGGCGCTGCGCGGACGGATCCGGGTGACCGGGGCCAAGAACAGCGCGCTGAAGCTGATGGCGGCGGCGCTGCTGGCCAGCGGCCGGACGACGATCGACGAAGTCCCCGACATCCTCGACGTGACGATCATGAGCGAGGTGCTGCGTCGGCTGGGCTGCGGCGTCACGTTCCAGCGATACACCGACGGCCGTGGCGGGGGCGGCGGCCGGGTCGTCGTCGACGTCCCCGACATGCCCTCCAGTGAGACCGACTACGACCTGGTCCGCCGCATGCGCGCCTCGGTCAGCGTGCTGGGCCCGCTGGTCGCCCGCTGCGGGACGGCGAAGGTCGCGCTGCCCGGCGGGGACGCCATCGGCTCCCGCGGGCTGGACATGCACGTGGCCGGGCTGGAGCGGCTGGGCGCCACCGTGGTCAGCGAGCACGGGTTCCTCATCGTCACCGCGCCTCGCCTGGTCGGCACCTCGATCTGGCTGGACTTCCCCTCGGTCGGGGCGACCGAGAACCTGGTGATGGCCGCCGTCCTCGCTGAGGGCACGACCGTGGTGGACAACGCCGCACGCGAGCCCGAGATCGTCGACCTGTGCCTGATGCTGACGGCGATGGGCGCACAGATCGAGGGCGCCGGGTCCTCCACGATCACCGTGCACGGTGTCACCGGGCTGCACCCCGTGGAGTACACGACAGTGCCCGACCGGATCGTGGCCGGCACCTGGGCGATCGGTGCGGTGATGACCCGCGGTGACGTCGTGATCGAGCGGGCAGCGCCCGAGCACCTGCGGGTGGCACTGGACAAGCTGCGCTCCGCCGGCGCCACCGTGGAGGAGGTCGAGGGCGGCGTCCGGGTCGCGATGACCGAGCGGCCTCGCTGCGTGGACATCGTGACGCTGCCCTTCCCGGGGTTCCCGACCGACCTGCAGCCGATGGCGGTGGCCCTGGCCGCGGTGTCCACCGGGACGGCGCTGATCACCGAGAACGTCTTCGAGGGCCGGTTCATGTTCGTCAACGAGCTGGTCCGGCTCGGTGCCGACGTCCGGATCGACGGGCACCACGCCGTGGTCCGCGGGCGGGAGGCACTGTCCAGCGCCCCGGTGCTGGCCACCGACATCCGGGCCGGCGCCGGGCTGGTGCTGGCCGGGCTGTGCTCGGACGGCGTCACCGAGGTCGCCGACGTGCACCACGTGGACCGCGGTTACCCCGACTTCGTGGCGCAGTTGCGCGGCCTGGGCGCGACCGTGGAGCGCATCAGGAAGGACTGAGCGAGCCGGGGGTGCCCAGCTGACCTGCGGGCTCCGTCCTCAGCGCTGGAAGCTGCTGGCCAGCACCCGGGCGCGGTCGGCGTCCTCGGGGAAGACCAGCACGTCGGCGCGCAGCGGCGCCGGGTACCGGATGGTCGAGCGGATGCCGGCGTCGGAGAGCACCGCACGCAGCGCCAGCGCGGACTCCCGCCTGGACAGCGTGGCCACCCGGGTGAGCAGGCCGTCCTCGGCGGCGGGCCGCTTCGTGGCCTTCGGGGTGCCCGAGCCGAACGCCCAGCGCAGGAAGAGCGCCAGCACGACCAGGGCGAGGCCGGCGATCACCGGTCCGACCAGGAAGTGCAGGCTCCCGGCGTCGATCGGCACGGCCGCACCCTCCACCCGGGTCCGCGGTGGACCCCCGAGGGCGAGTGTGCCACCGCTGTGCGCGCCGCGTGGGCCGCCGGTGTGGGCTGTACGACACCGCGGTTACTCACCGGTAGCCCTACACTCCACGGACATGCCGACCCCGCGCATGCCGAAGGACCGCGACCGCCCCTGGGTCATGCGGACGTACGCCGGGCACTCCTCGCCGGCCGAGTCCAACGCCCTCTACCGGCGCAACCTCAGCAAGGGCCAGACCGGACTCTCGGTGGCCTTCGACCTCCCGACCCAGACCGGGTACGACCCCGACGACGAGCTCGCCGTCGGCGAGGTCGGCAAGGTCGGGGTGCCGGTCAGCCACATCGGCGACATGCGCGCCCTCTTCGACGGCATCCCGCTGGACGAGATGAACACGTCGATGACCATCAACGCGACGGCGATGTGGCTGCTGGCGCTCTACCAGGCGGTCGCCGAGGAGCACGGGCACGACGTCGCGACGCTGACCGGGACGACGCAGAACGACATCGTCAAGGAGTACCTGTCGCGCGGGACCTACGTGTTCCCGCCGGCGCCGAGCATGCGGCTGATCACCGACATGGTCGCCTACACCGTCACAACGCTGCCCAAGTGGAACCCGACCAACATCTGCAGTTACCACCTGCAGGAGGCCGGGGCGACGCCGGTGCAGGAGATCGCCTACGCGATCAGCACCGCCATCGCCGTCCTGGACTCGGTGCGCGACTCCGGTCAGGTGCCCGAGGAGCGCTTCGGCGACGTCGTCGCCCGGATCTCCTTCTTCGTCAACGCCGGGGTCCGGTTCGTCGAGGAGATGTGCAAGATGCGCGCCTTCGGCCAGCTGTGGGACTCCCTGACCCTGGAGCGCTACGGCGTGACCGACCCCAAGCAGCGCCGGTTCCGCTACGGCGTGCAGGTCAACTCGCTGGGCCTGACCGAGGCGCAGCCGGAGAACAACGTGCAGCGGATCGTGCTGGAGATGCTCGCGGTGACGCTGAGCAAGGACGCCCGGGCCCGTGCCGTCCAGCTGCCGGCCTGGAACGAGGCCCTGGGCCTGCCGCGCCCGTGGGACCAGCAGTGGTCGCTGCGGCTGCAGCAGGTACTCGCCTTCGAGACCGACCTGCTGGAGTACGACGACCTGTTCACCGGGTCGGTCGTGGTGGAGGCCAAGGTCGCCGAGATCGTCGAGGGCGCCCGGGCCGAGATCGCCCGGGTGCAGGAGATGGGTGGTGCGGTCGCCGCCGTGGAGTCGGGCTACATGAAGGGCCAGCTCGTGGGTTCACTCGCGGAGCGCCGCCGCCGGATGGAGTCCGGCGAGGACGTCGTCGTCGGCGTCAACCGGTTCACCTCCACCGAGCCCAACCCGCTGACCGCCGACCTGGACACCGCGATCCAGACCGTCGACCCGGCCGTGGAGTCCGCCGCGCAGCAGGCCCTGCTGGCCTGGAAGGCCGACCGGGACGACGCCCGGGTCGCCGCATCGCTGGACGCGCTCCGCAGGGCCGCCGGGACGACTGCGAACCTGATGGCCGCCAGCCTGGAGTGTGCCCGCGCGGGCGTGACGACGGGGGAGTGGTCCGGCGTGTTGCGCGGGGTGTTCGGGGAGTACCGGGCGCCCACCGGGGTGTCCGCGGCCTCGACCGGGTCGGCGGACGCCTCGCTGACCGACGTCCGGGAGCGGGTGCGGGCGACGGGGGAGGAGCTCGGCGGCCGGCTGCGGTTCCTGGTCGGCAAGCCCGGCCTGGACGGGCACTCCAACGGCGCGGAGCAGATCGCCGTCCGGGCGCGGGACGCCGGGTTCGAGGTCGTCTACCAGGGCATCCGGCTGACCCCGGCGCAGATCGTCTCGGCCGCGGTCGAGGAGGACGTGCACGTGGTCGGGCTGTCGGTGCTGTCCGGCTCGCACCTGCAGGTCGTGCCGGCTGTGCTCCAGGGCCTCCGGGCCGCGGGCCTGGACGACGTCCCGGTGGTGGTCGGCGGGATCGTGCCCGACGGCGACGCACGCCGGCTCCGGGAGCAGGGCGTGGCCCGGGTCTTCACCCCGAAGGACTTCGGGATGACCGACATCATGGGCCAGATCGTCGACGTCGTCCGCGAGGCCAACGGCCTCTGATGGAGTCCCACGGCGCGGTTTCCGCGCCCGTGGGACTCCGTCAGCGGCGGCTGGACAGCGGGCCGAACCGCACGTCGACGCCGGGGGAGAACAACACGCTGTCCGGGGCTCCGGTCATCGGGAGACCCGCGGCGGCGGTCAGCGACTCGTCCAGCTCGACGAGCTCGGCCCGGTGCAGCGACCACTCGGGGTGCTCGTTGGGCCAGTACGCCGTCCGGCCGAGGAAGGGCTCGTGCAGCCCCCAGCGACTGGTCAGGTGCCGCTCGAGCGGGCCCGGGTCGGCGATGGCCTCGCCCACCCGCACCGTGATCGCGCTGTGCGCGGTCCTCGGGCCGGGCCAGCGGCGCAGCGAGGTGTACCGGCGCAGGTCGCCGTCGGGGGTCACCCGCATCCGGGCGAAGACGTAGGGCAGCCGGGCAACCCATCGGGCGGCCAGCACCGGCAGCAGCCGGTCGGCCTCCAGCGAGGCGAAGACGACGCCCCGCCGGCCGGCCTCGTCGACCGAGTACAGCCGGACGTTGGTCTCGGCGAACGAGCCCAGGTACGGCAGCCCCGGGAGTCCGAAGAACCCGATCCGACGCATCCGGAAGGGGATCAGCCCGACGTGAGTGGCGCCGTCGACAGTGTCCGGCCGGGTGCCCGCAGGCAGGTGCGGGGCCACCAGGTCCGGGTCGACCGCCCAGTGCAGGAAGGCCAGGTCGCGCCAACCCTGGGTGAAGAGGGTGCGCGTGACGGGGCGGGGCGTCGTCGGGGTGACCGGTTCGGGGAGCACGAGCCCAGGGTGCCCACGCTGCGGGACTCGACACGGGGCCGGAGCCGTGGTGTGGTCGGTCACATGAGCGCAGAGGGTGCACCCCGGGTCGAGCGGACCGACGATGTCGTCACGATCACCATGACCCGGCCGCGCAAGCGGAACGCGCTGTCCCGGGAGCACCTCACCCAACTGCTGGCTGCGGTCACCGAGGTCGGGGGCACCGACGCCACGGCCGTCGTGCTGGCTGCCGAGGGCCCGGTGTTCAGCGCCGGGCACGACTTCGCCGACGTCGCCGAGCAGCCGCTGGCCGACGTCCGGTCGCTGCTGGCGTTGTGCACCGAGCTGATGCAGACCCTGCACGAGGTGCCGCAGGTCGTCGTCGCCCGGGTGCATGCGCTGGCCACCGCGGCCGGCGCCCAGCTGGTTGCCTCCTGCGACCTGGCCGTGGCCGCGGAGTCCGCGGGCTTCGCGGCCCCGGGCGGCAAGGGCGGCTGGTTCTGCCACACCCCGATGGTCGCGATCGCCCGGAACGTCGGCCGCAAGCGGGCGATGGAGCTGGCGCTGACCGGCGACGTCATCGACGCCCGCACGGCGCTGGACTGGGGGCTGGTCAACCGGGTGGTCCCCGACGACGAGCTGGACGACGCCGTCGCCGACCTGGTGCACCGGGCCACCCGCGGCTCGCGGGCCTCCAAGGCGTGGGGCAAGCAGACCATGTACGCCCAGCTGGACCGCCCCGAGGCCGACGCCTACGCCCAGGCCGTGCCGACGATGGCCGCGGCCTCCCAGCTGGACGGCGCCAAAGAGGGCATGGCGGCCTTCCTGGGCAAGCGTCACGCGGTCTGGACCGACTGACGCGAGCTAGCTAAGCTAGCTACATGACCACGGCCAACGTGCACCAGGCGAAGTCCCAGCTGTCGAAGCTGCTGGATGCTGCCGAGCGGGGGGAGGACGTTGTCATCACCCGGCGCGGCTCGGGGGTGAACCGCTTCCGGTTGGTCGCCGTGACCGAGGAGCGGCGGTCGCTGATCGGTGCCGCTGCTGGTCAGGTCGTGTACGCCGCCGACTACGACCAGGCCGACGCCGAGATCCAGGCGATGTTCGACGAGTCGCTCGAGAGCTGAGCGTGCCCATCCTGCTCGACACCAACGCGCTGCTGTGGTCCGTCGATGACGATGTCCGGCTGGGGCCACGGGCGCGGCGTGCCATCGACGACGGCCGTGAGGCGGTCGTCTCGGTCGTGTCGTTGTGGGAGGTGGCCATCAAGGCTGCCGTGGGCAAGCTGACGCCGCCCCCGGACCTGTCGGGGATGGTCGACCGGAGCGGCGCGCGCCGACTGGCGATCGAGGATGCGCACCTGGTGAGGTTCACGGCGCTGCCCATGATCCACCGGGACCCGTTCGACCGGATGTTGATCGCGCAGGCGCAGGCCGAGGGTCTGACGATCATCACCTCGGACGAGGTCTTCGGCCGCTACGGCGCCGCCGTCCTGGACGCCCGCGGCTGACCGGCGAAATATCTCGCGGGCCTCATCCGTGGCCGGGAAGACCTGGGCGCCGTTGGTGGTTGGAGGCCGGTGTGAGCGACCTGTGGGGACTGACGAAGCGGCGGGTCATCGACTTCGGACGGGTGAGCTCGGCGGCTTGACGAGGGCGCCGCCCCGCGCCCCGTCGTCCCCCTCCGAAAGGCCCTCCCTGTGCTCTCCCGCCTCCGCCGCACACCCTTCGCGGCCCAGGTCTTCCTCGCTCTCGTCGTCGGCGTCGGCCTCGGCCTGCTCGCCCGCTCGATCGGCACGGTGCCCGGCACCGTGGTCGACGGTGAGCTCGTCGCCGGCACCGACCAGAACTGGCTGACCTCGACGCTGAACACGATCGGCTCGACGTTCGTCGGGCTGCTGCGGGTCATCGTTATCCCGCTGATCGTCACCGCGATCATCGTCAGCATCGCCAACCTCAAGGAGGTCGGCAACGCCGCCCGGCTGGCCGGGCAGACGCTGCTCTGGTTCGCCATCACCGCGCTGATTGCGGTGGGCATCGGGATCGGCCTGGGCCTGCTCACCCAGCCCGGCCGCAACAGCTCGGTCGCCGAGTCCGCCGCCACCTACGCGGGCTCCTCGGGCTCCTGGTGGGACTTCCTCACCGGCCTGGTCCCGGCCAACATCCTGGGCCTGGAGGGCAGCGGCGACGGTGGTGTCTCGTTCAACGTGCTGCAGCTGATCGTCGTCTCGGTCGCTGTCGGCATCGCCGCGCTCAAGGTCGGCCAGGCCGCCGAGCCGTTCCTGTCGGTCACCCGCTCCGCGCTGGCGATCGTGCAGAAGGTGCTGTGGTGGGTCATCCTGCTGTCCCCGATCGGCACCCTGGGCCTGATCGGCAACGCCGTCGCCAGCTACGGCTGGGAGTCCCTGGGTTCGCTCGGGGTCTTCGTCGGTGCCGTCTACGGCGGCCTCGCACTGGTGCTGCTGGTCGTCTACCCGGTGCTGCTCAGGCTGCACGGGCTGTCGCCGAAGCAGTTCTACGCCGGTGCGTGGCCGGCCATCCAGCTGGGCTTCGTCTCCCGGTCCTCGATCGGCACGCTGCCGGTGACCGAGCGGGTGACCGAGGCCAACCTGGGCGTCCCGCGCAGCTACGCCTCGTTCGCGGTGCCGCTGGGTGCGACCACGAAGATGGACGGCTGTGCCGCGATCTACCCGGCGCTGGCCGCGATCTTCGTGGCCCAGTTCTTCGGCGTGGACCTCGGCATCACCGACTACCTGCTCATCGCGCTGGTCTCCGTCGTCGGCTCGGCGGCCACCGCCGGGGTCACCGGCGCGGTCGTGATGCTCACCCTGACGCTGTCCACCCTGGGCCTGCCGCTGGCCGGCGTCGGCCTGCTGCTGGCCGTCGACCCGATCCTGGACATGGGCCGCACCGCCACCAACGTGGCCGGTCAGGCGCTCGTCCCGACGATCGTGGCCAAGCGCGAGGGCATCCTGGACGTCGCGACCTTCGAGTCGACGACGACGATCGACCCGGTCCGCTCGCTGGGCGAGACGAACGAGCGGGAGCCCGCGACGGTCTGAGTACCGCGCTGGGGCGTTTCCGCGGAAACGCCCCAGCGAGTGCAGCCCGGCACTCAGGCCACGACCTGACTGCTCAGCCGCCGACCGGTCTCGACCTCGGCGCTTGAGCAGGGTGATCGGGCTGTCAGTCCTCGGCAGGGGGAGAGTTCTTGCCCGCCGTGACCCGGGGGCTTCGAGCATCGCGAGCGACCACTCCGTCGAGCTCGATGCGGTGCGTCCACTCGGCGCCGAGGTCGTAGGTGTAGAGCAGCTTGGTGGCCAGGGGCAACACCTCGGCGAGGGTGAGCTCGTCCTCGTGCTCGTCGGCCTCCCGCCGGTCGTCGGCGGCGGTGACGGCGTCCCCGGTCTCGTCAACCACGACAAACTCGTGCAGGTGGTCGTCGGACCGGTCGAACGCGGCGTTCAGCAGCGCGTGCAGATCGCCGAGAGTGCTGGTGGCGGGGAGTTGTACCTGCCGCCAGACCTTGGGTGTGACCCGGTCCAAGGCGACGGTCAGCCGGACGTCGGCGTCCGCGAGGTCGGCCAGCCGCTCGTCGACGTCCCCCCGGGCGCGGGCACCGCCGAGCATGGTGTCGCCGTCGGGGAGCGGAACGCCGTCCAGGAGGTCGGCCAGGGCGTTGGCGACGACGGCCTCCAGGCCCGGGGTGATCCTCAGCCGGCCGTCGTCCAGGACGAACCCGCCGGTGGCGAGCAGAACCCCGGCGAGCAGCCGGGCGCCCCGGGGAAGCGTCGGGTCCAGGCGCGGGACGGCGGACCGGCGTTCGCCCGGGGCATCCCACAGCTCGTCGGCGTCGAAGAGCCCCTTGTCGTCCTCCGGTGCCGGGTGGTCGAACTGATGGCGCGCCGCCAACAGGTCGCCGATCTCGGCGAGGAGCGCGAACGGGTCGGTCGGTGGGGTGATGTCGATCTGCAGGTCGGCAACCGCGGTCGGGGTGCCGCGCAGTGATCGCATCGCCAGCTCGGCGACATCACCGAGTGGCAGCCCGTCGGCGAACCAGTCGCGGGGGAGCCGCACGGCGCGGCCGAAGCCGACGGCGACCGCCCGTCGGCAGGCATGCGCATCGCCCTGCGCGACCGCTGCGCCCGCCGGGGTCCGGGCGGCTCGATGGTCACGCTCGATCAGGTACCCCTGGGCAACGGCCTCGCGCCACACCCCCGACAGCTCGGGGTGTTCCCACATCGATTGGACCTGCCGGGCGCCAAGGCGTACGCCGAGCGCGGCCAGGACGGCCGCCGCGTCTTTCCGCCGGAGGGCTCCCGTGCCGGTGACCGGCCGCGGCCCGGAGCCCAGCCAGCTGAGCAGGGTGCGCAGATCAGCGAGCCCGGGGTGCTCGTCGATCGCCCGCGCCTCGTCCTCGGTGTCGGCGTGTGGCCGGGCCGCGTCACGCAGCGGGCCCGACATGTTCCGCCGGAGTCCGGAACCGAGCCGGTCGAGCAGCTCTGGGTCGGCCTCCCAGCGGCCGGTGTCGGTGAGGAAGGTCAGGAGCATGCCGAGCACCGCCGCGCCGACGCCCTCGTCCTGCCGGCGTTCCCCGACCGCGAGCACGTGGTCGATCTGGGCGGGCCCCCATCGCAGGAGGTCGGTGAGGCCGGCGTCGCGCTCGGCCACCCCGACCACTCCGGTGAGCGTCTCGATCAAGAGGTCGGCCGGCACGTCGGGTGCGACCTGACGCAGGTGTGCGACGAGCTCTCCGCGCAGACCCTGCAGCACCTCGGAGGGACGTCGCACGCGCCTGCTCGTCCGGCGTCGGTTGCTCATCTCCGCAGCGCCGCCGCGGCCAGGTCCGCGGCCACGGGATGGATGTGGAATCGCTGCCGCCGGCCGCGGGTGTCGTCGTCGATGTTCACCAGGGTGGTGAGCGCGGGCAGGTCCGACAGTGCCCGGACGCCGATGGGTGCGCCGTCGGGGTACCGGTAGCCAACGGCGGTCAGGCCCTCGGTGACCGCATCGACGTGAAGTTCCTGCCCGCCCGCCCCGGCCGCTGCAGCCAGTACCAGGAACGTGGCGTCCTGGTCGAAGCCGGACTTCTTCGGCGCCAGCGCAGCAGCGAGGGCGCCCCACAGCCGGTGTGGGTCACGCTGCGCGGCGGTGCCGGCCTTGGTCAGCCGGAGAGTGCCGCGGTACTTGCGCAGCAGGCCGAGCTTCTGCAGCGACTCCCGGAACGCCAAGACCGGGTAGGTCTGTGCCTCGCGGTTCTGCTTGCCGATCCAGTCTGCCGCGCCGGGCACGACGGCCGCGGCCGCCCGGACGTTGTCCGGGGTGAGGTAGCCGGCCGAGGTGAGCGGGATACCGCCGTCGGCGGCGCGGTCCAGGAACCACAGGTGCGCGCCGAGGACCGCGCGCAGCTCGTCGTCGGACGGCGTCGTCAGCTGCGTGCCGAGCGCCGCGACGATGGCGCTGCCGATCGGCAGGTGTGCCAGGCGCGCGCGCAGTTCGGTCACCCGCGGGTCAGCGGCGAAGAATGCGGCGGCAGACCGCAGTCCCTGGTTGATGCCGTCGAGATCGACGGCGGCGGGGTCGGGGAGCACCGAGCTGAGTGCGGCCAGGTCGGTGCCGCCACCGGAGTCCTCGGGCGGTGCTGCGCGGGCACCGGCGACCGCCACGGCGGGCGCCTCCGAGGGCGGTCGCACCTCGATGAGCTGCAGGGTCAGTTCCCAGTTGTCGCCGTAGTCGTAGATGTAGTGCAGCTGGTCGCCGGGCTGTTGCAGGGTCTCGTCGAGCCGGACGCCGGCGGCCGGGAGCCCGTCGTCGGCACCCTCGTCGACATCGAAGGGGCAGAGGAGCAGCTGGGACGTTGGGTCGAACGGGCCACCGCCCAGGGAGAACCGGTGCAGGTGGGAGTCGGTCCAGTCGAAGGCGACCTGCAGGACCTGGTGGACGGCGTCGAGGGTGAGGTCGTTGTACAGATCCAGCCGTCGCCAGATGGGCGGCTTCGCGTCGACGAGGTCGACCTGGATGCGCAGCGTGGCCGGTTCGGGTAACGGTGGGCGACGCCGGTCGGGCCGGGCGCGGTCGATGGCCCGCTGGGCGCCGTGGTCCAGGACCTGCCCAGTGAGCCCCTGCAGGTCGGCAAGGCCCATCCCGGCAACGGCCTGCTGGAACTTCCGGAGGGCCTCGGCCTGCGGGTCAACGTCGCGGCTCACGCTGACGACCGTAGAGGAGACACCTCCGGGACGAGGACGTGGAGTCTTCACGGGAGGAACCGGGCGCGGCGCGGCGCTTCGGCGTGCAGTTCAAGGGCTTGGGCGTTTCCGCGGAAACGCCCCCACCCGGTCGTCTTGCCTCACTTCACGTGAGAAGTGAGTGCAGGTACCCCACGGTGCTGGCGCCGAGCTCCTTGCGGGTCAGGACGCCCGCTGCGGTCAGCTCGTCGACACCGGCGCGCGCAGCGACATCCGAGACGTTGAGGATCCGCTGCACGGTGGAGAGGGTGACGACCGGCACCTCCGGCAGCCGGGCGAGCAGCCGGGCGGAGACCGAATCGGTACGCGGTCCTCCCCGCAGTCCCCGCTCGGATCGATGGGCGCGCACTCGTGCCTCCCATTCCTGGGTCGGTTGGAGGCCGTCCGTAGAATCCAGCCGAGCCTGCTCGGCTGCGACGATGAAGGCTTCCAACACTTCGCGCAGCCAGGTGCCGACATCGTCGTGAGCAGCATCGGCTTCGGGTGGTCCGTCGTAGCGGTACCTGGTCAGCCCGCCGATGTAGCTGTCAGCGAGGGTCGCCAGCACGAGGCTGATGGGGAGCACCGACTCCGACGTCAGACCCCGACGCGTCAGCACGGTGTGGATCAGCGCGCGGCCGACCCGTCCGTTGCCGTCGGTGAACGGGTGGATCGTCTCGAACTGGGCGTGCCCCAGGGCAGCCTGGATCAGCGGCGCGACGAAGCTCCCGGACAGGGCTCTCATCTGGGTCTGGGGGTACCACCCGGCGACCGGAGAGAGGCGATCCAAGAACCCCAGAGGGGAGCCGCTGGTCTGACGCGCGGCGAATCTTCACCCGTGCACGGCATTCGTCGGCGTGCCCCCTCGACGTCCGGGCGGAGTTCAGAATCTGTTGGAGCGGACAAACTGGGACCCCGTGACGGTGCGGAGGATTCCCCAGGCGGCCACTTCCCAGGCTGATCAGGACGGCGATCGTCTCGCGCTGCACTCACCGAGGACGGCGGGGCTCGTTCCTCAGTCATCAGCGTCACCAACGGGAAGTACGCCGCGGCGATGGGCACCGAGCGTCATCGGATCCTGGCCCGGTAGCGTCGTCGCCCGTGCGTCTGGTCATCGCGAAGTGCTCCGTCGACTACGTCGGCCGGCTCACCGCCCACCTGCCCATGGCCACCCGGCTGCTCCTGGTCAAGGCCGACGGCTCGGTGTCGGTGCACGCCGACGACCGTGCCTACAAGCCGCTGAACTGGATGACTCCGCCGTGCTCGCTCAAGGACGAGCTGGTCGACGGCAGCGGCACCTGGACGGTGACCAACAAGGCCGGGGAGCAGCTGATCGTCACCATCGAGTCGGTGGTGCACGACGTGAAACACGAGCTCGGTCCCGACCCCGGCCTGCAGAAGGACGGCGTGGAGTCCGAGCTGCAGCGGTTGCTCGCGCTGCACGTGGAGACCTTCGGCGCCGGCTGGTCGTTGGTCCGCCGGGAGTACCCGACCGCGATCGGCCCGGTCGACCTGCTGTGCCGGGACGCCTCGGGCGCCGTCGTGGCGGTGGAGATCAAGCGCCGCGGGGAGATCGACGGCGTCGAGCAGCTGACCCGCTACCTGGAGCTGCTCAACCGCGACCCGCTGCTCGCCCCGGTCAAGGGCGTCTTCGCCGCCCAGGAGATCAAGCCGCAGGCCCGGGTGCTCGCCGCCGACCGCGGCATTGACTGCCTGACGGTCGACTACGCCGTCCTGAAGGGCACCGACGACCCGTCCGCGCGGCTGTTCTGACCGTGGACGTCGACCCGCGACCGGTCTGGCGCCACGAGCTGGCATCGACGGGCGCGTGGGTGCGTCGCACCCCACCGGTGCGGATGCTGGCCCCGGCGGCGGGCTGCCTGGTCTTCTGCGCGATCGGCGTGGGGTTCCTGCTGGCCGAGGAGACCGCCCTGGTGGTGCTGGGGGTGGCCACCTTGCTGATCTTCGGGCTGGCCTTCCTGCCGGTGGTGGTCTGGCGCGCGGTGACCGGCAAACCCGTGCTCCGGCTGGACCGCGGCGGCGTGGTGCTCGACCGGGTGGCTGTGCCGTGGACCGAGGTCGCCGGGTCGGCACGTACTCCGTCCGCGGGTCCCGCACGCTCCTGATCGGCCTGACCCCGGCCGGGCTCGCCCGCCGCAACGCCCAGGGCACCGGCGTGGGCCACGCCCTGCGGTCGACGAACGACCGGCTCGTCGGCGGACCCGCCCTGCACGTGCCGGCCGGCTACGGCATCCCGGTGGAGCTGCTCGTGGCCTGGGTCGACGAGGTCCGGTTCCGCTGGTCCGGACCATTGCCGCCGTGGTGACTGCGCTCACCCGGTAGCTGGTTACCGGCCGGTAACCAGCTCTGGCAGACTCGCCCGGCACAGGGTGTGACGACGAGGTCGCGCCGTGACGAGGGAGTGGCACCGTGGCCAGAGAACTCAGCGAGGTCGGCGTCGTCGGGCTCGGCACCATGGGCGCCGGCATCACCGAGGTGCTGGCCCGCGCCGGGCTCTCGGTGACCGCCGTCGAGATCGACGAGGAGGCGCTGGCCCGAGGCCGGGCGCACGTCGAGCAGTCCACCGAGAAGGCCGTCGAGCGCGGCAAGCTGGACGCCGCCGAGCGCACCGCCGTGCTCGAACGGATCCGGTTCAGCACGTCGCTGGGCGACCTGTCCCAGGCCGAGCTCGTGGTCGAGGCCGTGCCCGAGCGGCTGGAGCTGAAGACCGCGCTCTTCGCCGAGCTGGACGGCATCTGCCCGCCGGACACGATCCTGGCGACCAACACCTCCAGCCTGTCGGTCACCGAGCTGTCGGTGGCCACCGGGCGTCCGAGCAAGGTCGTCGGGATGCACTTCTTCAACCCCGCGCCGGTGATGAAGCTGGTCGAGGTTGTGCGCACCGTCGTCACCGAGCCCTCCGTCGTCGAGGACGTCGAGGCGTTGGCCGCCCGGCTGGGGAAGACCGACGTCACCATCGGAGACAAGGCCGGCTTCATCGCCAACGCGTTGCTCTTCGGTTACCTCAACCACGCTGTGTCGATGCTGGAGTCCCGGTACGCCAGCCGGGAGGACATCGACGCCGCCATGCGGCTGGGCTGCGGCCTGCCGATGGGCCCGCTCGCGCTGATGGACCTCATCGGCATCGACACCGCCTACGAGATCCTGGACACGATGTACCGGCAGTCCCGGGACCGGCTGCACGCGCCCAGCCCGGTGATCAAGCAGATGATGACCGCCGGCCTGCTGGGGCGGAAGTCCGGCCGCGGCTTCTACTCCTACGCCGGCCGCGACGAGGCCGAGGTCGTGCCGGACGCCAGCACCCCGCAGCCCGGGGGAGCGGTCGAGGGTGCCCGCCCCGTCCGCCGGGTCGGCGTCGTGGGCTCGGGGACGATGGCCACCGGGATGGTCGAGGTCTTCGCCAAGGGCGGCTACGACACGGTCGTCGTGGCCCGTGCCCCGGAGAAGGTCGACGCGGTGCAGAAGGCGCTGGCCGCGAGCCTGGCCAAGCAGGTCGTCCGCGGCAGGCTGGACGAGGCGACCCGGGACGAGGTGCTCGCCCGGGTCACCGGCAGCACCTCGCTGGACGACCTGGCCGACGCCGACCTGGTGGTCGAGGCGGTCGTGGAGTCCCTCACCGTCAAGCAGACGCTGTTCGCCGCGCTGGGGGAGATCTGCAAGCCCGAGGCGGTGCTGGCGACGACGACGTCCAGCCTGCCGGTCATCGAGTGCGCCCAGGCCAGCGAGCGGCCCGGTGACGTCGTCGGACTGCACTTCTTCAACCCGGCTCCGGTGATGAAGCTGGTCGAGGTGGTCTCCACCATCGCCACCGCCCCCGACGTGGCCGCCACCGCGCACGCCGTCTGCGCCCAGCTGGGCAAGCACGCCGTGTCGTGTGCGGACCGGGCCGGGTTCATCGTCAACGCCCTGCTGTTCCCCTACCTCAACGACGCCGTCCGGATGCTGGAGGCGCACTACGCCAGCGCTGACGACATCGACGCCGCGATGAAGGTCGGCTGCGGCTACCCGATGGGCCCCTTCGAGCTGCTGGACGTCGTCGGGCTGGACGTCTCGCTGGCCATCGAGCGCGAGCTGTACGCCGAGTTCCGGGAGCCCGGCTACGCCCCGGCGCCGCTGCTGGAGCATCTGGTGACCGCCGGGTACCTGGGCCGCAAGACCGGGCGCGGCTTCCGCGACCACACGGCTCGGTAGACCCGACCCGGTCCACCACCCGCCGGTACCGTGGCCGGTGACATGGGCAGAGGACGGGGGCAGCAGCGGCGCACGGCAGGCCGCGGTGGCGCCCGTCCCCCGTTGTCCCGGCCCGAGCCCGTCGAGCAGGCTGCTGACGGCGACTGGGTGGTCCGTCAGGTCACCGGCGCGGCCAGCCAGCGGACCTACCGGTGCCCCGGCTGCGACCAGGAGATCCGGCCCGGGACGCCGCACGTGGTCACCTGGCCGGTGTACGCCCGGGACTCCGACCTGGACCCGTGGGACACCGAGTCCTCGCTGGACTGGCGCCGGCACTGGCACGCAGTCTGCTGGCGGTCCCGCGACCGCCGCCGCTGAAGCAGGACCCCGTCGCCCCTACGGAACGCTCCGCGCGTCCATGCGACGGGGCCGTTGCCTCGCGTCGCGGTCGCGAGGACCACGATGTCGTTCGTGGCCGGTCAGACCTGTCGCGCGAAGACCACGATGTTGTCGGTGTAGCTGCGTCGAGTCCGGTCGAACTCGCCGCCGCAGGTGATCAACCGCAGCTGGGCGTCGACGGTCGGGCCGTAGACCTCGGCGGTCGCAAAGTCGGTCTTGGGGTACTCGACGACCCGGGTGACCTCGAAGGTGAGGGTGCTGCCGTCGCTGCGCCCGACCAGCACCCGGGCGCCCGGCTCGATCTCCTCCAGCCGGAAGAACACGGCCGGACCGGACCGGGAGTCCACGTGCCCGGCCAGCACCGCCGGACCCACGGCGCCGGGGGCCGTGCCCTGCGAGAACCAGCCGGCCTGCGCGTAGTCCGACGGCGGGACGAGGGCCCCGGACGGGTCGACCCCGATCGACACCAGGCTGCTCGTCAGGTCCACCGAGGGCACCGAGACCGACACCGGGGTGGGGGTGTCCGAGGTCGCCTGGTCGGCGGTCACCACCACCGGTGCCGGGGGTGAGCCCGACACGGCCGGCTCGGCTGTGCCGCCGGTGGGAGCCAGCAGGGCGACCGCGCCAGCCAGCACCGCGACGACGGCCAGCGACCAGCGCAGTGCGGTCAGGCCGGGACGCCGGCGCGTGCGGCGCCGGTGCGGAGCGTGCCGGGGCACCGTCGGTGGCGGGGGAGCGGCGGGGTCAGGCGCTGTGGCGGCCGGCGACCGCGTACCGGTGCGGCAGCCGCCGCCCGGCAGTGACCAGCAGACCGGCCACGGCCAGCACGGCGATGCCGCCCAGGGCGACCGGGAGGGCGGTGCCGGTCCCGGCCGTGCCGCCGCCGCCGGCCTCCACGCCGCCGGTCGGGACGACGCCCGGGCCGGCCGCGTCGAGCACCGTGCGGACCTCGACGCCGCTGTCGCTGTCCAGCAGCAGCACGGTGTAGGTCGAGCCGCTGGCCAGGTCGACCGGCAGGTCGGTGCCGGGTGCCGAGCCGCTGCTGACCTGGAGCGTGGTCGTGCCGCCGGGCACCGAGACGTAGTCGGTCTGCTCGGCGAAGGCGAGTCCGCCGGCCAGCTCGGTGCCGTCGGCCAACGACACGTCAGCCGGGGCGAGCGTGGCGGCGGCGTTCACCACCCGCGCGCGGGCCTGGCCGGGGGCCGGGAGCGTGAGGTCGTCGGAGATGACCGCGAGGCCAAGTGCGGCGAACTCGCCGACTCCAGCGACCGTGTAGGCGCTGCCCGCGGCGACGGTGACCGTCGTCGACAGCACCGGGGCCGAGGTGGCCGAGGCTCCCGCGGCGCGCATGGAGACCGTGTACATGCCGGCCGGGACGGACTCGTAGTCCGAGACCGTGCCGTAGGGGACACCGGTGAGGACGATGCCGGTGTCGGGGGTGTCCACCGAGTCCACGTAGACGTCTACCGCGGGGGTGTCCGGGCTCAGGTGGGCCAGCCGCAGCATGCCGCCGTCGGCCGCGCCGGCCGCGGACACGCCGCCGACCAGGGCGAGCAGGCCGGCCAGCAGGAGCACACTAAGACCTCGGGTGAGCCGGGTCGTCACGAGGGGGCCTCCAGGGCGGTACGGGCTGCACGGGGCCGGGAACGGTCCGTCACCATGATGCACGGCGCCGATCGGGACCGCCTACCCACCTGCGGAGACGATCAGCCCGTCCGGGTCGGAGGCGTACCGGTAGGAGATCAGCAGGCCGTCCTCGAGCGGGGTCACCGAGGCCGGGGCGTAGGGCGGCAGCTGGGCCGACAGCCACGTGGTCACCAGCGCGACCAGGCCGGGGTCCTCGCGCAGCGGGGTCCCGGCCACCGAGTCGACGATGGCCCGGCGGACGGGGGTGCCCACCTCGCCGGGGACCGCGGGGAGCGCGGAGATGCCCACGCCGTACTGCGCCGCGATCCCGGCCAGCAGGGTGAGCAGCCGGGGGTCGACGTCCCCGGACAGCAGTGCGCCGGTCGCCTGGCCGGCGTCGGCGGTGGTCGGGTTGGCCAGCAGGGCCGAGGCCAGCTGCCGGCGCAGCGCCCGCTCCTCCGCTGTCGGCTCGGCCCGCTGGGGGTCCAGCACCACGAGGGCGGTGTCGTCGTCCCCGAACCGGGCGATGACGTCGGGGTCCACGACCGGTCCGCGCACCACCTGCAGCCCGCCGGTCCCGACGGTCACCCCGGCACGTCCCAGGTCCTCGGCCAGCAGCCCGGTGGCGGCGACCGGGGTACCGGTGGGCACCTCGGTGGACAGCCAGTCGATCAGCTCGGTGCGGTCGGCGGCCCCGAAGTCGTTGACCCGCGCGGTGGGCAGCGCGACGGCGGCCAGCACGACCGCCGTCGCCAGCGCGGCCGCGCCCGCGATCAGCAGCACCGGGCGCACGCGGGCGACGATGGGGACGGCGACGAGCCGCTGCACGAGGGCGCCGGCCAGCACCGCCGCAACGGGCAGGCAGACGACCAGCGCGGCGAACCGGCCCGGTGGGGCCACGGCGGCCAGCGTCGTCACCGCCAGGGCGGCTGCAGGTGGGCGCCACCGGGGGAGCAGCCAGGCGGCGAGCGCCCCCACGGTCAGCAGGCCGGCGGTGAGCAGCACCGAGCGGGTCTCCCCGGCGGCCCAGGGCGTGGTGACGGCGGGCTGCGGGTCCCAGCGGGGGAGCAGCAGGACCAGGCCGACGAACACCGGGGCCAGCAGGCCGGCGGCGACCACCCGGGTGGTCGGGGACCACCGGCTGCCGACCCGACCGGCGGCCAGCGCCCCGGCCGCGGCGGCCACCCCGAGCAGGGCGACGTCGGGGGCGAGCAGCACCGCCGGCACCAGGCACAGCAGGCCGAGCAGGCGGGGCCAGCGGCGTCGGCGGCGGGTGCCGAGCAACGCGGCCAGGAACAGCCAGGGGACGGCGAGCGAGGCGGGCGCGCTGACCGCGTGCAGCAGGACCAGACCGGGCACGGCGCCGAACACCAGCACCGCGACGGCGGTGGCGCCGTCCCCGAGCCCGGCCCGCCGGGCCAGGGCCCAGAGCAGCAGGCAGGAGACCACCACCACGGTCCACAGCAGCTCGCGACCGGCCGCTGCCAGCCCGTCGTGCCGGTCGAAGGCGCGGGTGAGCACCGCCCAAGCCCCGGCGTGCAGCGTCGCGAGGCCGTCGGGGGTCAGCGGAGAGGGGAACGGGCCGCCGTTCAGCCACGCCCAGGCGGGGCCGGTCAGGTCGCCGTCGTCGGCGAGCGGACTGCTGCGCAGCGTGCCGGCGGCGATGAGTCCGCTGACCAGCACGGCGGCCAGCGGGGCCAGCGGGGTCAGCGCCGACCAGCGGGGGCGTCGGCTGCGTGCCGACCGGTGTCGGGCCGGGCCATCGGTGGGCGTCGCCGGAACGTCGACCCCCGGTGCCGGGACGGGGTCGGCCGTCGGCGAGGGCTGCTCAGGCACGTCGTCCCCCTCAGCCGCAGGAGGTCCGGCCACATCCCCGTGACGGAAGACCGGTCAGCGGGCGGGGTGCGCCCGCCTGTGGCTGGGCCGGCACGCTGCCCGTGGCCGGCGGGACCGACCGGATCGCGGGCTGGACCGCGGTCGCCGGGCCGTCGTCGCCGGCTGGGGCCGCAGCAGGAGCCGCGGGCTGCGCTGCCGGGGGGCGCGAGGGCCGGTTCGGCGTCGGCCGGCCCGGCGCTGCCGTGTCATTCCCGGGTCCCTGCGTCGAGGCTGCGGTGGCGACCTGCGGACCGCGCTGGGTCGGCGCCGCGCCGTTCTGGGCTCCCGTCGCGGTGGCTGCGCCCGCACCGCCCGGGGTGCCGGTGCCCTCGGGCCGGGGACCGTCGGCTGTGGCGGGAGTGGCGGGTGCCTCGGGGTCCGGGCGGTCGCCGAGGTCGGGCAGCCGGTCCAGCAGGCCGCGCACGTCCAGCAGTCGGGCGGCCAGCTCGTCGCGCACCCGGCGGATCGAGGCTGCCTGGGCTTCGGCGCCGGACACCAGGTCGGCGACGTGCTGCTCGGCGGCGGTGACCCGCTGCTCGGCGACCTGCCGCGAGGAGCGATCCCGCTCCTCCTCCAGCCGGGCGGCCTCGCTGCGCCGGGCGCGCTGGGCGATCTCGAAGTCCTCCTCGATCTTCGTCCGGCGGGCCTGGGAGTCCGAGTCGAGCCGGGCCACGCGCTCCTCCGCGCTGCCGACGAGCTCGTCGGCGTGTGCCTGGGCGGCGGCGGTGACCTGCTCGGCCTGCTGCCGGGCGCCGGCGACGAGCTCCTCGGCCGCGGTCTGGCTGGCCCGGGCGCGCTCAGCGGCGGCCTGGTCCTCGACGTCGGCCCGCTGACGGACCTCCTCGGCGTCGGTCTGGGCGGCCCGGCGGATCTCCGCGGCCTCCTCCTCGGCCAGCCGCAGCATGTGCGAGATGCGCTCGCCCATGTTCTCGAACGTGGGTGCCCCGGCCGAGGCCGCCTTGCGGCGCAGCCCCTCCATCTCACCGTGCTGGGCGGAGAGCTGGGCGGCCAGCTCCGAGGACCGCTTCGCGGCGGCGTCCCGGTCGGCGATGGTCACCCGGAGGTCGGCGTCCAACTGCTCGATGGCCTCGGCGACCTGGTCACGGTCGTACCCCTTGCGCACCACCTCGAAGGAGTAGGTGGCCTCGCGGAGCGGCTGCGGGTCGGAGTGGGGGTCGCTCATGGCCTCATCCTCCCAGACGCCGGGCGGCGCACCGGGCGTGTCGGGCCGGTCCGTCGCGCTCTCACAGGCTGTGCGCGGACCGGCCCGGACGGCGGTCTCAGAGGCCTCGGAAGCGGTTGATCGCGTCCAGGTGCAGGGCCCGCTTGTCCGGGTCGCGGACGCCGAGGCCCTCCTCCGGCGCCAGGGTCAGCACGCCGACCTTGCCCTGGTGGGCGTTGCGGTGGACGTCGAGCGCGGCCTGCCCGACGTCGTCCATGTCGTAGACCTTGGACAGCGTCGGGTGGATGAGGCCCTTGTCGATCAATCGGTTGGCCTCCCAGGCCTCCCGGTAGTTCGCGAAGTGCGAGCCAACGATCCGCTTGAGGTTCATCCACAGGTACCGGTTGTCGTAGGAGTGCATGTAGCCGCTCGTGGAGGCGCAGGTGACGATCGTGCCGCCCTTCTTGGCCACGTAGACGCTGGCGCCGAAGGTTTCCCGGCCCGGGTGCTCGAAGACGATGTCGGGGTCGTCGCCGCCGGTGAGCTCGCGGATCTTCTTGCCGAAGCGCTGCCACTCCTTCTGGTCCTGGGTGTGCTCGTCGGACCAGAACGCGTAGCCCTCCGCCGACCTGTCGATGACCAGCTCGGCGCCCATCCGGCGGACGATCTCGGCCTTCTCCGGGCTGGAGACGACGCACACCGGGATCGCGCCGCCGTTGAGCGCCATCTGGGTGGCGTAGGAGCCCAGGCCGCCCGAGGCGCCCCAGATGAGCACCGTGTCGCCCTGCTTCATGTTGGCGCCGTGGTGGCTGACCAACTGGCGGTAGGCGGTGGAGTTGACCAGCCCGGGGGCGGCCGCCTCCTCCCAGGTGAGGTGGCCGGGCTTGGGCATCAGCTGGTTGCTCTTCACCAGCGCCAGCTCGGCCAGACCGCCGAAGTTGGTCTCGAAGCCCCAGATCCGTTGCTGCGGGTCCATCATCGTGTCGTCGTGGCCGGCCGGGTCCTCGAGCTCGACGGACAGGCAATGCGCCACGACCTCGTCGCCGGGCTTCCACCTGTTCACCCCGGGGCCCACCCGCAGGACGACGCCGGCCAGGTCCGAGCCCACCACGTGGTAGGGCAGGTCGTGCTTCTTGGTGAGCTCGGAGAGCTTGCCGTAGCGGGCCAGGAACCCGAACGTGCTGACCGGCTCGAAGATCGACGTCCAGACGGTGTTGTAGTTCACCGAGCTGGCCATCACGGCGACGACCGCCTCGCCCGGGCCGAGCTCGGGGGTGGCCACCTCCTGCACGTGCAGGGACTTGCGGGGGTCCTTCTCCTTGGTCGGCAGGCCCTCGAACATCTCCTGCTCGTCCTTGAGCACCACCACCCCGCGGTAGGAGTCGGGCACGGCCAGACCCCCGATGTCGCTGAGGTGGTCGGAAAGGATGGCGTCCCTGATCTCGTTCACGGCTCTCCCGGGTCGTCGTTGGCTCGGTGTCGTGCGGGTGGTGCGGTCCGGCTGGAGCGCGATGTTACTGGTGAGTAGGTCTCAGTGGGCTGCCGAGGCGGGCTCGACCAGCTCGACCAGCACGCCGCCGGCGTCCTTGGGGTGCACGAAGTTGACCCGGCTGTCCGAGGTGCCGCGGCGGGGCTCGTCGTAGAGCAGCCGCAGGCCGCGCTCGCGCAGCACGGCACTGACCGCCTCGACGTCGGTGACCCGGAACGCGAGCTGCTGCAGGCCCGGGCCCGAGCGGCCGATGAACGTCGCGATCGTGGACTCCGGGGTCAGCGGTGCGAGCAGTTGGATGCGGGTCTCGCCGTCACCCACGCAGAGCATCGCCTCACGGACGCCCTGCTCCTCGTTGGTCTCCTCGTGCACCGACCGCAGGCCGAAGGCCCGGGCGTAGAAGGCGATCGCCTCGTCCAGGTCGGGGACGGCGATCCCCACGTGGTCGATCGTGGTGAAGAGCTCGGTGGGCAGGCCAGTGCCGGGGGCGGCTTCGTCGACGCTCATGCGGGCATGTTGCCGGTCGACCCCCCGGCACCGGCACCCCTGACCGGGCAGGAGCCCGGTGACCCTGCACACAAACGACGAGGCCGGTGACGTCGGTCACCAGGGATCGGCGCGTGGGCCTGGGCAGCCCTACGCTGGAGGACCGGACGAGGTCGCCAACGTGGGCGGCCGGACCGACTGGAGGACCGCATGACCCAGACCCCCACCCCGAAGCCCCGCACCCCGAAGCCTGCTGCCCGGGAGCGCTCCGTCATCGTCGGGGGCGCCCGCACCCCGATGGGCCGACTGCTGGGCTCTCTCAAGGACTTCAGCGCGGCCGACCTCGGCGGGGTCGCCATCGCGGGTGCCCTGGAGAAGTCCGGGATCACCGGCGACCAGGTCGACTACGTGATCATGGGCCAGGTCATCGGTGCCGGCGCCGGACAGAACCCGGCCCGCCCGGCCGCGGTGGCCGGTGGCATCCCGATGTCGGTGCCCTCCTTCACCCTCAACAAGGTCTGCCTGTCCGGCCTGGACGCGATCGCGCTCGCCGACCAGCTGATCCGCGCCGGCGAGTTCGACGTCGTCGTCGCCGGCGGCATGGAGTCGATGACCCAGGCGCCGCACCTGCTGGCCACCAGCCGCACCGGCACCAAGTTCGGCGACGCCACGCTGGTGGACTCGATGAGCCACGACGGGCTCTCGGACACCTTCGACCAGGTCGCGATGGGCCTGCTCACCGAGCAGCACAACGCCCAGTACTCGCTGACCCGCGAGGAGCAGGACGCCTTCGCCGCCGCGAGCCACCAGCGTGCCGCCGCCGCGCACAAGAACGGCCTCTTCGACGACGAGATCGTCACCGTCTCCATCCCGCAGCGGAAGGGCGACCCGATCGAGTTCCGCGAGGACGAGGGCATTCGGGCCGATACGACGACCGAGTCCCTTGCCCGGCTCAAGCCCGCGTTCGCCCAGGACGGCACGATCACCGCCGGCACCGCCTCGCAGATCTCCGACGGCGCGGCCGCGGTCGTGGTGATGAGCGCCGCGAAGGCCGCCGAGCTGGGGCTGACCGTGCTGGCCGAGATCGGCGCGCACGGCGTCGTCGCCGGCCCGGACGCCTCGCTGCAGCAGCAGCCCTCCAAGGCCATCGTCCAGGCCTGCGCGCGCGAGGGGATCAGCCCGACCGATCTGGACCTGGTGGAGATCAACGAGGCCTTCGCCGCCGTCGGCATCGTCTCCACCCGTGAGCTCGGCCTGGACCCGGAGCGGGTCAACGTCAACGGCGGGGCCATCGCGCTGGGCCACCCGGTCGGCATGAGCGGCGCCCGGATCGCTTTGCACCTGGCGCTGGAGCTCCGACGCCGCGGTGGTGGCGTGGGTGCCGCGGCGCTGTGCGGTGGCGGTGGCCAGGGCGACGCTCTGATCCTGCACGTCCCCGCCGCCTGAGATGGGACGCCGGTCCCCGGACGTCGGCGCGCTGGTCGCCGGCGCCCGGGACGGCGATCCCCGCTCGGTCGCCCGGCTGATCAGCCTGGTCGAGGACGAGAACCCGGTGCTGCGCGAGGTCGCCGCGGCGCTGGCCCCGCACACCGGGCACGCCCAGGTGCTGGGGATCACCGGCCCGCCCGGGGTCGGCAAGTCCACGACGACGACCGCGCTGGTCTCCGGCCTGCGCGCCGCGGACCTGCGGGTCGGGGTGCTGGCCGTCGACCCGTCCTCGCCGTTCTCCGGTGGGGCGCTGCTCGGCGACCGGGTCCGGATGGGCGAGCACGCCGGCGACCCGGGCGTCTACATCCGGTCGATGGCCTCCCGCGGGCACCTGGGCGGGCTGTCCTGGGCCACCCCGCAGGCGCTGCGGGTGCTCGATGCGGCCGGCTGCGACGTCGTCGTGATCGAGACCGTCGGGGTGGGGCAGTCCGAGCTGGAGGTCGCCTCGCTGGCCGACACCACGCTGGTGCTCCTCGCGCCGGGCATGGGTGACGGCATCCAGGCGGCCAAGGCCGGGATCCTCGAGGTCGCCGACGTCCTCGTCGTCAACAAGGCCGACCGGGAGGGCGCGGACCAGACGGCCCGGGAACTCCGCTCGATGCTGACCATGGCCGCCGACACCGGCTGGCGCCCGCCGGTCGTGCGCACCGTGGCCTCCCGGGAGACCGACAACGGGATCGACGGCGTGCTGGCCGCGATCGGCGACCACCGCGCCTGGCTGGCCTCCTCCGGGGAGGGGGAGCGCCGCCGCCGGCTGCGTGCCGCCCGGGAGGTCGAGGCGATCGCCGTGGGCGAGCTGCGCCGCCGGATGGGCGACGTCGGTGGCACCGCGGCCCTGGACGCGCTGGCCGCCCGGGTGGTGGCCGGGGAGTGCGACCCGTACGCCGCCGCCGACGAGCTCGTCGGGCGGCTCTGAGGGACCTCGGGGGACACTGGCGGACATGACCTCGAAGCCGGACGCCGTCGTCGTCGGGGCGGGGCCCAACGGGCTGGCCGCCGCTCTGCGCCTGTCCGCCGCGGGCCTGCACGTGCAGGTCGTCGAGCGCGCGGAGCGCGCCGGCGGCGGGATGCGCACCGAGGAGGTCACCCTGCCGGGCTTCCGGCACGACATCTGCTCGGCCGTGCACCCGATGGGCGTGGCCTCGCCGTTCTTCCGCGAGTTCGACTGGGCCTCCCGCGGGGTCCGGATGCTGCACCCCGAGGTCGCCTACGCCCACCCACTAGCCGGCGGGGACGCCGCGATCGCGTACCGCTCGCTGGAGCAGACCGCGGCGGGGCTGGGGTCCGACGGGGACGCCTACCGGCAGCTGTTCGCCCTGCTCGTCGAGCACGGGGACGACGTCATCGACTTCTTCCTGTCCTCGGCGTTCCGCCGGCTGCCGACCCGGAGCATCCCGGCGATCACCCGGTTCGCGCTCAACGCGCTGCCCAACGTGCGGTGGCTGGCGCAGAAGGCGTTCGACGGCGAGCCCGCCCGCGCCCTGATCGGCGGGGCCGCCGCGCACGGCATGCTCGACCTCACCCGACCGCTGACCGCCGGGCTGGGCCTGGTGCTGTCCATGCTGGCCCACCACCGCGGCTGGCCGCTGCCCGAGGGCGGCACCCAGACGATGGCCGACGCGATGGTCACCGCGCTCGAGCAGCAGGGCGGGTCGGTCGAGCTGGGCCACGAGGTCACCGACCTACGCGAGTTCGACGGCGTCCCGGCCGTGCTGCTGGACACCTCGCCGGGCGCCTTCGTGGCGATGGCCGGCGACCGGATGCACCCGGGCTACGCCCGCTGGGTGCGCCGCTACAAGCACGGCCCCGGCGTCTTCAAGATGGATTGGGCGCTGTCGGACCCGGTGCCGTGGGCCAACGCCGACGTCCGCCGGGCCGGCACTGTGCACATCGCCGGCACGCTGGCCGAGACGATCGCCGGGGAGGCTGCGCCCGCCGCGGGCCGGGTCACCGACAAGCCCTACGTGCTCGCTGTCCAGCCGACCGTGGTCGACCCGACCCGGGCGCCCGAGGGCAAGCACGTTCTCTGGGCCTACGTGCACGTGCCGCACGGCTCCGATGTCGACATGACGACCGAGATCGAGAACCAGGTGGAGCGGTTCGCGCCGGGCTTCAAGGACACGATCCTGGCCCGGGCCACGATGACCGCGCCGCAGATGCAGCAGTGGAACCCCAACGACGTGGGCGGCGACATCTCCAACGGCGAGGCCTCGCTGCGCCAGATGCTCGCCCGCCCGGTGCCACGCTGGAACACCTACGCGACGCCACTGGACAACGTGTTCCTCGCCTCCGCCGCCACCCCGCCCGGCCCGGCGGTGCACGGCATGTGCGGCGACAACGCCGCGAGGGTCGCCCTCAAGCGCGTCTTCGGCGTGAAGGACGTGCCCCCGCTCCGCCCCGCACCCCCCACCTGATCCTCGCTGGGACCGCCGAGTGCTGGCTCCCGGTCGCATCCGGCGGGCGGGATGCGACCGCCTCCCAGCACTCGACGTCAACGGGCAAGCTCCGCGGCGATGCGGGCGATGACGGCCGCCGGGTTCCGGAGGTCCGCGGCCGTCACGAAGACGACGCGCCATCCGGCCGCGGTGAGCCGGTTGAGTCGGGCGCGGTCGGCGCGGAACTGGGCCGGGTCGCGATGCCAGAGACCGTCGTACTCCACCGCGACCCGCTGCTCCGGCCACGCGAAGTCCACCCGGGCCGTCTCCTTGCCGTTGTGCAGGACGCGGAACTGGGCGACGGGGTCCGGCAGCGGGGAGGCCACCAGGACCAGACGTAGGCGGGTTTCCTGCGGGGAGCCGGCAAGGCCGTCGGCATGGGCGAGGACAGCGCGGACGTGCCGGCAGTCCCGGCCGCGCAGGTCGGCAGCAGCAGCGCGGACGACGTCGACGGCCACCCGGCACGAGCGGGGGACCGACTCCGAGGCCAGGAGGCGGTCCACGTCGACGACGGCGTCCACCAGCGGGCGGCGGGCCGCGAGGTCCACCGCCGTCGCGACGACGGTGGTGAGCGGATCCCCGTCCAGGACCGTGGTCTCCCGCGGGTCTAGCTGTCGGCGGCGGACCCGCACCCCGCTGGCCTGCACGTCGCGGTGGCCCGGAGGGACGGTCACCTCGACGTCCTCCCAGGTGTCGGCGAGCGGCTCACCCCAGAGCGTCGCTGCGCTCCGGCCGGAGACGACGGCGTCCGGCAGCAGCAGCCGGGTGAGGGCCCGGACCCGGACCCGGTGGTCGAGCGCGACGTCGGGCCCCGCGTAGAGGTCGGGGAGAACGCGACGCCAGGGGCTGGAGCGCAGCTGTCGGGGCGTCAGCAGCCCGACGCGCACCGCAGCCGACCCCCGGAAGACCGTCCGGCGCAGCGACGGCGGGACCGAGGGGGCAGGAGGCACCGGCGCAGCCTGCCCTGACCGGGCCGCACCCCGCTGGCGTCATCCACAGGCCATTCGAGTGCTGGGTCCCGGTCGTGTCCAGGGCAGCGGATGCGACCAGGACCCAGCACTCAGCACCGAGCGCGCAGCGCGAGGGGTCAGGCGACGCGGCGGGCGGTGATCCGAGGTACACCGCACAGACAGGTCCGGGGACGACGGCGGGGAGCGTCGGTGCCCCGGCCGGTGGGAGGATCGTGGTCATGCAGCCGAACCGCCCCGCTCGCCCCGGACCCACCGACCCCCGCGCCGCCGCGCAGCAGGCGCAGCTCGCCGCGTCGCTGGCCGGCGCGGTCGACCTGGCCGCGGTCAAGGCGCGCTCGGACGCCGCGGCCCGCGCCGCCGCCGCCCCGCCGCCCAGCGCCGACGTCCCCGCGGGCGACCCCGGTGGCGCCGTCATCGACGTCGACGAGGCCACCTTCCAGACCGAGGTCATCGACCGCTCGTTCCAGGTGCCGGTCGTGCTGGACCTGTGGGCCGAGTGGTGTGGACCCTGCAAGCAGCTGTCCCCGGTGCTGGAGAAGCTGGCGCTCGAGGGCGGTGGCGCCTGGGTGCTGGCCAAGGTCGACGTCGACGCGAACCCCGAGCTCTCCCAGGGCCTGCGCGTGCAGGGCATCCCGGCGGTCAAGGCCGTCTGGCAGGGCCAGCTCGTCGCCGAGTTCACCGGCGCGATCCCGGAGGAGCAGGCCCGCCAGTTCATCACCGAGCTGGTCGGCGCCACCACCGGCGGGGGCCTGCCCGGCGCGGTCGAGGGCGAGGAGCCGACCGAGCCGGAAGACCCCCGCCTGGACGCCGCCGACGACGCCCTCAACCGGGGCGACCTGCCTGCGGCCGAGGCCGCCTACCAGGCGATCCTGGACGCCGAGCCCGCCCACCCGGTTGCCGGGCTCGCGCTCAAGCAGGTCCAGCTCTTCCGCCGGGCGGAGGAGGCCGGCCCGAACGCCCTGGTCGACGCCGACGCCGCCCCGGACGACGTGGCCGCGCAGACCCGCGCCGCGGACTTCCTGCTGGGCACCGGCGACGTCGACGCCGCCTTCGCCCGGCTGCTGGACGTCGTCCGACGCACGGCGGGTGAGGACCGGGACGCCGCCCGGGTACACCTGGTCGAGCTGTTCAGTGTCGTCGGGGACGACGACCCGCGGGTGGGCGCCGCCCGCCGGCAGCTCTCCGCCGCCCTGTTCTGACGGTCGGCCCCTCCCTGCGAGGGGAGGGGCCGACCTCCTACGGGGTGAGGCCGCAGGCCGTCAGGCCCTGCAGGTACCCGGTCCGGAAGACGTCGACCAGCTGGAAGCCGCTGAGCCCGACATCGGGGAAGACCGTGGGGTCACTGCCGTAGGTCAGCAGGAACTGGATGGCCTCGTCGAAGTCGCCGGGGGAGAGCGACAGGTTCGGCACCTCGCCGTTCAGCGCGGCACCGGAGTAGGCGCCGGCCTGGCAGGTGGCCGACCGGATGGCGTCCTCGTCGTCGATCGACAGCCCGAGCTGGTCCCGGGCGGCGATGCCGTACGGGATGGCCACCGCGGTGACCACGGCGAAGTCGCCGATGTCCTCGTAGGCGGGCTGAGCCAGGTCCTGGGTGTCGTAGAAGACGATGTCCTCCTCCGGGCAGAACCCGGCGTTGGTGTCCACCTCCATGCCGACGCACGAGGGCGCGGTGCCCGCGAACGCCTCGATCGTGGGAGCGGCGAAGTCGCTGCCCAGGTCGCTGGGGAACGAGTCCTCGTAGTAGGCCGGCAAGGAGGCCTGGATGAGGTCGGCGGTCTGCTCCGGGGAGGCGTTGCCGCCGTTCTCCACCTCCTCGTCGGAGAGGAACTCGGTCTGGGTGTAGCGCCGGTCGGACTCGAAGCCGTCCCGGCAGGAGGCCGACCCGTCGTCGAAGCCCTGCTGGAAGGCCGACACCCGGTCGAAGTAGGAGCCGTGCGCCTGGTCCTCACCGGCGCCGGTGCCCACCGGGTCGCGCAGCAGCAGGTAGCCGCGCAGCAGGTCGTCCAGGTCGGGAGCCCGGATCGTCTCGTGCGCGGCGTTGCCCTCGGACACCCAGCGGGTCCAGGACCCGGCGAAGCAGTCGGCCTGGGTCTCGGTGCTGATCGAGGCGTCGTCGTTGGGGTAGCCGACCCGGCCCTGCACGGCGTGCCCGAACTCGTGCGCCATCACCAGGGCCGGGATGAACCGGCCGTAGTCGTCGGCCAACTCCTGCAGGAACACCCGGTCGTAGCTGATCGAGTCGTCTTTGCTCTGGCCGGCACCCGGCGGACAGTAGAAGGCGTTCTGCTCGACGTCCTGCGGGTCGGCACCGCAGCCGATCTCCCCGTCGGGGTACAGCGAGACGTCGACGTTCGAGGGGTCGACGGAGTAGTAGCCGCCGGTCAGCGCCGGGAAGTCCTCGCCGTAGACCTCGGGGAACTGCTGCTGCCAGAAGGTGTTCAGGTCGGCCAGCGCGTTGCGCGCAGTGGTGTCGGCCGGGGTCCCGGCGGCACCGATGATCTCGAAGTCCGCCGGGGCGATATCGGTCACGGGGGCCTCGGCAGAGCTGGCCTGGCCGTTCACCAGCTGGGGCGAGCACCCGCCCAGCACGATCGACAGGGACAGGGCACCGGCGGCGCCAGCCACCAGGCGGGACGTCGACGTCATGGGCTCCCGTTCTCTCCCCGCTGCGTGCACAGGACGGCCTCCGACGGACAGCCGGCGGACGGGTCCATCATGGCCGACCGGCAGCACGCCCGCGATCAGACGCGCGCCCGGACCACCCGCCCGGGTGGAGACGCCGAGCGAGCGCCCGCCGCCCCGGGGGACGACGGGCGCGGGCAGGGCCGGCTCAGCCCTCGTGCAGGAACCAGACGGTCGCCAGCGGCGGGGCGCTGAGCGTCGCGGAGAAGGGCTGGCCGTGCCACGGCTCGGCCACCGCCTCCACCCCACCCAGGTTGCCGACGCCGGAGCCGCCGTAGGCCTCGGCGTCGGTGTTGAGCACCTCACGCCAGCGGCCGCCGCGGGGCAGGCCGATCTTGTAACCCTCGTGCGGGGTGCCGGCGAAGTTCGCCACGCAGGCCAGGGCCTGGCCGCCGCTGCCGTAGCGCAGGAAGCTCAACACGTTGCCGGCGGCGTCGTTGGCGTCGATCCACTGGAACCCGGCCGGGTCGACGTCCTGGCTCCACAGTGCCTCGGTCTCCTTGTACCGGGCGTTGAGGTCGGCGACCAGCGACAGCACCCCGCGGTGCGCCGGGTCGTCCAGGTGCCACCAGTCCAGCGAGCGGGAGTCGGCCCACTCGCCGTCCTGGGCGAACTCCGAGCCCATGAAGAGCAGCTGCTTGCCAGGGTGCGCCCACATGTAGGCCAGGTAGGCGCGCACGTTGGCCAGTTGCTGCCACCGGTCACCGGGCATCTTGCGCAGCAGCGAGCCCTTGCCGTACACGACCTCGTCGTGGCTGATCGGCAGCACGTAGTTCTCGCTGTAGGCGTAGACCAGGGAGAACGTCAGCTGGTTGTGGTGGTAGACGCGGTGCACCGGCTGCTTCTCGACGTAGCCGAGCGAGTCGTGCATCCAGCCCATGTTCCACTTGAAGCCGAAGCCCAGGCCGCCCAGGTAGGTGGGCCGGGTGACGCCCGGCCACGCAGTCGACTCCTCGGCGATGGTCATCACACCGGGGACCTCGCGGTAGACGGTCGCGTTCATCTCCTGCAGGAACGCCACCGCCTCCAGGTTCTCCCGGCCGCCGTGCACGTTCGGCGTCCACTGGCCCTCCTCGCGGGAGTAGTCCAGGTAGAGCATCGAGGCGACGGCGTCGACCCGCAGGCCGTCGACGTGGAACTCCTTGAGCCAGAACAGGGCGTTGGCGACCAGGAAGTTGCGGACCTCGGAGCGGCCGAAGTCGAAGACGTAGGTGCCCCAGTCCAGCTGCTCGCCGCGCTGCGGGTCGCCGTGCTCGTAGAGCGCGGTGCCGTCGAAGCGGCCCAGCGACCACTCGTCCTTGGGGAAGTGCGCGGGCACCCAGTCGATCAGGACGCCCAGGCCCGCCTGGTGCGCCTTGTCCACCAGGTAGCGGAAGTCGTCGGGCGGGCCGAAGCGTGCTGAGGGCGCAAAATAGCCGCTGACCTGGTAGCCCCAGGAGCCGCCGAAGGGGTGCTCGGCGACCGGCATCAACTCCAGGTGGGTGAACCCGGCGTAGGTCGCGTACTCGACGAGCTCGTCGGCCAGCTGCCGGTAGGACAGGCCCTGCTTCCACGACCCGAGGTGCACCTCGTAGGCGCTGATCGGGCGGGCGTGCCAGTCGCCTTCGGCCCGGTCGGCCAGCCAGGCGTCGTCGCCCCAGGTGTAGGAGGACGTCGTGACGACGCTGGCGTTCAGCGGCGGCACCTCGGTGGCGAAGGCCATCGGGTCGGCCTTCTCCCGCCACACGCCGTCGGCACCCAGGACGTGGAAGCGGTACCGCTGGCCGACCTCGACGCCGGGGACGAAGAGCTCCCAGACGCCGGAGGATCCCAGCGAGCGCATCGGCAGCGCGCGGGCCTGCCACCAGTCGAAGTCACCGGTGACCTTGACACCCCGGGCGTTGGGCGCCCAGACGGCGAAGGAGGCGCCAGCGACCGCGCCACCGGGGGTGTCGTAGCTGCGCAGGTGCGCCCCCAGCACCTCCCACAGCCGCTCGTGCCTGCCCTCGCGGATGAGGTGCTGGTCGACCTCGCCCAGGGTGGGCATCCAGCGGTAGGGGTCGTCGGTCAGCACGGTATTCGTGCCGCCGTCCCCGTCGCCGTAGACGACCTCGACCCGGTAGTCACCGGGCTGCTGGGGGAGTGCGGCCTCGTAGACCCCGCCGCCGTGCAGCTGGGAGCCCTCGTACCGGGTGCCGTCCTGGTCCACGACGGTCACCGAGACGGCGTCCGGGCGCAGCGTGCGCACCACCCAGCCCGAGCCCGACTGGTGGGCGCCGAGGACGGCGTGCGGGTCGTGCGACCAGCCCTCCACGACGGCGCGCACGGCCTCGCCGTCGACCGCGGTCGGCGTCGACTGCGGGTCGGTCACCGGGGCCAGCTCGACCGGCGGCGCCTCCTCGGGGGCGTCGTACACGCTGGGTCCGGTCGACGTCGCCGGCGTGCCGATCACCGCGGCGTGCCGACCGGGGTCGTCCGCCTCGGTCGAGGCAGCCGCGGACGTGGAGGTCGAGGCCCGGTCGGTCCCGCTGTCGATGTCCGGGCTGGTGCTGGCCGGGCTGATGTCGGCGGTCTCGGCCGGGGAGTCCCCGCCGGTGCCGGCCTGCTCGCCGTCCTCGCGGGGCGCGGGGTGCGAGACCTCGGCCGGGTCGCGGTCCGGTGCCTCCGGCTGGGGCGCCGAGGGCGCCGAGCGGACGCCCGGCTCGGCGATCGGGGCCGGGGCCACGACCGGGGTGGCGGTGATGCCCTGTCCGGGGTTGCTGGGGCGCTCGCGCTCGGCGGCCTCCAGGCGCTCCTGGAACTCCTCGGACTTCCGTTCCACGGACCGCTGGAGCTCCTCGCGGCTCATCGGGTCCTCGGGTGTCTCGTCCTGCGTCGTCATCGTCACTCCGTCCGTCTCGCTCGCGTCAGGGGGTGGCCCGCTGAGGGCTGGGGCTGCTCAGCTGCCGGCGGCCAACCGGGACAGCGACGTCAGCGGGATCATCAACCAGTGCGGCCGGTTGCGGGTCTCGTAGACGCACTCGTAGACCGCCTTGTCCGCCTCGAAGGCCCGCAGCAGCGGGGAGTCGACGCTCTGGTCGGTGCCGCTGACGGCTGCGTAGCCGGCCCGGAACGCCGTCCGGTTGCGCTCGGCCCACTCCTGCGCGCGGTAGGCCCGCTGCGGGTCGTCGGGCTGCTCGACGAGCATGTGCCGGGCGGCGTAGTCGAAGGAGCGCAGCATCCCGGCGACGTCGCGCAGCGGGGAGTCCAGCTCCCGCCGGGCGGCCAGCGCGCGGGCCGGCTCGCCCTCGAAGTCCAGCACGATCCAACCCTGGGTGGTGCGCAGCACCTGGCCCAGGTGCAGGTCGCCGTGCACGCGCTGCAGGTCGACCGACCCGGTCGACTCCGCGACCCGGGCGTAGAGCGCGCGCAGGCTCTCGCCGTGCTCGGCCAGCTCCGGGACGATCGCTGTCGCGGCCTCCAGCCGGGCGGTCAGCTGGGTGGCGACCTCGGCCAGCCAGCCGGCCTCGGCGGGCTGGGTGGGCAGCACCCGGGCCAGGTCGCGGTGGACCAGTGCGGTGGCCTCGCCCAGCCGCTCGCTCTCCCCGGCGAAGTCCCCGCCCACCTCGTCGGCGTGCAGGTCGCCCTCGGCGTAGAGGTCACGGACGCTGGAGGTGGCCAACCGCCAGCCGTCGCTGGCGTTGGGCACGAAGGTCTGCAGCATCGCGACGGTGGCCGGCGGCACCCCCGGCTGCGTCTCGCCGCCCTCCGCCCAGTCGATCTCGATATGGCCCAGCAGCGGGGCGATGTGCGGGTTGTCCGTCGTCCGCAGTGCGGCGTGCACCTCGACGTCGGGGTTCAGGCCCGGCTCCAGCCGACGGAACAGCTTCATGATCGCGGTCTCGCCGAAGACCAGCGAGGTGTTGGACTGCTCGGTGGAGATCACGTCACCGGGCACGCCCTCGGGGATGTAGGCGACGCCGGCCGGGTGGAAGTGCATCGGCCCGACCGTCGAGGCGGCCACCAGGTGGGTCAGCCACGGCAGGGTGGCGTCCCGGTCGCGCATCGCGTCGTAGGCGTAGCTCTCGCCCTTGCGGCCGGCGATCGCACCGACGAAGACCGCCTCCAGACCCTCGGCGGGGGCATCTCGCCAGGACAGCGGCACCAGGTAGGTGTCGGTGACGCCGTCGGTGTAGCTGACCCGGACCCGGTGCACCGACAGGGCCGGCGTCGACTGGTCCAGGAAGAAGCCGTCCTCGGTGATCCCGGACCACTCACGGCCCTTGCCGCCGAACCAGCGCTGGTGCGGCATCCACTCGGCGAGCAGGTCGGTCAGAGCACTCATCGGGTGCCTCCCGTGTGGTCGGTGGTGCGCTCGAAGCCGAGGCCACCGCTGTCGCCGGGGGCCTCCTCGGCCGAGCCGACGATGCCGGCGTCCATCAGTGACTGGGCGACCGAGGAACTGGTCGCTGTCTCCCAGGCGTCGTCGTCCTCCTCGGTCGCGGGGGCGGCGGGCTTGGACAGCTCGAACCAGTAGAAGCCATGCCCGGCGAGCGTGAGCATGTAGGGCAGGACGCCGATCTGCGGGAACTCCACCCGGCCGGTGAGCTCCACCGGGGTGTGGCCCTCGAAGCGGCGCAGGTCCAGCTCCACCGGCTGAGGGAACCGGGACAGGTTGTTCACGCACAGCACGACGTCGTCGCCGAACTCGCGGACGAAGGACAGCACGGTCGGGTTGCGCGAGCCGATCTCGGTGAACGTGCCGACGCCGAACGTCGGGTGCTGCTTGCGGACGGCGATCATCGTGCGGATCCAGTGCAGCATCGACGTCGTGTTGCGCAGCTGCTGCTCGACGTTGGTCACCTGGTAGCCGTAGACGGGGTCGGCGATCAGCGGCAGGTGCATCCGCTGCGGGTCGGCGGTGGAGAACCCGCCGTTGCGGTCGGGGGTCCACTGCATCGGGGTCCGGACGCCGTCCCGGTCACCGAGCCAGATGTTGTCGCCCATGCCGATCTCGTCCCCGTAGTAGAGGACCGGTGAGCCCGGCAGCGAGAGCAGCAGCGCGGTGAACAGCTCGAGGGTGTTGGTGTCGTTGTCCAGCAGCGGTGCCAGCCGGCGGCGGATGCCGATGTTGGCCTTCATCCGGGGGTCCTGGGCGTACTCGCCCCACATGTAGTCGCGCTCTTCGTCGGTGACCATCTCGAGGGTCAGCTCGTCGTGGTTGCGCAGGAAGACGCCCCACTGGCAGTTCTCCGGGATGGCCGGGGTCTGCGCCATGATCTCCGAGATCGGGAAGCGCTGCTCCCGTCGGACGGCCATGAACAGCCGCGGCATGACCGGGAAGTGGAAGGCCATCTGGCACTCGTCGCCGTTCTCGCCGAAGTACTCGACGACGTCAGCGGGCCACTGGTTGGCCTCGCAGAGCATGACCCGGTCGGGGTACTCGGCGTCGACCACGCGGCGGACGTGCTTGAGGAACGCGTGGGTCTTCGGGAGGTTCTCGCAGTTGGTGCCCTCCTCCTCGAAGAGGTAGGGCACGGCGTCCAGCCGGAAGCCGTCGATGCCGAGGTCCAGCCAGAACCGGAGGGCGTCGATGATCGCCTCCTGGACCGCCGGGTTCTCGAAGTTCAGGTCGGGCTGGTGGCCGAAGAAGCGGTGCCAGAAGTACTGCTTGCGGACCGGGTCGAAGGTCCAGTTGGAGACCTCGGTGTCGACGAAGATGATCCGCGCGTCGGCGTACTTCGTGTCGTCGTCGCTCCACACGTAGAAGTCGCCGTAGGGACCCTCGGGGTCGTTGCGGCTGGCCTGGAACCAGGGGTGCTGGTCCGAGGTGTGGTTCATGACGAAGTCGATGATCACGCGCATGCCGCGGCTGTGCGACTGGGCGACGAGCTCGGTGAAGTCCTCGATGTCGCCGAACTCGGGCAGCACCGCGGTGTAGTCGGCGACGTCGTAGCCGCCGTCGCGCAGCGGGGAGGCGAAGAACGGCGGCAGCCAGATGCAGTCGACCCCCAGCCACTGCAGGTAGTCCAGCTTGCCGATCATCCCGCGGAGGTCGCCGATGCCGTCGGCGTTGCTGTCGGCGTAGCCGCGGACCAGGACCTCGTAGAAGACGGCGCGCTTGTACCACTCCGGGTCGGTGCCGGGAGCGGGCAGCCCGGGGCGGGCGGCGTTGGGCACGGGGACGGGGACGGTCATGGGGAGGTCGGTCCTCGACTCTCGGGTGTGGGGGTGGCGCCGGGGGAGGGGTGTGCGGGGCGGGGTCAGTGCCGGCGGACGGTGAATACGTGCGCGGGCTCCCGGTAGGGGTCCAGCTCGACGTAGTTGAACTGGCCCCACTCGTAGGCGGCGCCGGTGATCTGGTCGGTGACGGTGAACCGGTCCGACCAGTCCATGCCCAGCGCGGCCATGTCCAACGCCGTCGTGCCGATCTGGGTGTTGTGGCTGGACAACGTGAGGACGACGAGCACGACGTCGTCCGAGCCCGGGTCGGACTTGGAGAAGACCAGCAGCTGGTCGTTGTCGACCGGGTGGAAGTGCAGCGTGCGCAGCTGCTGCAGAGCGGGGTGCTCGCGGCGGACCCGGTTGAGCCGGGTCAGGTAGGGGGCCAGGGACCGGCCGGCGGCCTCGGCTGCGGCGTAGTCCCGCGGGCGCAGCTGGAACTTCTCGGTGTCCAGGTACTCCTCGGAGCCCGGCCGCAGGGCCACGTGCTCGTAGAGCTCGAAGCCGGAGTAGACGCCCCAGGTCGGGCTCATCATCGACGCCAGCACCGCGCGGATCTTGAACATCGGCGGGCCGCCGAACTGCAGCGACGCGTGCAGGATGTCCGGGGTGTTCACGAAGAAGTTCGGCCGCATGTAGTGCGCCGTGCTGGCCAGGTCGCGGCCGTAGGCCTCGATCTCGCCCTTCTCGGTGCGCCAGGTGAAGTAGCTGTAGCTCTGGGTGAACCCGACCCGGGCCAGCTGGTGCATCATCGCCGGCCGGGTGAACGCCTCGGCCAGGAAGAGCACGTCCGGGTCGGTCTTCTTGACCTCCCAGATCAGCCAGTGCCAGAAGTTCAGCGCCTTGGTGTGCGGGTTGTCGACCCGGAAGACCTTCACGCCCGCGGCGATCCACACCCGCAGCACCCGCAGGGACTCGGCGTAGATGCCGGCCGGGTCGTTGTCGAAGTTGATCGGGTAGATGTCCTGGTACTTCTTCGGCGGGTTCTCCGCGTAGGCGATGGTGCCGTCGGGCTTGGTGGTGAACCACTCCGGGTTGCTGGTCACCCACGGGTGGTCCGGAGCGGCCTGCAAGGCGAAGTCCAGGGCCACCTCCATGCCGAGGGAGCGGGTGCGCGCGACGAAGGCCTCGAAGTCGGCCATCGTGCCGAGCTCGGGGTGTACGGCGTCGTGGCCGCCCTCGGCGCTGCCGATCGCCCACGGGGAGCCGACGTCGCCGTCCTCGATGACCAGGGTGTTGTTCTTGCCCTTGCGGTTGACCGTGCCGATCGGATGGATCGGCGGCAGGTAGACGACGTCGAAGCCCATCTCGGCGATGGCCGGCAGCCGCTCGGCGGCCTGGGCGAACGTGCCGTGGGTGGGCTTGCCGTCGACGACGGGCCCCTCGGAGCGGGGGAAGAACTCGTACCAGGAGCCGAAGAGCGCGGTGACCCGGTCGACCCACACCTCGTAGCGCGGGGAGCGGGTGACCAGCCGGCGGACCGGGTGGGCGTGCAGCAGGTCCTGCATCGCCGACGTCAGCGCCGGGGTGAGCCGGGCGGTGAGCCCGAGGGTCTCGTCGCGCAGCGCGACCGCGGCCTGGGTGACCGCGGCGCGGTGCTCGCGCGGCACGGTCTTGGCGACGGCGTCCAGCAGCACGGCGCCCTCGGCGAGGTCGTTGGCCAGCTCGCCGACACCCTGGCCGGCCTCGACCTTGACCTCGACGGTGTGGTGCCAGGTGGCGATCGGGTCGTCCCAGGCCTCGACCTGGTAGGTCCACAGACCCTCGCGGTCGGCGACGACGGAGGCGGCCCAGACGTCGGGCTCGGGGCCCTGGGGCTCCATCCGGAGCAGCGGCGGCCGGGAGGCCCGTCTGCCGGGGGTGGCCGGTGGGGTCCACACGACGTTCGCCGCGACGGCGTCGTGGCCCTCGCGGAAGACGGTGGCGGTGATGGGCAGGTTCTCACCCACCACGGCTCGGGCCGAGAACGACCCGCAGGAGACGACGGGAGCGACATCGGTGATGCCCAGACGGAGGTCAGCGCGGCCAGTCACCCGGCCACGCTATCGAGGTCACGGACATCGGGCACCCCGGCGTCCACAGCTGTCCTCCGCCCGCGCGGAACGGGCCCGTCCGTGCTGTGCGGGACCGGTCCAGCAGGTGTGATCCACGGCTCGGCCCGCGGTCCCGGCCGCTAGGGTCGACCGGGTGCGAGCCCTCCGCAGACTCACCGTCCGAGCCTCCCTCCCCGAGGCACTGTCCCCGCTGTCCACGCTGGTCATGAACCTGCGCTGGTCCTGGCACCCCGAGACCCGGGACCTGTTCGAGGCGGTCGACCCGCAGCTGTGGCAGAGCTGCGGCCACGACCCGGTCCGGGTGCTGGGGGAGGTGTCGGCGCAACGGTTGGCCACCCTGGCCAAGGACCGCAAGTTCCTCCGCCGGCTGACCGACGTCAGCGACGACCTGCAGGACTACCTCGACGCCCCGCACTGGTACCAGTCGTTGGAGGCCCCGCCCGCCGCCATCGCCTACTTCTCCGCCGAGTTCGGCATCACCGAGGTGCTGCCGCAGTACTCCGGTGGGTTGGGCATCCTGGCCGGCGACCACCTCAAGGCCGCCTCGGACCTCGGCGTGCCGCTGATCGGCGTCGGGCTGCTCTACCGGGCCGGCTACTTCTCCCAGGGCCTGTCCGCCGACGGCTGGCAGCTTGAGCACTACCCGGCGCTGGACCCGCACGGCCTGCCGGTGAAGCTGCTGCGCGACGGCGACGGCGCGGCCGTGGTGATCAGCGTGCCGCTGCCCGAGGGCCGCACCCTGCACGCGCACGTCTGGCGGGCCCAGGTCGGCCGGGTCTCGCTGCTGCTGCTGGACAGCGACATCGAGGAGAACGCCCCCGCCGAGCGCGGCGTCACCGACCGGCTCTACGGCGGTGGCGAGGACCACCGGCTGCGCCAGGAGATGCTGCTGGGCATCGGCGGGGTCCGCGCGGTGCGGGCGTGGTGCTCGCTCACCGGAATCCCGCAGCCCGAGGTCTTCCACGCCAACGAGGGCCACGCCGGCTTCCAGGGCGTCGAGCGGATCAGAGAGCTGACCGAGTCCCACGGGCTGTCCTTCGCCGAGGCGTTGCAGGCGGTCCGCGGCGGCACCGTGTTCACCACGCACACCCCGGTCCCGGCCGGCATCGACAGGTTCCCCAAGGCCCTCATCGAGCGCTACTTCGCCGGCTTCGGCGTACCGGTGGACCAGCTGCTGCCGCTGGGCGCCGAGGAGGACGCCAGCAAGTTCAACATGGCCCACATGGGCCTGCGGCTGGGGCAGCGGGCCAACGGCGTCAGCGAGCTGCACGGCCACGTCAGTCGGGGCATGTTCGGTGACCTGTGGTCGGGCTTCGACAGCGACGACGTGCCGATCTCCTCGATCACCAACGGCGTGCACGCCCCGACCTGGACCGCCCGCGAGCTGGTCGAGCTGGGCACCCAGTCCTCCAGCCAGGGCGACCCGGTCGACGTCGACGGGCAGGTCTGGTTCGACGGCGTGGACCGGATCGATGCCGGCGAGCTGTGGGCCACCCGCCGGCTGTTGCGCGGGCGCCTGGTGGAGGAGGTCCGCCGCCGCGTGCGGGAGACCGCGCTGTCCCGCGGGTCGTCGGTGGCCGAGGTCGGCTGGACCGACTCGGTCTTCGACCCCGACGTGCTGACGATCGGTTTCGCCCGCCGGGTGCCCTCCTACAAGCGGCTGACCCTGATGCTCAGGGACCCGGCCCGGCTCAAGGCCCTGCTGCTGGACCCCGAGCGGCCGATCCAGCTGGTCATCGCCGGCAAGAGCCACCCGGCCGACGACGGCGGCAAGCAGCTGATCCAGCAGATGGTGAAGTTCGCCGACGACCCGGAGATCCGGCACCGCATCGCGTTCCTGCCCGGCTACGACATCGGCATGGCCCGCTACCTCTACTGGGGCTGCGACGTCTGGCTGAACAACCCGCTGCGACCTCTGGAGGCGTGCGGCACGTCGGGGATGAAGTCCGCGCTCAACGGCGGGCTCAACCTGTCCATCAAGGACGGCTGGTGGGATGAGTGGTTCGACGGCCAGAACGGCTGGGCGATCCCGACCGCCGACGGGGTCACCGACCCCGACCGCCGGGACGACGTCGAGGCCACCGCGATCTACGACCTCCTGGACAGGCAGGTCCTGCCGCGGTTCTACGAGACCGACCGGGACGGCGTGCCGACCCGCTGGGTCGAGATGGTCAAGCACACCCTCAAGGACCTCGGTCCCAAGGTGCTGGCCAGCCGGATGGTCGCCGACTACGTGCAGCAGCTGTACGTGCCGGCGGCACGCAGCAGTCGGGCACTGGCCGACGGCGGCTACCAGGTGGCGCGGGAGCAGGCGTCCTGGCGCCAGCACCTGCTGGCCCACTGGTCGGGCATCCGGGTCGCGCACGTCGAGGCCACCGGCGTGGGGGACACCCCGGAGATCGGGTCCACCATCGACCTGCGGGCCGAGGTGGAGCTACCCGGGCTGCAGCCCTCCGACATCGCCGTCCAGGCCGCCTACGGCCGGGTCGACGACGCCGACGGCCTGCACGACATCACCACGGTGGCGATGACGCACGAGGCGACCGAGGGCTCCCGGCACTGGTTCACCTCGACGGTGCCGCTGGAGCGCACCGGCGCCTTCGGGTACACGGTGCGGGTGCTGCCGTCCTCCGAGCAGCTGGCCGACCCGGCCGAGCTGGGCGTCGTCACCAACGCCTGAGCTGCGGTCCCGGCGCGCCCAGCGCGCGCCGGGACCGGACTGGACACCGGGGGGTGTGATCGTCCACCACCCGTGGCCCCACCCGGGGAGGGTGAGACGAACGACCGGTGGAACGACCAGGCCGTGAGACGCCAGTGACTGCTGGTGACTGCGGGGACGGGTCCGTGGTCACTGTCCGGCGTGGCTCACGCCGACCGCCGGGCTCGACGGCCCGCGTTCACTACTGTGGCCCGCATGCCCGACCGCTGTGAGGTTCTCCCCGGAGACAACGTCGTCGCGCGCCGTGGCGGTGGACTGCTGTGGGTGGACGCCCCCGGTTCGCCTGCCCTGGTCGCCACGCTGCACGCCTGCCTGGGGGTCTCGGGCCCCGGCGCCGACCGGGTGCTGACCGCGATCGCGGGCCAGGTGTCCGCGCTCGCCGACGCCGGCGCGTCCTTCGCGTTGGTGCTCGCCGACACCGCCGACGGTTCCGGCTCCGGCGTGGCGCTGTGGTCCGGCAAGGGCCAGCCGGCTGTCGACGGCGTCCCGGTGTCCGGCCGCCCGGTCCAGGGCTGCAGCCTGGCGACCGGCTTCTCGCTGGGCTCCAGCCTCTACGTCGGCCCGGGCTCCGCGCCCTCCCCGGTGCCGCCGGGTGTCGCCTTCGACCTGACCGAGGGCACCGTGCCCGGCAGCGGCGCGACGCTGCAGCTGACCGTGGCCACCCCGGCGGCGGTCGCCGTCCCGCCCGCAACGTCGTCGGCGCCCCCGGCCGAGCGCTTCACCGCCGGGTCCGACTCCGGGTTCAGCGCTCCTGCCACGCCGCATTCCGAGCCCCAGCCCGCCGCGCAGCCGCCGGCCCAGGCCGGCGAGCAGACCGCGTTCTGGCAGCCCGACCCGCCGGCCGCCCCGGTGCTGCGCTTCGACGACGGCATGGTCGTCACCGTGGACAACGACCTGGTCCTGGGCCGCCGTCCCGACGGCCACGAGCTGGTCACCTCCGGCACCGCGATGCCGGTCCCGATCGCGGACACCCAGAACGTGCTCTCCTCCTCGCACGCCGCCGTCCAGCGGGCCGGCCGCGAGGTGTCCCTGGTCGACCTGGGCTCGCTCAACGGCACCCACGTCGCCGGCCCCGAGGCCACCGAGTGGACCCAGCTCGAGCCCGGCGTCCCGCACGCGCTCTCCGACGGCGACCGGCTGCTGCTGGGCTGGACGGTCATCACCTTCGAGCAGACGGCCGGGTAGGAGGACCTCGCCCCCTTGGGGGTAGAGGCTTCAGACGCTGCGCGTGGCGTACCTGGCCCGCAGCTCGGCGAGCAGCTCCGGCGTCGCCGGCCGACCCTCGGCCTCGGCGGCGTGCACGTCGCGGAAGTACTGCTCGTACCCGGCCGGGGTGTAGAGGCACAGCGCCCGCACCTCGGCCGTGCCGGTGTTCGCGTAACCGTGCACCGCTCCGCGGGGCGCCCAGGCCAGGTCCCCGGCGGCCAGCTCGACGTCGCCGTCGGCGGTCTGCACGGTGAGCGTGCCGGCCAGCACCAGGAAGCACTCGTCGTGCGCGGCGTGCACGTGCGGCCGCGCGCCCACGGTCGCCGACGGGACGACGAACTCCTCGACGCCGAGCCGACCGCCCGAGGCGTTCCCGGTCAGCGCGAAGAAGTGCTGCACCCCGGCCGCCGCGATCCCCTCGCGGTCGACGGCCCGGACGACGACGGCCCTGCTCGCGGCCCTGCCCTCGGCCCCGGTCACGGCCGGCGCAGCACCCGCAGCGCCCACACGCAGCGCCCGGGCACGGTGATCGGACCCGGGCCCACCACGGCCGGCAGCGGCGGCGCGCCGGTCGGGTACTCGGTGGACACCACGAACTCGTAGCCGTCGCCCCACGGCGGGCCGGGCAGGTGCACGGTCACCGGGTCGGGTCCGGCGTGCAGCCAGACCAGCCAGGAGTCGTCGGAGACGGGGCGGCCGCGCTCGTCCCGGTGCCGGATGCCGCGGCCGTCGAGGTACATGCCGATGGTCTGCAGCCCGGCGTCGAACCAGTCGGCGGTGCTGAGCTGACCACCGCCCGGGGCGAACCAGGCCAGGTCCCGGGTGCCGCCGGTGCCGGGCAGCTCGTGCCCGTCGAAGAACGCCTCCTGACGCAGCACCGGGGAGGCCCGGCGCAGCGCCGTCAGCCGGGACACGAAGGTCCACAGGTCGGCGTCGATGGCGCCCCAGTCCATCCAGGACACCTCGTTGTCCTGGCAGTAGGCGTTGTTGTTGCCTCCCTGGCTGCGGCCGACCTCGTCGCCGGCGGTGAGCATCGGCACGCCGGTGGACAGCAGCAGGGTGGCCAGGTGGTTGCGCACCTGCCGCTTCCGGACGGCGAGCACCTCGGGGTCCTCGGTCGGGCCCTCGACACCGCCGTTCCAACCGCGGTTGTGGCTCTCGCCGTCCCGGTTGTCCTCGCCGTTGGCGTCGTTGAGCTTGACCTGGTAGGTGACCAGGTCGGCGAGGGTGAAGCCGTCGTGCGCGGTGATGAAGTTGACCGAGGCGACCGGCTTGCGGCCGTCGGAGCGGTAGAGGTCCGAGGACCCGGTCAACCGGTAGGCCAGGTCCCGGACGCCGACGTGCGCGCCGGACCAGACGTCGCGGACGGTGTCCCGGTACTTGCCGTTCCACTCGGTCCACAGCGGCGGGAAGTTGCCCACCTGGTAGCCGCCCTCACCGACGTCCCAGGGCTCGGCGATCAGCTTCACCTGGGACACCACCGGGTCCTGGTGGACGACGTCGAAGAACGCCGACAGCCGGTCCACGTCGTGCATCGAGCGGGCCAGTGCGGAGGCGAGGTCGAAGCGGAAGCCGTCGACGTGCATCTCGGTGACCCAGTAGCGCAGCGAGTCCATCAGCAGCGCCAGCACCTGGGGCCGGCGGACGTCGAGGGTGTTCCCGCAGCCGGTGTAGTCGGTGTAGCGAGCCAGGTCGGGGTGCGGGGAGTCCCCACCGCGCAGCCGGTAGTAGCCGGCGTTGTCGATGCCCGTGAACGACAGCGTCGGGCCGGTGTGGTCGCCCTCGGCGGTGTGGTTGTAGACGACGTCCAGGATCACCTCGATGCCCGCGGCGTGCATGGCCTTGACCATCGCCTTGAACTCGGTGACCTGCTGGCCCGCGGTGCCCGCCGAGGAGTAGGCGGCGTGCGGGGCGAAGTAGCCCAGGGTGTTGTAGCCCCAGTAGTTGGTCAGCCCGCGGCGCAGCAGGTGCGGCTCGGAGACGAAGTGGTGCACCGGCAGCAGCTCGACCGCGGTCACCCCGAGGGAGACCAGGTGCTCGACGAAGGCCGGGTGCGCCAGGCCCGCGTAGGTCCCGCGCAGTGCCGCCGGGACGTCGGGGTGGCGCATCGTGGCGCCCTTGACGTGCACCTCGTAGATGACGGTGTCCGACCACGCGGTGCGCGGGTGGTGGTCGCCGTCCCACGGAAAGGAGTCGTGGATGACCACGCCGCGGGGGACCGAGTCCGCGGAGTCCAGTAGGTCGGGGGAGGAGGAGTCGGGGTGGCCGCCGGCGTACCCGAACAGCGAGGGGTCCAGGGTCAGCTCGCCGTCGACGGCACGGGCGTAGGGGTCCAGCAGCAGCTTGGCCGGGTTGTAGCGGGCACCCGAGGCGGGGTCGTAGCCGCCGTGCACCCGGTACCCGTAGCGCTGGCCGGGCCCGATGCCGGGGAGTCGGCCGTGCCAGACCTGGTGGGTGTTCTCCAGCAGGGGATGCCGGTGCTCGGTGCCGTCGGGGTCGAACAGGCACAGGTCCACCCCGGACGCGCCGGCCGACCAGAGCGCGAAGTTGGTGCCGGTGCCGTCCCAGTGGGCGCCCAGCGGTGCCGGGCTGCCCGGCCACACCTCGGTCTGCGGGACGCCCGCGCGATCGGTCACGGGGGCATGGTGCCCGAGCCGGGGGCGCGCGCCCGGGACCTGGGTGCCGGGGAGGACCCCGACGGGTTGGTTGGATGGGGTCGTGTCAGCCGAAGAGGTCGTCCGGGTCAGCGGTGTCGACGTCGTCCGGGGGGAGTCACACCTGCTGCGCGGGGTCGACTGGACGGTGGGGTCCGACGAGCGCTGGGTGCTGCTCGGGCCCAACGGGGCGGGCAAGACCACGCTCCTGCAGCTGCTCTCCGCGCAGATGCACCCCACCCGCGGTGAGGTCACGATCCTCGGGGAGACCCTCGGCGCGGTCGACGTGTTCGAGCTGCGGCCGCGGATCGGGCTCACCAGCGCGTCGTTGGCGCAGCGGATCAGCCCCGCCGAGCGGGTCGGAGACGTGGTGGTGTCCGCCGGCTATGCGGTGGTGGGCCGGTGGCGGGAGCGCTACGACGTGCACGACCTGACCCGCGCCGCGTTCCTGATGGACCAGTGGGGCGTGGCGCCCTACGCCGCCCGGGAGTTCGGCACGCTGAGCGAGGGCGAGCGCAAGCGCACCCAGATCGCCCGCGCGCTGATGACCGACCCCGAGCTGCTGCTGCTCGACGAGCCCGGCGCCGGCCTGGACCTGGGCGGTCGCGAGGACCTGGTGCTCCGGTTGACCGACCTGGCCCGCGACGACCGCGCCCCCGCCCAGGTGCTGGTGACCCACCACGTCGAGGAGATCCCGCCGGGCTACACGCACGCGATGCTGCTGCGCGGGGGAGGCGTGGTCGCTGCCGGGCCGATCGACGACGTCGTGACCGCCGAGCGGCTGAGCGAGACCTTCGGCCTGCCGCTGGCCCTGGGCCGGGTGCGTGGCCGCTTCACCGCCCGTCGTGCGGACCGCCCCACCGGGGCCTGACCCCGCCCCGGCGCAGGTCCCGGTCCCGCCTGCCGACCTCCGCCGTCCGGGGATGCTGCGGCACTGCCCCGGCACAGGGTCCCTGGACGGTGGTGGGTCTGTGGCGCTCCGGCGAGGCGGGGTCCCGCGGGGAAGTGGGGTCACCCCTGCCGGGATGAGGCGGCGCTCCTAAGGTCGGGGACGACGACGACGTCCCACCACGAGGAGCACCGCACATGGCCGAGCCGGAGTTCGTGACGCTGCAGGTCGAGGACGGCGTGGGCACCATCCGCCTGGACCGCGGCAAGATGAACGCAATCGACGAGCAGCTGCACTGGGAGGTCCGCACCGCGGCCCAGGAGGCGACCCGCCGGGACGACGTCCGGGCCGTGGTGCTCTACGGCGGTGAGCGGGTGTTCGCCGCCGGCGCCGACATCAAGGCGATGGCGCAGCTGACCGGCTCCTCGATGGTCGCCTGGGGCCGTGAGCTCACCGCCTCCTTCACCGAGGTGGCCCGGATCCCCAAGCCGGTCATCGCCGCGATCACCGGCTACGCCCTGGGCGGTGGCTACGAGCTGGCGCTGTGCGCGGACTTCCGGGTGATGGGCGAGGGCGCGAGGATCGGGCAGCCCGAGATCCTGCTGGGCGTCATCCCCGGCGCCGGTGGCACCCAGCGGCTGGCCCGCCTGGTCGGCCCCGCCAAGGCCAAGGACATCGTGTTCACCGGCCGGCACGTGGCCGCCGAGGAGGCGCTCGAGCTGGGCATGGCCGACGCCGTCGTCCCGGACGCCGACGTGTACGCCACGGCCGTGGCGATGGCCCGCAAGTTCGCGGCCGGTCCGCCGCTGGCACTGGCCGCGGCGAAGCGGGCCATCGACGAGGGGCTGGACGGCGCGCTGGAGCACGGTCTGCGGCTGGAGTCCGAGCTGTTCGCGGGCCTGTTCGACACCGAGGACCAGAAGACCGGGATGGCCTCCTTCCTCGCCGACGGGCCGGGCAAGGCCACCTTCACCGGGCGCTGACCGGACCCGGACCGCCCGGGCCCGATACGGCGCCGGGCGGTCCGTCACCGGTTCTCCACCGCCCGTCGGTGTGGTCCACCCCACCGGGACACCTCGGGAAGCGCTACTTTCCGTCAGGTCAGCCGTGTTCCGCGGGAACACGGTGACGGACGACGGGAGACGACGTGCACAGGACCACCCTCCGAGCCTCGACGGCACTGCTGGCCGCCGGACTGACGCTCACCGCCTGCGGTTCCTCCGACGGCGGCGGCGGTGCTGGGTCCGGCTCGGACGCCGCGTCCGCGACGAACCTGGACGACCTCGGCGGCATGGACGCCCTGATCGAGGCAGCGAAGGCCGAGGGCACGCTGAACGTGATCGCGCTGCCCCGGGACTGGGCCAACTACGGCGCCATGCTCGACCAGTTCAGCGAGGAGTACGGCATCGAGATCAACTCGGCCACGCCGGACGGCTCCAGCCAGGACGAGCTCAACGCGGTGACCAGCCAGCGCGGCCAGGACCGGGCCCCTGACGTCCTCGACCTGGGGACGGCGTTCGCCCAGCAGGCAGCGGCCCAGGACCTGCTCGCGCCCTACCAGGTGGCCACCTGGGACGAGATCCCCGACGACCAGAAGGACCCTGACGGGCTCTGGTACAACGATTACGGCGGGTACATCTCCATCGGCTGCAACGCCACCGTGATCGAGGTCTGCCCGACCACGATGGCGGACCTGATGGACCCGCAGTACGCCGGGCAGGTCGCGCTCAACGGCAACCCGACCCAGGCAGCTGCGGCATTCGGAGGCGTCTGGGCCGCGTCGCTGGCCAGCGGCGGCAGCCTGGACGACATCGGCCCGGGGATCGACTTCTTCGTCGACGTGAAGAACGCCGGGAACTTCAACCCGGTCGAGATCACCCCGGCCACCATCCAGTCCGGGGAGACCCCGCTGGCCATCGACTGGGACTACCTGAACTCCGGGCTGACCGACACCCTCGCCGACCAGGGTGTCGAGTGGCAGGTCAACGTGCCCACCGACGGCCTGTTCGGTGGCTACTACAGCCAGGCGATCAGCGCCTTCGCCCCGCACCCGGCCGCGGCGCGGCTGTGGCAGGAGTACCTGTACTCCGACGCCGGGCAGAACACCTGGCTCGCCGGCGGTGCCCGGCCGGTCCGGCTGCCCTCGATGCAGGAGGACGGCACGGCCGACGCCGACTCCCTCGCCGCGCTGCCCCCCGTCGAGGGGACCGCGGAGTTCCCGACCCAGGAGCAGCAGACCGCGGCCCAGCAGGCCGTCGCCAGCCGGTGGAACCAGGAGATCTCGGGCTGACGCAGACCGACACCCCGCGGCGCTCCCGGGGACGGCGGGCACGGCTGCTCGTCGTCCTCGGGACGCTGCCGTTCTTCGGCTACCTGGCGGTCTTCCTGCTGCTGCCGATCGGGGTGCTCGCGGTCGAGGCGTTCCGGTCGACCGACCCGGTGACCTACCAGGAGTCCTGGTCCACCGACTCCATCGTGGCGGTGACCGACGGTGCCTACCGGCGGGCCTACCTGGGCAGCCTGCAACTGTCGATCACCACCGCGGTGCTGTCCGCCGTCCTCGGGCTGGCGCTGGCGGTCGCGGTGCTGCAGGCACAGCGCGGCCGACTGCTCCGCCGGCTGGTGCTGACCGCCTCGGGTGTGCTGGCCAACTTCGGCGGCATCCCGCTGGCCTTCGCGTTCATCGCCACCATCGGTACCTCGGGGGTGGTGACGGCGATGCTCACCGACCTCGGGGTGGGGCTGGGCGGCTTCACCCTCTACTCGATGACCGGCCTGGGCCTGGTCTACCTGTACTTCCTCATCCCGCTGATGGTGCTGACCATCGTGCCGGCGCTGGAGGGCCTGCGCCCGCAGTGGCGGGAGGCCTCGGACAACCTGGGCGCGACGGGCTGGCAGTACTGGCGCTACGTCGGGGGCCCGGTGTTGGCCCCGCCGGTCATCGGCGCCACGATGCTGCTCTTCGCCTCCGCGTTCGCCGCCTACGCCACCGCCCGCGCCCTGGTCGGGTCCAGCGTCCCACTGGCCCCGCTGCAGATCGCCGACGCGCTGAGCTCCAACGTGCTCGTCGGCTCGGAGAACGTCGGCAAGGCCCTGGCGCTGGGCATGGTGCTGCTGATCGGGGTCGTGATGGTCTTCTACACATGGGTCCAGCGCCGGGCCCAGCGGTGGCTGCAGTGACCGCGACCATCCCCGCCACGGTCCCGCCGGAGACCACCCGCCGGCCGCAGCGCCGCGGCAACGGAGCCTGGCGGATCGCGGTGCTCGCGCTGCTGGGGCTGTACTTCGTCGTCCCGGTCGCTGCCTCGGTCTGGTATTCCGCACGCAGCAACGGCCGGCTGACCGCCGAGTTCTACACCGGGATCCCGAGCGCCCCGGGCTTCGTCGAGGCGTTCACCCGCTCGCTGACCCTCGCCGTGCTGACCGTGGTGCTGTCGCTGCTGCTGATGGTGCCCACGATGGTGCTCATCCAGCTGCGGCTGCCCCGGCTGCGCTCGACTGTGGAGATCCTCACCCTGCTGCCGCTGGTGCTGCCCCCGATCGCGCTGGTCGTGGGTGTGCGCAGCGTGCTGGCCTGGGCGCCGGACTACTTCTACGGGACCCCGCTGGCCGATGCGTTCTTCGCCCTCCAGAAGCCCTCGCTGCCTTGGATCCTGGTGCTGGTCTACGTCGTCCTGGCGCTGCCGTTCGTCTACCGAGCACTGGACGCCGGCATCCGGGCTGTCGACCTGAGGACCCTCACCGAGGCCGCCCGCAGCCTGGGCGCCTCCTGGCCGCGGGTGCTCGTGGGCGTCGTCCTGCCGGTGCTGCGGACCTCGGTGCTCAACGCCGCGTTCCTCACCCTGGCGCTGGTGCTGGGGGAGTACACGATCGCCTCGATCCTGGGCTTCCAGACCTTCCCCACCTGGATCGTGCAGGTCGCCGGGTCCCAGCCGAAGCTGTCGGTGTCGGTCTCCGTGCTCTCCCTGGTGCTCACCTGGGGCCTGCTGCTGCTCATCTCCTCGCTGGACCGCCGCCGTGCGGGGAAGGACTCCCGATGACCACCACCACCGAGGCGCCCGCCGGCGTCGACGCCCTCCGTCAGACGCCGGGGGTCGGTGTGCAGCTGGTCGGGCTGACCCGGCGCTATGGCGACGTGCTGGCCCTGGACGGGCTGGACCTGGACATCGCCGGCGGGGAGTTCCTCGCCCTGCTCGGCCCCTCGGGCTGCGGGAAGACCACGGCGCTGCGGGCGATCGCCGGATTCGAGCGCCCCGACCAGGGCCAGGTCCTGCTGGACGGGCGCGACGTCACCGACACCCCGCCGTCCAAGCGGGACATGGGGATGGTCTTCCAGGCCTACAGCCTCTTCCCGAACCTGACGGTGGCGGAGAACGTCGGCTACGGGCTGCAGGTGCGCCGTCGTCCGGGGAAGGAGCGCAAGGCCCGGGCCGCCGAGCTGCTGGACCTGGTCGGGCTCGCCGCGACCGCCGGCCGCTACCCGCACCAGCTCTCCGGCGGTCAGCAGCAGCGCGTGGCGTTGGCCCGTGCGCTGGCGGTGGCACCCCAGGTCCTGCTGCTGGACGAGCCGCTCTCGGCGCTGGACGCCCAGGTGCGGGTGCAGCTGCGTGAGGAGATCCGCCGGATCCAGCTCGAGCTGGGCATCACCACGGTCTTCGTCACGCACGACCAGGCCGAGGCGCTGTCGGTGGCCGACCGGGTCGGTGTGCTGCGGGCCGGCCGGCTGGAGCAGGTGGCCAGCCCCGACGAGCTCTACGAGCGTCCCGCGACCGCGTTCGTCGCCGAGTTCGTCGGCACCATGAACCGGGTGCCGGCCACCCGGTCCGGGGACGGCGTGGAGCTGCTCGGCGTGCGACGTCCGGTGGTGGGGGAGGTGCCCGCGAGCGGGGACGTCGTCGCGCTGGTGCGACCGGAGTCGCTGGTGGCGCGGGCCGACGACGCCGGTGCGGGCCGGGTGGTCACCCGGACGTTCTCCGGTGCCTCCACCCGGCTGGCCGTGGCGCTGCCCGACGGCAGCGAGGTCGTGGTCGACCTGGCCAGCGCGGACAGCCAGCAGCTGGTGCCGGGCACCGCGGTGACCGTCACCCCGGCCGAGCGGCCGGTGCTGGTCGCCGAGCTGTGAGGATGGAGTGGTGAGCGCACCTCTGGACCGCCCGGCCCACCTGGACCGCTGCGACGACGCCGGGCGGGCCTGGCTGGAGCGGGCGATCGCGCTGGTCGAGGCCGACGCCCGGCGCAGCGCCGACACCCACCTGCTGGTCTACCCGCTGCCCCCGGAGTGGGGCGTGCACCTCTACCTCAAGGACGAGTCCACCCACCCGACCGGCAGCCTCAAGCACCGGTTGGCCCGCTCGCTGTTCCTGCACGCGTTGTGCTCGGGGTGGATCCGCGAGGGCGGCACGGTGGTCGAGGCCTCCAGTGGGTCGACGGCGGTCAGCGAGGCCTACTTCGCGCGGATGCTCGGACTGCCGTTCGTCGCGGTCATGCCGGCCACGACCAGCCGGGAGAAGATCGCGCTGATCGAAGGCCACGGCGGCCGCTGCCACCTGGTCGCCGACTCCGGCACCGTCTACGACGAAGCCCGCCGGATCGCCACCGAGACCGGCGGGCACTACCTGGACCAGTTCACCCACGCCGAGCGGGCCACCGACTGGCGCGGCAACAACAACATCGCCGAGTCGACCTTCGAGCAGCTGTCCGCCGAGGAGCACCCGGTGCCCGAGTGGGTGGTCGTGGGCGCCGGGACCGGCGGCACCAGCGCCACGATCGGCCGGTACCTGCGCTACCGCCGGCTGCCCACCCGGCTGGCCGTCGTCGACCCGGAGGGCTCGGCCTTCTTCCCCGGCTGGCGGGACGACGACCCCGCCGCCGTCGGTCGCCCGTCCCGGATCGAGGGCATCGGCCGGCCGCGGGTCGAGCCCTCGTTCGTGCCGACGATCGTCGACCGGATGTTCTGCGTCCCGGACGCTGCCTCGCTGGCCGCGATGCGGCACCTGGAGCAGGTGACCGGACGCCGGGCCGGCGGCTCGACCGGCACCAACCTGTGGGGGGCGTTCCAACTGGTGGCCGAGCTGGTCGCGGCCGGACGCACCGGCAGCGTCGTCACGCTGCTGTGCGACGGCGGTGAGCGGTACGCGCACACCTACTACTCCGACGACTGGCTCGCCGAGCAGGGCCTGGACCTGGCGCCGCACACCGCGACCCTGGACCAGTTCGCGGCCACCGGGGAGTGGGCCGTGAGCGGGGTCACCCGAGGGTGACCCACCCCGGTCACGTTACTGGCGAGTAACGTCCATCATCGGAGCCAGGCGGGCGCCAGCACGCCCGCGGCACCCACGTCTTTCGATCCCCCAGTCACCCGCGGAGGTGCGATGAACATCGTCGTTCTTGTCAAGCAGGTCCCCGACTCCGGTAGCGAGCGCGCGCTGGACAGCTCGGACAACACAGTCGCCCGCGCGAGCGCGGACAACGTCATCAACGAGATGGACGAGTACGCCATCGAGGAGGCGTTGACCGTCAAGGAGTCCCAGGGCGGCGAGGTCACCGTGCTGACCGTCGGCCCCGCCGGCGCCACCGATGCCATTCGCAAGGCCCTGTCCATGGGCGCGGACAAGGCAGTGCACGTCACCGACGACGCCATCCACGGCTCGTGCGCGGTACAGACCTCGGCCGTCATCGCCGCCGCGCTGTCCCAGCTCGACTACGACCTGGTGATCTGTGGCGCCGAGTCGACCGACGGCCAGGTCTCGGTCATGCCCGCGCTGCTGTCCGAGCGCCTGGGCGTCCCGCACCTGTCCGGTGCCCGCAAGCTCACCGTCGAGGGCACCACGCTGCACGTCGAGCGGCAGACCGACGGCGGCTTCTGGGCCCTCGAGGCGCAGACCCCGGCGATCGTGTCCACCTGGGACACCATCAACGAGCCCCGCTACCCCTCCTTCAAGGGGATCATGGCCGCCAAGAAGAAGCCGGTGGAGACCAAGTCCCTGGCCGACCTCGGCCTGGACGCCTCCAGCGTGGGCCTGGCCAGCGCGACGAGCCAGGTGCTCGACTTCGCCGGCCGTCCGCCCAAGGGCGCGGGCGTGAAGGTCACCGACGAGGGCGACGGCGCCGAGAAGCTGGTCGGCTACCTGGCCAGCCAGAAGATCGTCTGACCGGCCCGACCACCACCGCTTCGAAGGAGAACAGCAGACATGGCTGAAGGCAGTAGTTCTGAAGTGCTCGTCCTGGTCGAGGTCGCACCCGACGGCTCCGGCGTCCGCAAGACCACGCTGGAGGCACTGACCGCCGCCCGCGTGCTCGGTGAGCCCTCCGCGGTCGTGCTCGGTGCCCCCGGTACCGCGGCCACGGTGAAGGACGCCCTCGCCGAGTACGGCGCGCAGAAGGTGTACGTCGGCGAGTCCGACGACATCGACGCCTACCTGGTGGCCCCCAAGGCCGAGGTGCTGGCCCAGCTGGTCAGCGAGAAGTCCCCGGCCGCCGTGATCATCCCCTCCACCCCCGAGGGCAAGGAGATCGCCGGCCGGCTGGCCATCAAGACCGGCTCCGGCTTCCTGACCGACGTCACCGAGATCGCCGCCGACGGCACCGCCACCCAGGTGGCCTTCGCCGGCGGGACGATCGTGCACTCGAAGGTCACCACCGGCACCCCGATCTACACCCTGCGCGGCAACTCGGTCACCCCCGAGGCCTCCGCCGGTGCCGCGACGGAGGAGACCATCACCGTCACCGTGTCCGACGCCGCCAAGCAGACCAAGGTGCTGGACCGGGTCGTCGAGCAGAAGTCCTCGCGCCCCGAGCTCACCGAGGCCGCGATCGTGGTCTCCGGTGGTCGTGGCGTCGCCTCGGCGGAGAACTTCTCCGTCATCGAGGGCCTCGCGGACTCCCTCGGTGCCGCTGTCGGTGCCTCCCGCGCCGCCGTCGACTCCGGCTTCTACCCGCACTCCTTCCAGGTGGGGCAGACCGGCAAGACGGTGTCCCCGCAGCTGTACGTGGCGGTCGGCATCTCCGGCGCCATCCAGCACCGGGCCGGCATGCAGACGTCGAAGACCATCGTCGCGGTCAACAAGGACACCGAGGCGCCGATCTTCGAGCTCGCCGACTTCGGCGTCGTGGGCGACCTGAACACCGTCGTCCCCGCGGCCACGGAGCAGATCACCGCGCGCAAGTAGTCCTACCCGCCGGGCCCCGCGCCCGGCGTTGATCAGGTCCGACGACCACCGTGCGTCCTCCTCCACCGACACCGGTGGAGGAGGACGCACATGCATGTGGGAGGACGATGGGGCCGTGCTGCTCGCCGAGGTCGTGACCGCGTCCGCTGAGGTGGGCGCCACCCGCGCCCGGACGACGAAGAGCGCCACCGTCGCGGCGCTGCTCCGGGCGGCCGCGACCGAGGAGGTCGGCCCGGTCACCGCATGGCTGTCCGGCTCGGTGCGGCAGGGGAAGCTCG
>JBBSVA010000007.1:0-64752 GCA_038233915.1 Mycobacteriales bacterium | reverse complement strand
CATCGGGAAGTTCGTGTCCCGGGTCAAGGACAAGGAGCCCGGCGTCAAGCTGATGGGCTTCGGGCACCGGGTCTACAAGAACTACGACCCGCGCGCGGCCATCGTGAAGTCCACCGCCGACAACGTGCTGGACAAGCTGGGCGGGAACAGCGAGCTGCTGGACCTGGCCCGCAAGCTGGAGGAGGTCGCCCTCACCGACGACTACTTCGTGCAGCGCAAGCTCTACCCGAACGTCGACTTCTACACCGGCCTGATCTACCGCGCGATGGGCTTCCCGACCCGGATGTTCACGGTGCTCTTCGCGCTGGGTCGGCTGCCCGGCTGGATCGCCCAGTGGCGCGAGATGATCGAGGACCCGGCCACCAAGATCGGTCGCCCCCGGCAGCTCTACACCGGTCCCACCGAGCGCTCGTTCGTCCCGCTCGACCAGCGCTGACCCACGCACGACCAGGCCCCGTCGTCCCCACCCGGGACGGCGGGGCCTCGACGTGCCCCGGCCCTACCGGACGCCCTGCAGCAAGACGGCGCGACACGCCGTAGCGTGCCGGACGACAGGGCAGCCGGCAGGGGGACCCATGGACGACCGAGCGGACGAGGCCGATGCCTTCGTGCTGCCGCCGCTGCCGTTGGCGTCCGGTTCACGGCTGCCCGACCCCGACGGGCGGCGGGTGCGCACGGTGACCCTCGTGGTGACCACCGACGACGGCGGCCAGACCGAGTTCCCGCTGCGCGAGGAGCACGGCGCCTGGTGGGTCACCGGCCACTGAGGCCCCTCTGCGACCGCTCCCCCGGAGGGGTGAGCGGTCGGTCCTGATCGTGGCCACGCCTCAACCGCTCTCCCCCGCCTCCCGATGTACCGATCGGAGACCGGTCGAGTGCTGCCCACCCCCGGCGTGGGCGCGGTGCGGTCCCCGAGGGGAGCACCGTGCCGCCGACGCGTGCCGTCCCCCCGCGCTCCCCCGCCCGGCGCGCGACCGCCCGGACAGTCGCTCCCCGCACCCCCGCCGAGGCCCGCGAGCTCGCCCGCGCCCGCGCCCGCGCGAGGGCCCGCGCCCAGGCCGTCCGGGCCGCGCGTAAGGCCGCCGTCCGACAGCGCCGCCGTGCGGCCCTCGGTCGCTGGTCCCGGCGGACCGGGTCGCTCGTCGGCGTCCTCGCTCTCGTCCTGGTCGCCGCTGTGAGCCTCGCCGGGGTGCGCCCGGCGACGCCGTCCCCGGCGGCCGTCGCGCTCGACCTCGCCGCCCGTGCCGCCGAGCTGCGTGACGCCCTGACCACCACCGCGACCGACCTGCAGGCGGGGGCCGCCGCCGTCGCGGCCGCGGCCACCGACCTGGCAGCGGCCGAGGCCGCGGCCGCCGGGGGGTCTGCCGTCGACCTCCGGGTCACCACCACCCGGGTCGCCCTGCGCACCGCCCAGGACCGACTCGCGACCGCGACCAGGGACGCCCGGCAGCAGGCCGCCGGCGCCGACCTCGAGGTTTCCGGTGCCCTCGCCGCGCTCACCGCCGGCCCCACCTCACCGGACCAGCAAGCCGCCGATGGCAGCGCCCGGGACCGCTGGCGGACCCAGCTCGCCGGTCTTGCCGCCGCCGGGATCACCCTGCCCAGCACCGCCCAGCTCGCCTCCGGGGACCTCCCCGCGGGGCTGACGCCGGCCCGCGACGCCACCGGGCAGGTGATACCTGGGGTCGCCGCGGGCGTCGTCGCCGGGCGGGTTGTCGTCGTGCCCTCCGCCGAGACGGCGACCGCCACCAGCTACGCGCTCGCTCAGCTCGGCGCGCCCTACGTGCCCGGGGGCACCGGTGCCGACGGCACCGACTGCACCGGGCTCACCGCGGCCGTGTGGACCGCGGCGGGCCGACCGCTGGGGACGACGCTGGCGCAGCAGTGGGCGGTGGGGACCGTCGTCCCGGCCGGCCAGGTACAGGTCGGTGACCTCGTCTTCAGCACCGACCCGACCGCGGGGCTGGACGACGTCGGGGTCTACGTCGGCGAGGGCCAGGTGGTCACCGCCTCCGCGGTGACCCACCAGGTCGCGATCCTGCCGCAGGAGGCCGGCTCCACGGCGGTCCGGGTCACCCTGCCCCCACCGACCCCGAACACCCCGCCCGCCGCCGACGGCTCCGCCGCCACGATGTGCGGCGCCGCCCGACCGGTCACGGTCAGCGCACCCGTCGTCCCTGCCTGGGGAGGCTTCGCCAACGGACAGGTCCCGGCGTCCGCGATGTGCCCGGTCGGGGGCGGCCACCTGCTCCGCTGCGACGCGGCAGCGGCCTACCAGGGCCTCGCCCAGGCGTGGCAGAACGCCTTCGACACGCCCCTGTGCACCACCGATTCCTACCGGTCGTTCGCCGCCCAGGTCGACGCGCACGAGCGCAAGCCGAGGATCACCGCCGTCCCCGGGACGTCGAACCACGGCTGGGGCCTGGCGATCGACCTCTGCGGTGGCGTGAACGTCGCGGGCACCGAGCAGTCGGCCTGGATGGCGCGCTACGCCGGGCAGTTCGGCTGGGTGCACCCGGACTGGGCCCGGCCCGGTGGCTCAAACCCCGAGCCGTGGCACTGGGAGTTCGGCCTGCTCGCGTGAGGTGGCGCGGGGGTCCTACCGCCAGGGGAGGTCGGGTAGCGCACGCCAGGGCAGCACCACGCAGGGCTCGACGGTCTCCCCCGCCAGCCGTGCAGCCACCGCGGGCTCGGCCCAGGCGACCGGCCGACCGGGGGTGACGACGACCCGGGCGTCCCGCATCCGCAGGCCCGCACGGGCCGCCCGGGCGAGAACCAGCTCGGGTGCGCTGCACGCCGCGGTGGCCAGCAGCGGGTCGTCAGCGTCCAGCAGCAGGACCGGGCCCTCGACGCTGCACCGCACGACGACGTCGGCGGCGCGCTGCAGGGCGGCCTCCCGGACGGCGAGCACGTCGCCGACCGGGGTGAAGGGGTACGGCACCCAGCCGACGACGTCGGCACCGCGGTGCACGACGACCTGCCAGGCCAGGGCCGACTCGGTGGGGTCGGTCCAGGTCAGCACGGCGATGCCGCGACGGCCGGCCTCGGCGTCGGTGACCGGACGGGTGTCCAGCCACCGGCCGAGGGCTGCGTCCAGACCGGCCGGGCTCATGTCGTGCTGGGAGCGGGCGACCGCGAGGGCCAGGTCGTCCAGGTCGGACCGGCAGCTGCGCTCGGCCTCGCCGAGGACCAGGGCGGTGCCACGGTCGTCGTCGACGACGGCGAGGTGCACACCGGGCCGGCCCTGGGCGCAGAGCCGGTGGGCCGCGGCCAGCAGGTCCAGCGGGTCGCAGGTGGGACGCGTCAGACGTGGCAGCAGGCGTAGGCCGGAGCTGAGCCGGGTCATCGCTGGGTGGTGGTTCGGGGCTCAGGAGCTGCGACCGCCGGTGAGCGACTCGCGCACCGTGGCCGGGAGTTCGGGCAGGCTGAGCGTGCAGGCCAGCTCCATGGCCGAGAGCCGGACCGGGAGCGTGTCGGAGTCCCAGCCGGTGACGAGCCGGACGCGGGCGGCCGAGGTCGGCCACACGACGTCCCGGGCCCGGGCCACGTGCAGCTCGGTCAGGACGTCGACCAGCCGGTCGGCGGTGGACTCCGGCAGACCGGGACGGACCAGAGCCGCCTCGAGTGCGACGGCCAGCCCGTCGCGGTCATCGGCCGAGAGCCAGTGGGGCACCAGGACCACGTGGGTGATCGGCTCGGACACCATGGTCATCGGATGCTCCTGCTCGTTCCCGGGGGCGGGTCGCCCTGGTCTCTCCTGTCACACCTGTATCGGCAGTTCACCCGGATTGTGGAGGGGAACTCACCCGGCGAGTTCGCTCAGCCGGTCCTTGAGCACCCGCTCGGCCCGATCGGCGTGCACGTTCATGTTGCGCACCGAGGTGCCCAGGTCCGCGGACAGCTGCGTCTTGGTCTGACCACCCCAGGTGGTGAGGTACCAGGTCACCCAGCCGAGCACGTTGGGCTGACCGGCGCGCTGGTCGGGGCGAGCCGTCGGGTCCGGGGCGCACGCGGCGGTCAGCGCGTGCGACAGCAGCGTCTGCTCGGCCTCGCCGAGGATCTCGTCGGGGGCCTGCGCGGTGTCGGGGAGCAGGTGGTCGGCACCATCGGGCACGCCGTCCAGGGACTGCAGGTTGCGCAGGCCGTGGAGCGTGGCGACGCTCTGCGCGTTCTTGCGCAGCACCGCGACGCTCTGCCCGAGCAGCTCGGCGAGCTCGCGCTCGGTCGGGCGACGCTGGTGGCTGGCCACGAAGGTCGCGATCGCCTTCTGCTGCTTGTTCTCGGTGTCGGTCGCGGTGCGGCCGAAGGCGGCCCGACCCAGGTCGTGCACCCACTTGGACAGCTGGGTGGCCAGGAAGGCCCCGAACGGGACGCCCTTGGTCTCGTCGAACTGGGCGACGGCCTTGAGCACCCACTCGCTGACCTGTTGGACGACGTCGTCGTTGTCCGGGATGTGCAGCCGGATCGTGCTCATGTTGCGCTGCAGCCGCTTGAGGCTGACCGGTCCGTAGTGCCGGCACAGGTCGGCCAGGAACTGCGGCGGCAGGTCGCGGGGCGCGCGACGCCGCACGCCGCTCTCGGCCCGCAGCCCGACCGTGCGGTGCCCGTGGACGGCGCACCAGCTCTTCACCAGCGCGGACAGCGCGGCGGCCCGGCCGGCCTCGCCGTCCACCCGGTAGAGGCCCTCGCCCTCGTCGAGGGTGACTGTCACGCCGGCGGGCAGCGCCTGGCGGAACTCGGCCAGGGGCAGCTCGCGCTCGGTCCGGAAGTGCACCCGGTCGCGCAGCGTGATGGGCGTCGTGGCCCACGCCTCGTCCTCGGTGATGCCACCGAACACGAGTGGGCCGGTCGGTCGGCGGAACGACTCGGACACCGGGGACTCCTGTCGTCGGGTCGGATCTCGGGGGAAGACGACGGTTCCGGGTGTACCGGGGGCCGCCGCGGGATCGCGTCTCGGTGAGAGGACGAGGTGCGAGTCGTGCTGGTGGAGCCGATCGGGTCGTGCGGTGCTGCTGCGCTCAGGCGCTGACGGTCTCGAGGACCTCGGTCGGCCAGACCGGTGTGCTGACCCACGCACGCCGGTCGTCGTCGCTGGAAGTCAGGAAGGGCGCGACGACCGCGCTCTCCTCCGCGGTGGGGGTGCTGGCGTAGACCGGCATGTGCTCGTAGAGCACGGTGAACAGGTCGCTGACGAAGCCATAGGCGGCCTGCGCGCAGTCGGAGAACCGGGCGACGTCGGCGCGCGGGCCGAGGTCGACGGCGACTGTCACCCGCAGCACCCGCTTGTCCTTGCTGAGGCCGGCGAGCGTCACCGGGACGTCGGCGTGCTCGGTCGCCAGCTGGGCCAGTGCAGCCAGGCACTTGCGGGCAGCGGCGCGGCGGGGCCGCAGCTGGACGTGCACCAGCAGGCTCGCCTGATCGGTGTCAGCCGTGCCGGTCGGCAGGTCGAGGACCACGGTGGTGTCCTCGGAGGACACCACCTGATCCGTCGTGCCTGCAGTGTTCGTCGCGCTGCGTGCCATCTCCGTCGCCCCCTGTCACGTGCTCAGGGAGAGCTTTGCGCACCGTGGGACGGGAGTTGAACCAAAACGGGGTTCGTGTCGCCCAACTACGCGCGGATTCGTGGGCAGATCACGCCAATGCGCGCGCCGCCGTGTCGCCCTCGACCGGGGCGGCCGGTGTGCCAGCAGCGGACCCCTTGGTCCCACCGAGCGCGGCGGTCAGCGCGCCGACGGCGTCGGCGGCGACCCGGACGGCCAGGCTGCGGGCGGCCGCGATCTGCCGGTAGACCTCCTCGCGGTGGATCGTGACCTCGCGGGGCGCCTTGAAGCCGAGCCGGACAGTGTTGCCACGGACCTCGACGACGTGCACCTCGATGTCGTCTCCGATGCGGATGGTCTCGCCGATCGTGCGGGTGAGCGTGAGCACCAGTACCCCTCCATGGGTGTCGGTGACCGGCCGTCCTGCGGCCGGGTGGAACGCGAGCTGCGTCCGCCATCATGATCGGCATCCCGGCAAGCGGACGGGACCCCCCTTGGGACGGGTGGGACTCAGGCAGCCGGACGAGTCAGCGGAGGTAGTCGACCAGCGACGTCTGGATGGTCCGCGACGCCCCGGACAGGGCTGCCTCGTAGGTGTTCTGCCTGATCTGGAGCTCCAAGTACGTCTTGGCCTGGTCGATGTCCTCGACGTCGGAGAGCTGACCCCGCAGGCTCAACTCCACAGTGCTGTTCACCGCGGCCACCTGCTCGACCCGGTTGGTCCGCACCCCGACGGTGGTCCGGGCCTGCGTCAGCCGCTGTGCAGCGGTGTCGAGTTGTACCAGCCGGGCGGACAACGCGGTGGGGTCGGTGCGCAGGTCGCCGGCGATCCCGGCGACCAGGGCGAAGAGGTCCGGCTCGATGCCGGTCTGGACACCGAAGGCGGTCACCCCGTCCATGTCGGTGCGCACCGTCTCGGAGTCCGAGACCCGGATCTGCTGGGGCACGCCAGTGCGGCCCTGGAAGGCACCGCCGGTGTCGTAGGCGGTGGTCCCCGACGTGGCACCACCGAAGACCGGTCGCCCGTTGACAGTCCGGTTGGCCAGCGCCAGCAGACCCTCCCGGATGCCGGCGACCTCCACGGCGAGGGCCTCGTTGGCCTCGGCGCTGTTGCCGCCGGTGTTGGCACCCTGGACCGTGAGGTCCCGAACGCGTCGCACCAGGTCGCCCATCGCGCCGAGCGCGCCGTCGGCGGCGGTCAGCACCGTGGTGGCGGTCGAGATGTTCGCCTTGTACTGGTCGTTCATCGACAGGTCGCCGCGGGTGCGCATGGCCGTGGACGTGCCGCTGGGTGAGTCCGAGGGGCGGGTGAGCGCCTTGCCCGAGGTGATCTGATCCTGCAGCTTCGCCAGGGCCGCCAGATTGGCGTTCATGCCACGGACGTTGTTGTCCACGATGGTGCGTTGTGTGATGCGCATCAGGTCACCTTCCGACCAGTCCGGTCCTGTTGATCAGGATGTCGAGCATCTCGTCGACGGCGGTCACCAGACGTGCCGCCGCCGCGTAGGACTGCTTGAACGCGAGCATGTTCGTCAGTTCCTCGTCCAGGCTGACCCCGGAGACCGACAGTCGGGCGGCATCGGCCTGGGCGGTGACCGCAGCGGTGGAGGCGACGCTGCTCAGCGCGCTGCGTGCCTGGACCCCCAGCTTGGTGACGGTGTCCCGGTAGACGGTGTCCGGACCGCCGGCCGCTCGGGCGAGGGCGGAGATCAGGTCGGCGTTGCCCCCATCGGCGGAGGGGTCGATCGGGGGGCCGGCCACCGGGGGCTGGCTGGCCGCGGCCAGCAGCGCGCCGTCGGTGCTGGCCACCCGGAGGTTGCCTGCCCCGGTGGGCTTGGCCGGGTCGGTGGGACCGAGCAGGGCGACTCCGACCCCACCGGCGGCGTCGTACCCGCCGGCCTGCAGCGTGTTGACCTGTCCGGCCCACTGCGCCGCGACGCCGTCCAGGGAGGTGCGGTAGGCCGGGATGACCGTGTTGAGCGCCTGGAGCTGGCCGCCCAGGGTCCCACCGGCGGTGAGTGGGGGTCCCCCGACGGCGACCGTCAGGGTGACCCCCGCCGGGGTGGCCCCGGGCTCGTTCGCGCCTCCGAGGGACACCGTGCTGAAGGCGGTGCCCGACACGATCGCGGTGCCGCCGACCGAGACGTCCACCATCCCGTTGATCGTCTCGGACGCGGTGGCCCCGATCGTGTCGGCCAGCCGGCCGACGAGCGCGTCGCGCTGGTCCATCAGGTCGTTGGCCCCGGCGCCGCTGAAGACCGCGGCCCGGATCGAGCGGTTGAGGTCGGCGATCTGGCCGACTGTGGCGTTCACGTCGACGACGAGACCGGCCGCCCCGGCCCGGGTGTCGTTCCACTGCCCGTCCAGGGCCGCAGCCGTGGACCCGAAGCCCTTGACGACGGCGTCGGTGGCCGCCAACACCGCGCTGCGCGCTGTCGGGTCGGTCGGCTGGGAGGACAGCTGGCTCCAGGCGGCCCAGGACCGGGTGAGGAGGTTCTGCACCCCGCTGGTGCTGGGCTCCCCGAAGGAGGTCTCGATCCGGGTGTAGGCCTCGCCCAGTGCACCGGCCATCGCGGCCCGCCCGTGCTCGAGCTGGCCGCGTCGCTCGGCGAAGGCGTCCCGGATGCGGGTGACGGTGTCGGCGCTGACGCCCTCACCGAGGTTGTCCCCGACCGAGTAGCTGGCATAGGGGGCAGCGGTGGCCAGGCTGCGCATCTCCACGCGCTGGCGGGTGTAGCCCTCGGTGCCGGCGTTGGCGATGTTCTGCCCGGCGATGTCCAACGCCCGCTGCTGCGCGGCCAGCGCACTGGAGGCGACATTGAGGGAGGAGAAGCCGCTCACAGCGCGCCGTCCAGGCTGACCGAGCGGTTCGGGCGACCGGCGGGCCGGCCCGTGGCGGTATAGGTCTTGGCGTTGTCCGGGCGGACCGACAGCAGCGCCTCGTCGATCGCGGCGAGGCCGCTGGCGATCAGCTCGCGGTTGGCGTCGGACAGCCCGCGCAGCTCGGTCACCAGGCCCAGCAGGGTCTCGTGGTGGCCGATCAGCAGGTCGTTCCACGGCGCCGTCGCGTGCTCGGCGATGGTCCGCAGCGAGGGGTTGGGCTCCAGGCCCAGCGTCGTGGCGATCACCTCGGTGACAGCGCCACGCTCCACCTCCAGGGTGCGCATCTGCTCGAGGACGACCTCGATCTCGTGGGCGATGCGCGGCAGCCAGCGGTTCTTCCCGCTGATGATCAGGTACTGCTTCTCCTCGGCCTTGAAGAGCAGCAGGTCCAGGAGCTCCTGCTCACGCCAGAGCAGGGTCGACAGGTGCTGGTAGTCCACCACTGGCTCCTCTCGTCCTCGGTTCCCGATGCGCGGCTGCGCTCCGGGTCTCAGGACTGACATCGGCATCGGGCCCCCGCGCTGAAGTCGAAGGACGAACTTGCCGAGAAGGGTCAGGTGGGGCTCGTGGGACGCCGATCTACTCCTGCGTGAACCCCCCTCGCCCGTCGCCTCCCCAGGCGGGCTCCCCGGCCGCTCCGGTCCGCGACCGTCGCAGCGTCGACGCCCTCGTCACCGAGCACCTCGCCCTGGCCCAGTACGCGGTCAACGCGGTCGCCGCGCGGATCTCGCTGCCCAGCCACGTCAGCCGTGAGGACCTGCTGTCCTGCGCACAGGTGGCACTCGTGGAGGTCGCCCGCCGCTTCGACGCGACGGCCGGTGCCACGTTCGCGACCTACGCCCTGCCCCGACTGCAGGGCGCGGTGCTCGACGAGCTGCGCTCGGGTGACTGGGCCAGCCGCTCCGTGCGCGCGGCCGCCCGCCGGTCGGACGCCGCGGCCGACGTGCTCGCCGCCCGGCTGGGCCGGCCTCCGACGCGGGTCGAGCTGGCCGCAGAGCTCGGGGTCCCGGTGGCAGAGCTGTCCTCGCTGCAGGTCGACGTGCACCGGGCCGTGATGGTCAGCATCGACGCGGACACCAACGACGACGGCGGGACCTTCGACCTGCCGTCGGCCGCCGACTCCCCCGAGAGGGCCGTGGTGAAGAACGAGCGGGCCCGCCACCTGCACGAGGCGATGCACGCTCTGCCCGACCGGCTGGGCGAGGTCGTCGAGCGGAGTTTCTTCGGTGACGAATCCCTGACCGACATCGCGGCCAACCTCGGGGTCACCCTCTCCCGGGTCTCCCAGATGCGGGCGCGGGCCCTGACCCTGCTGCACGCGGCGATGAGCGAGGCCTGGGACGAGCGCCCGGTGGCGCCCGAAGGCGGCGTCCGGGCGCGCAACCAGCAGGCCAGCTATGTCGAGCAGGTCGTCACCCGGAGCCGGCCCCGCGGGTCCCGCGGCCTGTGGCCGGTGCCACCGCGCTCCCCCGCGCAGGTCCGGGCCGCCTTCACCCAGCCGGCCTGACCGACTCCTTCGAGGGAGCTCAGAAGTTCTTCGGGATTTGACTCAAGAAGTCCGCCCGACGAGCCGTAATCAGCTCTGCACCCCCCGCAGCACGGATGCAGCGGGAACCACCAGCAGCCTTTATCCAGGAGGATCACCATGGGCATGCGCATCAACACCAACACCGCGGCGATGAACGCGTACCGCAACCTGTCGGTCAACGACTCGGCGATGAGCAAGTCGCTGGAGAAGCTGTCCTCGGGCTTCCGCATCAACCGCGCTGCCGACGACGCCGCCGGCCTGGCCATCTCCGAGGGCATGAAGTCCCAGATCGGTGGCCTCAAGGTCGCCGTCCGCAACACCCAGGACGGCGTCAGCGTCGTGCAGACCGCGGAAGGTGCGCTCTCCACCACCCAGGGCATCCTGCAGCGCATGCGCGACCTGTCGGTCCAGGCCAGCAACGACGGCGGCCTGTCCGCCGACGCCAAGGGCAACATCCAGTCCGAGGTCAAGCAGCTCAAGTCCGAGCTGGACCGCATCGCCAGCACCACCACGTTCAACGGCAAGAAGCTGCTCGACGGCACCTACTCCGGCACCTTCCAGGTCGGGGCCAACGCCGGGGAGACCATCTCCGTCGGTGTCGGCACCTCCATGGGCGCGACCGGTCTGGGCGTCGCCGGCGTCGACGTCACCGGTGCGGGCACCCTGTCCGTCGCCACGACCGAGGCCGTCTCCGACGTGACCGGCACTGCCGCCGCCGGCAAGCTCGTGATCAGCGGGGACTTCTCCGCCGCGGCCACCTTCGACACGCTGAAGGGCACCATCTCCGCCAACGGCAAGACGTTCGACCTCGCGTCGGTCAGCTACGCCGCGGGCGACAGCAACACCGTCAAGCTCGGCAAGTTGAACGCCGCCGCGCAGACCGCGCTGGGCACCACGAGCGGCACGCCGTTCGCAATCACCGGAACCACCAGCCTGGACTTCACCGGCGAAACCCCCGGCGCCCTCTCGACAATCGCCGACGCGGCGAAGGCCAGCCCGGTCTTCACCCAGGCCAGCGGTGCCTCCGACGCCATCGCCCTGCTCGACACGGCGATCAAGTCGGTCTCCACGCAGCGCGCCAACCTGGGTGCCCTGCAGAACCGGTTCGAGCAGACCACGGCCAACCTGAACATCGCCGTGGAGAACCTGACCGCCAGCAACTCGCGGATCGTCGACGTCGACATGGCGTCGGAGATGACCGAGTTCAGCAAGAACCAGATCCTGGTCCAGGCCGGCACCTCCATGCTGGCCCAGGCCAACCAGTCCTCCCAGTCGGTCCTCAAGCTCCTGCAGTGAGCTGAGGCGGGGGCGACACCCGCAGCACAGCACTCCCGGTGAGGGGGGCGGCCACCCGGCCGCCCCCCTCACTGCCGTTCCGGGACCGCAGGGGCCCCTCGAAGGGGTAGCGCCCGAGCCTCGGCTCAACAAGCGCCCCCGGCCGCCGATGACAGGGGGGCACACCCGACCCGTTCCGGCACCAAGGAGGAGAACGCGATGGCACTGGGAGTAGATGGCCTGGTCTCCGGGCTGGACACGACGTCGATCATCAGCGGCCTGATGGCCGTGGAGGCCCGGCCGCAGACGCTGCTGAAGAACCAGCTGTCTGCGACGCAGGCCAAGGCCAGCGCCTACCGCGCGGTCAACACCCGCTTCGACGCGATCCGCACCGCGGCGGAGGCGCTCACCAGCAGCAGCCTGGCCGCTGCGAAGAACGCCACCACCACGAACACCACGGTGACCGCCACGGCCACCAGCGCAGCTACCACCGGCAACAGCGTCACCTTCACGGTGACGTCGCTGGCCACCCCGCAGACCGGGTTGCTGGCCAGCACGTACACCTCGACGACCGACCCGCTGCAGGCCTTCGACGTCCCGGCGTTCCCGCTCACCGTGACCAAGGCCGACGGCACCACGGCCACGGTCTCCCTGACCCCCGGCGCCAACCTCGCGGACGCGGTCGGCGCCATCAACGCCGAGGGCTACCTCAACGCCACCATCATCCAGGTGAAGACCGGTGAGTACCGGGTCCAGATCACCGGTACGAAGACCGGCGAGGCCTTCACCCTCACCGACGCCAACGGCAGCACGGCCGGCTACACCACGTCCGCGAGCGCCACCCAGGCCGAGGTGAGGCTGACCAACGGGCTCACCGCGACGTCGTCCAGCAACACGTTCACCGACCTGATCCCGGGCACCTCGATCACGGTCAGAAAGGCCGACGTCACCGGTGCGACGCCGACGACCGTCCGCGTCGGCACCGACTCCTCCGCCCTCACCGCCAAGGTGCAGGCCCTCGTCGACGCCGCCAACGGCGCGCTGGGCGTGATCAAGGGCTACACCACGTCGACCGCCGGCTCGGCGACCTCGACCCTGCAGGGCGACCGGGCGCTGGTGCAGCTCGCCGACCAGGTCCTCGCCGCCGTCTCCTCCGCGATCGGCGGCAAGAGCGCCGCCAGCATCGGCCTGCAGCTCACCCGGGACGGCACGCTGACCTTCGACAGCGCCGTCTTCACCGCGAAGCTGGCCAGCGACCCGGCCGGCGTCGCGGCGCTGCTGTCGGGCACCCCGGCGACGACGACGAACGGCGTCACCAGCACCGCGGTCACCGGCATCGCCGGCAAGCTCGCCGCGCTGGCCAGAACCGCCAGTGACTCCTCCACCGGCACGCTGGTCGCCCTGGCCAACGGCCGGGACACCCTGGCCAAGGACATCCAGACCAAGGTCGATGCCTTCGACATCCGGCTCGCCTCCCGCAGGGCCACGCTGACCAGGCAGTTCAGCGCCCTGGAGACCGCACTGAACACGATCAAGAACCAGTCCTCCTGGCTCAACTCCCAGATCAACCAGCTCTACAACCCGAACAAGTCCTCGTGACCCCCACCCAGCCCCCCGCTGCACCCGCCCGCTCCCCCGAAGGCCAGGAGATCTCCCGATGACCGCCGCCCTGCGTGCCCGGTACATGAACGAGTCGGTCGCGACCGCGTCCCCCCAGCGCCTGCTGGTGATGCTGTACGACCGCCTCGCGCTCGACCTCGAGCGGGGCCAGGCCGCCCTGACGGCCGGCGACCGGATCGGCGCCAGCGAGCTGCTCATGCACGCCCAGGACATCGTCCTGGAGCTGCACAGCACCCTCGTCGTCGACGGGTGGGACGGCGGCCCCGCGCTCTCCTCGCTCTACAACTGGGTCTACGGCGAGCTCGTGCTGGCCAACGTCAAGGGCGACGCCCGCCGGGTGGCCGACTGCCGCACCGTCGTCGAGCCCCTCCGGGACGCCTGGGCAGAGGCTGCTGCGAGCCTCTCTGCCGGCCCGGTGTGACCCTGCCCGGCCTCCGGGCCGTCAGTGCCACCCCGTACCGGCCCGCCCCGGCGGCCGCGGCCGACGACGGCGGACAGGGACGACGTCAGTCCGACCGTCACCAGCAGACCTGGGCCGACACCCTGGACACCTTCGAGGCCGACACGTTCGCTGCCGAGCGCACCCTGGCCGGCGCGTCCGAGGCCGAGATCGCCGCCTGGGGACGACGTTCCACCGACTGGGTCCCGCCGTCCGGACTGGGCCCGCTGCCGGCCGACCTGCGCGAGCGGGCGGCCCGGCTGCTGCAGCACCAGCTCGCCGTCGCCGAGGCCCTGGTCGAGGGCATCACGCAGTCCCGACGCCAGCGCGACGTCGCGGCCCGGATGTCCCAGTCGCCGTCCCGACCGGTCTCCTCCTTCATCGACCGGCCCGTCTGACCCTCCCGACCAACACCACGGTGCCCCACCGGTGCCCTGCAGCCTCCCGCCCCCCGCGGGACCCGGCCGCCCCCTTCGACACACGAGTCACAGCAGCCCGCTCGGCCCCGGTGGTCACGACCGGCTCAGGCACTGCCGATGAGGTCGTTGCGCGAGGAAAGGCCCCCTCCCCGGGGACCTGCCGCGGACCAGCCGGAGGCTCGAAGATGATCGCGGACGCCACCATGACGACGCTGCACGCAGCGCTGTCGGGGCTCTCCCAGCGGCAGCGCGTCAGCGCCGACAACATCGCGAACATCAACACCCCGGGCTTCCTGGCCGGACGCACCGACTTCGAGTCCGCGCTGCGCGAGCAGGTCGCCGACGGCCGGACCGCGACGATCGGCGGCGGGACGACGTCCCGATCGCTGGCCGCCACGCGCACCGACGGCAACAACGTCGACCTGGACTCCGAGACGATCATCGCCACCGAGACGGGCCTGCGCTACCAGCTGGCACTGTCGGCGCTGAACGGCAAGTACGACCTCCTCCGCAGCGCGCTCCGGACGCAGTGATGAGCACCTTCGACGCGCTCTCCATCTCCGGCTCCGGGATGACGCTGCACCGCAAGTACCTGGATGCGGTCTCGGACAACATCGCCAACATCAACACCGCGGCGGCCCCGGACCAGGAGGCCTTCAAGGAGCGCTTCATCGTCGCCCAGGCCGTGGACTACGGCTCGGGCACCGGCGGCGTCCGGGTCGCCGGCGCCGCGTTCGGCAGCGCCGAGGGCAAGCTCGTCTACTCCCCCGACAACCCGCTCGCCGACGACGAGGGCTACGTGCGGATGCCCGACATCGACCTGGGCACCCAGATGACGAACCTGATCATCGCCCAGCGCGGCTACCAGGCCAACATCAGCGCGATCTCGCGCGCCACCGACGCGTACAACGCGGCTCTCCAGCTCGGGAAGAACCTGTGACCATCAACCCGGTCTCGATGACCATTGGCACCGGCATCGGCGTCACCTCCGGCTACTACAACAACGGCGTGAGCAACAGCGTCCCGGCCACCGACGTCAGCGGCCTGCTCACCCAGGGCCTCGGCTCGCTGGGCGGCGGCTCGGCGACAGCGGCGGTGCAGGCCCCGACCAACGCCGCCGGCAGCACCTTCGCCGACGTGCTGACCCAGTCGATCGGCCAGCTGCAGGGCCTGCAGAAGACCTCGGACACGATGGCCACCCAGGCGGCCACCGGTGACCTGCAGGACGTGCACGACTACATGATCGCGGCCAGCGAGGCCCGCCTGGCCACCGACGCCGTGGTGACGATCAAGAACAAGGCCGTCGAGGCCTTCAACGACATCATGCGGATGCCGATCTGATGCCCGCCGTCCTGGCCGGTCCACTGGACCGCATGCGCTCGAGCCTGGCCACCATGACAATGGCGCAGAAGGCCACCGTCGTGGCGCTCGTGCTCGCCCTCGCCCTGGGCGGCTTCTTCTTCGTGCGCTGGGTGACCCTGCCGACCTACGCGCCGCTGTTCTCCAACCTGTCGGCCACCGACGCCTCGGCGATCACCGACGAGCTGACGGCCGAGGGGATCGACTACCAGCTGCAGGGTGCCGGCACGATCATGGTGCCCAAGGACGAGGTCTACGCCCTGCGGCTGTCCGTCGCCGGCAAGGGCCTGACCCCGCAGGAGGGCAGCGACAGCGGCTACTCACTGCTGGACCAGCAGGGCATCACCACCAGCGAGTTCGAGCAGCAGACCACCTACCAGCGGGCGCTGGAGGGCGAGCTGAACAACACCCTCGAGGCGATGAACGGGGTGCGGACCGCCTCGGTGCACATCGCCATGCCCAAGGACGAGGTCTTCGTCACCGACCAGAGCAAGCCCACCGCCGCCGTCCTGCTCGCCCTGACCCCGGGGACGTCGCTGGCCGGCGAGCAGGTGCAGACAGTGGTCAACCTGGTCTCCAGCAGCATCCAGGGCATGGACCCCGCCGACGTCACCGTCTCCGACACCACCGGCCAGGTGCTGTCCTCGGCCGGCGGCGGCGCGAGCACCGACAGCCAGGCCGACGCGACGGCGACCTTCCAGCAGACCCTGCAGGCCAACGCCCAGGCGATGCTGGACCGGGTGCTCGGACCGGGCAACTCGATGGTGACCGTCGCCGCGACGATGAACTTCGACCAGAGCAACAGCACGAGCACCAGCTACAGCTACCCCGCCCAGATCCCGGCGCTGGCCGAGTCCAACACCACGGAGAGCTACAGCGGCAGCGGGGCCGGCGCGGCCGGCGTACTGGGCACCGACGGCACGGCGACCACCTCGAGCGGGGACGGCTCGTACACCAAGGACTCGTCCACCGCCAACAACCCGGTCAACACCGAGGTGCGGACGACGATCGCGGCCCCTGGCCAGGTCGAGCGGCTGACCGTCGCCGTCGTGCTCAACAGCGCCGACGGCGCTGCCACCATCGCCCCGGGCACCGTCCAGGACCTGGTCAGCAATGCCGTCTCCCTGGACACGACCCGCGGCGACGCGATCACCGTGGCCTCGGCCGCCTTCAACACCACGGCCGCCGACGCCGCGACCGCCGACATCGCCGCCCAGCAGGCCGCCGAGTCCTCCGCCCAGATGTGGTCGCTGGTCAAGACCGGGTCGATCGTCGGCGGCGTCCTGCTGCTGGTCCTGCTGGTCTGGCTGCGCAACCGGAAGCAGGACGTTTTCGACGAGGACTACGAGGCCCTGGAGCTCGAGGGCGCCGACGACCTGGACCCGCTGATGGTCGCCAGCACCCGCGACCAGGCCCTGGGTATGCGCACGTCGGCGGCCATCGAGGCCCTGGAGCGGCAGCGCCTGCGCGGTGAGATCACCTCGATGATCGAGGCCCAGCCCGACGCCGTGGCGTCCACCCTGCGCGGCTGGTTGGCCGAGAGCCGCACATGACCCTGACGAGCGTCGAGCAGATGGTCGGACTGGAGCCCGGGAACGAGTTGGACCGGGCTCCCGTCCGGCTCCCCCGTCGTGACCTCTCCGGCCTGCGCAAGGCCGCGCTCTTCCTCGCCCAGATGACCCGCGAGGAGGCCGGCGCCGTGATGGCCCAGCTGACCCCCGCGGAGATCGACGCACTGACCGGTGAGCTCATGCGGCTCAAGGACGTCGCCCCGACCGACGTCGACGACGTCCTCTTCGAGTTCCACGACCGGATGCAGAACCCGGCCGTGCTGGGTGCCGGCGGTATGGACTTCGCCCGCGAGGCGCTGACCGCCGGGCTGGGCGACGCCGCGGCCGAGGCCGTCCTCGGCCGGCTGCAGACCGTCTACGTGGACCCGCCGTTCACCGGGCTGCGCAACGCCGACACCCGCCAGCTGCTCTCCTTCATGCGCGAGGAGCACCCGCAGATCATCGCCCTGGTCCTGGCCCACCTGCCGGCCACCCAGAGCGCCGAGCTGATGAGCCGGCTGGCCCCCGAGCGGCAGGCCGACGTGGCGCTGCGGATCGCGATGATGGACCGGACGTCCCCCGAGGTCGTCCGGCTCGTCGAGGAGGAGATCAGCCGGCGGATGGGCTCGCTGCTGGCCTCCCCCGAGCTGTCCTCCGCCGGCGGTGTCGAGACCCTGGTCGAGATCATCAACCGGGCATCCCGGCCCACCGAGAAGTCGATCCTGGAGTCGCTGTCGGCCAGCGACCCGGAGCTGGCCGAGAAGGTCCGCTCGCAGATGTTCGTCTTCGAGGACATCGTCATCGTCGACGACCGGTCCATGCAGCTGGTGCTCCGCGAGGTCGCCACGGCCGACCTGGCCGCGGCCCTCAAGGGCGTGCGGGACGACGTCCGCGACAAGGTGCTGCGCAACCTCTCCGAGCGGGCGGCCCTGGACCTCACCGACGAGATCGAGCTGCTCGGCCCGGTCCGCGCGGCGGCCGTCGGCGAGGCGCAGGCCCGGGTCGTCGCCGCACTGCGGGCGATGGAGGAGTCCGGTCAGATCGTGATCGACCGGGGTGGCGACGATGACCTCATCGCCTGAGGGCGCGGTCCTGCGCGGGGAGTCCACCGCGCGGGCCGTCGCCTGGGACCGCTCCGCCCGACCCGGTCGCCCGGTGCGGGTGGTGCCGGACGTCGTCGAGCCCGAGGTGCTCCCCGGCCGCCCGTCCGACGACGACCTGGGTCCGGTCCCCACCGTGCTCCGCGGCGGTGCGCCCGGCCCGACCCCGTGGGTGGTCGACCGGCGCTCGTCGGGCACGTCCGGACGGCGGGCCGGGGACTCCCCCGCACCCCGGCTGGAAGAGGTCTACGCCGCCGAGCTCACCCGGCTGCGCCAGCAGGCCCGGGCCGAGGGCTGGGCGGCCGGTCACGAGGCGGGTCTGGCGACCGCCGGCGCCGTCGTCGACCGGGTCGAGGCCGAGGCCGCCGAGCGGCTCGCGGTCACCCAGCAGCGCTGGGAGGCCCGGACCGCTTCCGCAGTCGCAGCGCTCACCGCCGCCTGCGCGCAGGTGGACGCGACCCCGCCGCTGGGCGGGGAGACCTTCGACGGCCTCGTCCTCGGCGCGACCCTGACGCTGGTCGAGGAGGTCTTCGCCCGGGAGCTGCAGGTGGCCCGCCGGCCCGGCATCGACGCGCTGCGCCGCGCCCTCGCGCTGTGCCCGACCGACGGACCGGTCGTCGTCCGGCTGCACCCCGACGACCTCGAGCGGATCCCCGCCTCGGCCCTGGACCAGGTCCCCGACCACGTGCGCCTCGTCGGCGACCCCGCCGTCGAGCCGGCCGGGGCGATCGCCGACGCCGGTGTCAGCCGGGTCGACGCCCAGCTGGGCCCGGCCCTGGAGCGGGTCCGCGCGGTGCTCCGCGGATGAGCGTGCAGGACGTGCTGGACCGTGCCCGCACCGCCGGGCGACCGCAGTGCACCGGTGCAGTCACCGGCGCGATGGGCCTGACGATCACCGTCGAGGGCGTCGTGTCCGCCGTGGGCGACATCGTCGAGATCGGCGGTGACCCGGCCGCCGGAGTGCGCCCGCTGCCGGCCGAGGTCGTGGCGCTGCACCGCGACCGGCTCACCTGCATGCCCCTCGGTGAGGTCACCGGGGTCACCGTGGGCTCCCGGGTGCGGCCCACCGGCCGCCCGCTGCAGGTGCCGGTCGGGTCCGCGCTGTTGGGCCGGGTGCTCGACGGGCTGGGCCGACCGATCGACGGCGGTCCGCCGCTGGCCGGCCGCGCCACCTGGGTCGACCTGGCCACCCAGACCCCGCACGCGCTCACCCGCACCCGGGTGGACCAGCCGCTGTCCTTCGGCGTCCGCGCGCTGGACACGCTGGTGCCGGCCGGCCGCGGCCAGCGACTGGGCATCTTCGCCGGTTCCGGCGTCGGCAAGTCGACCCTGCTGGCCCAGATCACCCGGGGCACCGACGCCGACGTCCGGGTCATCGGGCTGATCGGCGAGCGTGGCCGGGAGGTCCGCGAGTTCCTCGAGGAGAACCTGGGCGCCGAGGGGATGGCGAACACGGTCGTCGTCGTCGCCACCTCCGACGAACCGCCGCTGGTCCGGCTGCGGGCGGCGTTCGTGGCCACCCGAATCGCCGAGTCCTTCCGCGACGAGGGCCGCGACGTGCTGCTGCTGATGGACTCGATCACCCGCACCGCGATGGCCCAGCGCGAGGTCGGGCTGTCCGCGGGCGAGCCGCCGGCGACCCGGGGCTACCCGCCGAGCGTGTTCGCGATGCTGCCCAAGCTGCTGGAGAAGGCCGGGACCGGGCAGATCGGCTCGATCACCGGCCTGTACACCGTGCTGGTCGAGGGCGACGACCACAACGAGCCGATCGCCGACACCGCGCGGTCCATCCTGGACGGCCACGTCGTCCTCACCCGCGCGATGGCCACCGCCGGGCACTTCCCCGCCATCGACGTGCTGGAGTCCATCTCCCGGGTCGCCTCCTCGGTCACCGCACCGCACCGGATGGCCGACGCCCGCGAGGCACGGCGGCTGCTCGGCGCGCTCCGCGACGTCAAGGAGCTGATCGAGATCGGCGCCTACCAGGCCGGTAGCGACCCGCTGGTCGACCGGGCCCGGGCGCTGGAGCCCCAGCTCACCGGCTTCCTCCGGCAGACGGTCGAGGACAGCACGCCGCCGGACGAGGCCTGGGCCCGGCTGCACGCGATCGTGGGCTCGGCGTGAAGCGCGCCGCGTTCCGGCTGCAGCCGGTGCTGGAGCTGCGCCGCGCGCAGGAGCGGACCGCCGGCCTCGCCGCCGCGGACGCCGAGCGCCGGGCGGTGCGCAGCGCCGAGCACGCCGGTGAGGTCGACGCCGCACTCGGCCGCGCCGGACTGCCCCCCGCCCTCGACGGCGCCCGCTTCGTCGCCGCGATGGTCGGCATGCGGACGCTGGCCACCGATGCCGTGGAGGCCCGGGCCGCCGCCACCGCGACCGCCGAGCAGTCCGCCGCGGTCCGGGCGGCCTGGACCGCGGCAGCCCAGCGCACGGCAGCGCTGGAACGACTGGCCGAGCGCCACCGGCTGGCCGCCGCCCGGGCCGAACTGGCCGCCGAGGAACGGGCCGTGGACGACATCGTCACCGGCCGACACACCCGCAGCGCAGAGGAGGACACGTGGACGGAGTGACCGCGGTCCAGGCCCGGATCGCCGAGATCCAGAGCCGGGTGGCCTCGTTTTCGGGTACCAACCCGACCTCGGCGTCGGCGTGGCTGGCCGCGGCCGCGCAGGCCGGGCTGAGCACGTCGACGACCGCGACGACCGCGACGGCCGCGGCGACCGCGGCGACCAGCGCTACGGCAACCGCCGGCAGCGTGACCGGGGAGACCGCCGTCGTCGACGCCGCGAAGAACTACCTCGGCGTGCCCTACGTGTGGGGCGGCACCGACCCGACCAAGGGCCTGGACTGCTCCGGCTTCACCCAGCGGGTCTTCGCCGACCTGGGCATCTCGATCCCGCGCACCTCCAGCCAGCAGGCGACCGCCGGCACCGCCGTCGCCAGCCTGGCCGACGCCCGCCCCGGCGACCTGGTCTTCTTCGACTACAGCTCCTCCCGGGCCGGGATCGACCACGTCGGGCTGTACATCGGCAACGGCAAGATGATCGCTTCGCCGCAGCCCGGCGACGTGGTCAAGGTCCATGACGTCGGCACGCCCACGGTCATCCGGCGGGTGCTGCCCAGCAGCACGGTCTCCGCGACGTCCACCGGCGGCGGGGTTGGGCTCTCGGGCGTCCCCTACAGCGACCTGTTCACCGCCGCGGGAGCCAAGTACGGGGTCTCCCCCGCGCTGCTCGCCGGGGTCGCCAAGGTCGAGTCCGGCTTCGACTCCACGGCCACCAGCAGCGCCGGCGCGCAGGGCCTCATGCAGTTCATGCCGGGCACCGCGGCCGGCCTGGGCATCAACCCGCTGGACCCGGCCTCGGCCATCGACGGCGCCGCCACGTACCTCAGCCAGCTCAGTGGCCGGTTCGGCTCCACCGAGCTCGCACTAGCCGCCTACAACGCCGGCCCCGGCGCGGTCAGCCAGTACGGCGGCATACCGCCGTACGCGGGGACGCAGTCCTACGTCCGCAAGGTCACCGCGGCTGCGGCGGCCTACGCATGACGCCGTCCGTGGGCGCCCCGGCCATCCCCGCGCCGGCAGCACGTCCGGCCACGACCGGCACCGACCCGGAGTCCAGCGACCAGTTCGCCGGGCTGCTGCGCGATCAGGTGGCCGACCTCGGCCCGGCCGACCGGCCGGGACAGGGTCTGGACCGCGCCGACACCGACGCCGCCCACGAGTCCGACCCGGTCGAGGAGGGCACCGTCCCGGCCCCGCCGGTCAGCCTGGTCCCGGCCTGGCTGACGCTTGCCCTGCAGGCCGGCGGTCGCCCCCCTGGCGGGGACGCCGTCGCCGCCCCGGGAACGCCCGTCGCCGGGGCGGCCCTTGCCGGAGTCCCTATCGCCGGAGCACCCGTCGCTGGAGTGCCCGTCGCTGGGGTGGCCGTCCCTGGAATCCCCGTCGCTGGAATCCCTATCGCTGGAGTGCCCGTCGCGGGGGTGGCCGGTGCTACCGCCGTCGAGGCTGTACCGACTGGTACGCAGGCCCTGCCGACCGTCGTCGGTCCGGCACCCGCCGCCGCCGGCACCGGGGCCACGGTGAGCAGCGCCATCGACGACGGGGCCACTGCCGTCACCCCGCCGGCGGCCGGCACGTCCACGGTGGCCAGCACGGCCGCACCCGCCGACCCGCCAGCCACCACGGGGCACCCGACTGCGCTGGGCGCGGCCGTGACGGCGGCTCTCGCCGCGGCCGGCGCAGCGACCCCGCTGCCGGCCGACGGGGTCTCCCCGGTCGACGCCGCCCAGCCGTCAGCACCCGTCGTCGACGGCGCGGGCACCCCGCATCCGGCCGGCCGGTCCACCACCGGCACCGGCACCGGCCAGCAGAGCTCCGGGCGCTCGGACCCGGGGACACCCTTGGCCGCCATCGACCCCGACGCCCCGGCGGCGACCAGCGCGGTCCCGGCCGGCCCCGCCCCGCAGACACCCGCCCCTCAGACACTGGCCCCTCGGACACCTGTCACGGCTGCGCAGGGCGCACACCCGGTCCTCAGCCCGACCGACCTCACCGCCGCAGCGCCGACGGCAGCGACCCTCGACGTCCGGGAGACGGCGCCCACGGCCATCGACCCGACCACGCCGACCGAGGGCACCGTCGACGGGACCGGGCTGCCGGCCACCGCCGGCACCGCACCGTCGACCCCCGGCAGCGCCGCCCCCGCACCCGCCGCGGTGTTGGCGCCCGCACCCCCGGTCGCCGCCCAACTGGTCCACCAGCTCACCGCCCTGGCCGCCGGGCCCGACGGCAGTCACGCGGTGACCGTGGTGCTCGCGCCGGAGTCCCTCGGCGAGGTGCACGTGCAACTCGTGGTGACCGGCGACCAGGTCAGCCTAACGCTCGCTGCCGGCGCCGAGCACGGCCGGGCCGCGCTGGCCGAGGCACTTCCCGACCTGCGTCGCGACCTGGCCGCCGCCGGGCTGACCGTCACCTCCGCCGAGGTGTCCAGCGACGTCCCGGGGCAGTCCTCCGGGTCCGCCGGGGCACAGCAGATGTCTCAGGGCTGGGCTCAGGGCTGGGGCCAGCGGACCGCTCCCGGGGACCGGTGGGCCGGGACGGTACCGACCGGCTCCGGCACTGCCGATGAAGACGACGACACCACCAGCACCACTCGTCACACCAGTACCGGCGCGACGTCGACAGGTGTCGACATCCGCGTCTGAGGAGGAACCCACGTGACCAGCCCCATCCCCGCCGCAGCGGGCACCCCCATCTCCACCCTGATGGGCAGCGCGCCCACCACGAGTGTCGGCACCACGGGCATGGACAAGGACACCTTCCTCAAGCTGCTGGTGGCCCAGATGAGGTACCAGGACCCGCAGAGCCCCACCGACTCCAGCGCGCTGGTCACCCAGAGCGCCACCTACTCGCAGGTGGAGGCGATGCAGAAGCTCACCGAGCAGAACGCCTCGATGCTCGCGATGCAGCGGGCCAGCAGCGCCGGAGCACTGGTCGGCCGGACTGTCAGCTACACCGCCGTGGACGGGACCCAGACCACCGGCCTGGTCACCTCGGTCGCGCTCGCCACCGACGACGCCGAGGCCGTGGCCCTGGTGGACGGGATCCACGTGCCCGTGGGTCGGCTCACCACCATCTCCGTCCCGGCCAGCACCGCACCTCCCAGCACCGCCCCTCCCAGCACCGCCCCTCCCAGCACCGCCCCTCCCAGCACCGCACCGGCCAGCACCGCCCCGGCCGCCACGCCCGCCACCGCCTGACCCTGCGCCACCCGATCTCCAGGAGCTCCCATGTTGCGCTCAATGTTCTCGGCCATCTCCGGCCTGCGCGCCCACCAGACCAAGATGGACACCGTCGCGAACAACATCGCGAACGTGAACACCGTCGGCTTCAAGACCCAGAACACCGTCTTCGAGACGACGTTGACCCAGGTGCTGCGCAGCGGCAAGGGCCCCGACGGGCTGGAGGGTGGCGCCAACCCGGCGCAGGTCGGCCTCGGGGTGAAGCTGGCTGCGATCACGACCGACTTCGGTCAGGGCAAGACCCAGAACACCGGCCGCGCCCTGGACTTCATGATTGCCGGCGACGGCTTCTTCGTCACCCAGAGCGGGGGCCAGCAGCTGTACACCCGGGCCGGCTCCTTCACCTTCGACGGGGCCGGTGCGTTGATCACCAGCGACGGCGCCCGGGTCCAGGGCTGGACCGCGGACGCGGCCGGCACCATCGACACCAACAGCAAGCTCGGCCCGCTGTCGATCCAGTACGGCGCCGCCCTGCCGCCCAACAAGACCAGCACGGCCACCTTCAGCCGGAACCTGCAGTACGTCGCCGGGGCTCCGGCCACCCCGCCGAACGTCGTCAGCACCACCGCGACCTTCTACGACGAGGCCGGCACCGAGCAGCGGTTGGTCTTCTCCTACACCCAGGACGCCGCCTCCTCGGGTGCGACGAGCACATGGAACCTGAGCGTCACCAAGGAGGGCGACCCGTCGACCTCCTACGGCACCGCCACCGTCGAGTTCCCCGACGGCAAGAACCCCAAGGTCAACGGCGCCGGATCCACCCTCGCCCTCACGGTGCCGTGGGGCACGGTCTCCGTCGACATGAGCCAGGTGACCGCCTTCGCCGCCGGCACGCCCATCGCCACCACCGATCAGGACGGGTACGGCTCGGGCAGCCTGCAGAGCTTCGCGCTGATGGAGGACGGCACGATCAGCGGCCTCTACACCAACGGCGAGCGCCGCGCCGTCGGCAAGCTGGCCCTGGCCACGTTCGACAACCCCAGCGGCCTGGTCAACATGGGCAACACCTCCTACGCCAGGGGCGACAACTCCGGGGTGGCGCTGATCGGCACCGCCGGGAAGGGCTCGCTGGGCACGCTGACCTCCGGCGCGTTGGAGATGAGCAACGTGGACCTGGCCGAGGAGTTCACCGGCCTGATCATCGCCCAGCGCGGGTTCCAGGCGAACAGCCGCGTGATCACCGCCTCCGACGAGCTGCTGCAGGACCTGGTCAACCTCAAGCGCTGATCCAGCACCACCTCGCCCACCAGAGCGGCCCGGTCACCCCTACGGGGGGGCCGGGCCGTTCGGCTTCAGAGACTCCGACGCAGGGCCGACAACACAACTGCCCACCCCGGGCAGCCCTTCGACCCTGGAGCCACCGGTGATCTGCCTGACCCGCCTGAACGGGGAGGCCTTCGCGCTCAACCCCGATCTCATCGAGCGCGTCGAGGCCCACCCCGACACCGTCATCTCACTGACCGACGACGTCCGGTTCCTGGTCCGCGAGAGCGTCACCGACGTCCTGCGGTCGATCCGCGACTACCGGGCCGACGTGTTGGCCACGGCCTACGCGATGGACCGCGGCTCGTACCCGGTGGTCGAGCTGACCCCCCGCCCGACGGCCACCGCGGATCACTCGGTCCTGGCCTTCCCCATCCGCGAGGAGCGCTGACATGGACCCGGCAACCCTGATCGGTGTCGCGGTCGCGCTCGTCGCGATCATCGCCTCGATGATCATGGAGGGCTCGTCCCCCATGGCCATCATCCTGCTGCCCCCGATCATCCTGGTCTTCGTCGCCACCTTCGGTGCGGCGATCGCCGGCTCGACCATGGCCGACGTCAAGAAGATCGGCACCTGGTTCAGGATGGGCCTGACGCCGGCCGCCGTGCCCCCGGCCACCCAGCAGATCCAGACCCTGGTCACGCTGGCCGAGAAGGCCCGCAAGGAAGGCCTGTTGGCCTTGGAGGCCTCGATCAGGCAGATCGAGAACCCCTTCCTGCAGCGCGGTCTGCAGATGGCCGTGGACGGCACCGACCCCGAGGACCTGCGTACCGTCCTGGAGAGCGAGATCGCGGCCAAGAGGTCCGAGGACAAGGTCGCCGCCAAGTTCTTCACCTCCATGGGCGGCTATGCCCCCACCGTCGGGATCATCGGCACGGTCATCGGGCTGATCCACGTGCTGGAGAACCTCAACCGGCCCGAGACCCTGGGCCACCTCATCGCCGCCGCGTTCGTCGCGACGCTGTGGGGCGTGCTCTCGGCCAACGTCTTCTGGCTCCCCATGGCCGCCAAGATCACCCGCACCAGTGACCTGCAGGCCGCCCAGATGAACCTGCTCGTCGAGGGCATCTCGGAGATCCAGGCCGGCACCAGCCCGCGCAGCGTCCGGCAGAAGCTCACCAGCCTCGTGCCCCCGAGCGAGATCGCCGCCGCGGCCGCGGCGGCGGCGGCGGCGTGAGCGGGCACAGGCCCGCCGGTCGCCGGCGGGCCCAGCCCCACGAGGAGGAGGAACACGAGAACCACGAGCGCTGGCTGGTCTCCTTCGCGGACATGATGACGCTGCTGACCGCCGTGTTCATCGTGCTGTACTCGATCAGCCAGGTCGACCAGCTGAAGTTCGCCGCCCTGGCCTCCGGGCTCAGCGAGAGCTTCGGCTCCCCGACGAGTCTGCTGACCAGTGGCTCACCGACCAGCGACCCGGGTGTCCTGGACGCGCTGAACTCGCCGATGCAGATCAACTCCGCCCTCGACCCGACCGCGCCTGTCGACCCCTCCCAGGTCGACCAGGCCGCCGCAGCGGCCGCCGCGGCGCACAGCGCCCAGGTGACCGCCGAGGCCCAGGCGACCTACGACCAGCTCGTCGCCGCCCAGCAGGCCATCGAGGCCGCGCTGGCCGCCGCCGGTCACCCGGACGCGGTCGAGTTCACCATCGACGAGCGTGGCCTGGTCGTGCACGTCGTCGCCGACCAGGTGCTCTTCGGCCCGGAGCAGGCCGGCCTGCGCACCGAGGGGGCCGGGGTGCTCGACACCCTCGCCCCGACGCTGGCGGCGCTGCCCAACCAGCTGCGCATCGAGGGCCACACCAACTCGCTGCCGGTGACGCCCGGTGGTCCGTTCCCCAGCAACTGGGAGCTGTCCACCGCCCGGGCCACGACGGTGCTCCGGCACCTCGCGGAGTCCGACGGGCTGCCCGAGTCCCGGCTGTCCGCGGCCGGCTTCGCGGCCACCCGCCCCCTGCTGCCCGACACCGACCCCGCGTCGGTCTCGGTCAACCGACGGGTCGACCTCGTCGTCCTGTCCGATGCCTCCACCGAGGCCAACGCCCAGCTGCCCGGACTCGCCGCCGAGTCCGCGCGGACCAGCACCGCCCCCATCGATGCCGTGACCGCCCAGGAGAGCACCCCGTGAGCGCACCCACCAAGACCAAGCCGACCGCGAAGACCGCCGAGCCCGCGGACGACGAGAAGGCCGGCGGCAAGAAGAAGCTCATCGCGATCGTGCTGGTCGTCGTGCTGGCAGCGGCCGTGGCGGCGTACTTCTTCCTCTTCGCCGGCAGCGGCGGGGCCGATGCCGAGCCGGCCCCGGTCCCCGGCGCCGTCCTGGCGCTGGACTCGGTGGCGGTGAACCTGGCCGGCAGCGGCTACCTCAAGATCGGGGTGACCCTGCAGCTGACCGAGGAGGCCGGCGAGGTGGTCCCCGACGGTGCCCGCGCCACCGACATCGTCATCGAGACGTTCTCCGGCGCTCAGCTGGCCGACGTCACCGGAAACCGCGACGCCCTCAAGGCCGAGCTGGAGCAGCGCATCGAGGACGCCTACAACGTGGACGGCGAGCACCTGGTGATGGGCATCTACTACACCGAGTACGTCACCCAGTAGCCCGCGCCCTCCCCGGCATAGGAACCTTTACACCCCTCATCCGGCTCCGGAAGGGGTGTAAAGGTTCCTTTGCCGGGAGGGTGCGGGACGGGGAAAGACCGCGGGACGGCAGGGTCAGGATCGCCCCGTACACCGCCGATGAGGTGGGCGTGACCCTCGCCGACGCCGCTCCCGCACCCCGCGGCGCGGCGCTGATGGCCACCCGCCGGCGTCGCGGGGAGCCCCGCAGCTACGACTTCCGGCGGCCCACCAAGCTCTCCCGGGACCACGTCCGGGTGCTGCAGAACGCGCTGGAGACCTTCGCCCGGCAGTGCGCCAACAACCTCACCCAGGTGCTGCGCACCGAGGTCAAGCTCGAGCTCGGCGGCATCGACCAGTTCGCCTACGACGATTACATCGCACACCTGGACAACCCCTCGTTCATGACGGTGCTCAGCTTCGAGCCGCTCCAGGGCCGCGGGCTGATGACCTGGTCGCTGGACATGGCGATGGCGATGATCGACCAGCTGCTGGGCGGGTCGGGCGCGTCCGAGCAGCCGCAGCGGCCGATGACCGGTATGGAGACCCGGCTCACCCGGTACCCGGTCGAGCGGGTGCTGCACGAGCTGGCCATGGCCATGCGCCCCATCGTGCGGCTGGACTTCGGGCTCGAGTCCTTCGAGTACAACCCGCACCTGGCCCAGCTCGCGGTGAGCTCGGAGACCGTCGTCGTCGCGTCGTTCTCCCTCAGCCTCGGCGAGCGGGAGACGGAGGCGACGGTGATGCTGCCCTTCGCCCCGCTGGCCCCCGCCCTGCACGACGCCACCTCCCCGCAGCTGTCCGCGCAGGCGGTACGCGAGCGCAAGCAGGCCACCGAGGCCCTGTCCGCCCGCCTCGGCGCGGTGCCCGTCGAGGTCAACGCCCGGTTCCGGCCGCTCAACGTGCCCAGCGCCGACCTGCTCTCCCTCGCGGTGGGCGACGTCCTGCTGCTGCGCCACCCGCGGGACAGCCCGCTGGAGGTCACCACCAACGACGTCGTGTTCGCGCACGCCGTCGCGAGCAACCACCGCCGCCGGCTGGCCGCCGAGATCGTCGCGGCCCCCGGCCTCACCACCACTTCCACGAGGGACGCCCAGTGAGCACCAGCACGACCGGACGCACCGACGACGCCGCCACCATCAGCGCCGCCGTCGTGGGCGCGGCGCAGGCCGCGGGGACCCTGCTGCCCTCCCCCTCGCCGCTGAGCACCGGCTCAGCCGTCGACGACCCCGACATCGCCCCGCTGCCCGGCAGCAGCCCGGCCGCGATCACCGCCCGGCTGTCCGGCGAGGTCAGCGGGGACGTCGTCCTCGTCGTGTCCGGCGCGCTGGTGGAGGCGCTGGCCAACTCCCCGGTCGGCAAGCTCGACGTGGCCGCCGCGATGCGCCCGGCGCTGGAGGCAGCCGCCGCGGTGCTGGGCCGGGTCACCGTCACCAGCGAGCGGATGGAGGAGCCCGAGGCGGCCCTGGACGGCCTGCGCGACAAGGGCGTCTTCCTCGCCGTCCCGCTGCTGGCCGGTGGCGAGCACCTGGCCACCTTCGCCCTGCAGGTCACCCTGCCCCGGCCGCAGACCCAGCGCGGCAGCCTGGAGCTGTTGCGCAACGTCGCGATGGAGGTGACTGTCGAGATCGGTCGCACCCGGATGACCGTGCAGGAGCTGCTGTCGCTGTACCCCGGGGAGATCGTCGAGCTCGACCGGGCCGCCAGCGCCCCCGCCGACCTGCTGGTCAACGGCACGCTCATCGCCCGCGGTGAGGTCGTCGTCGTCGACGAGGAGTTCGGACTGCGGATCACCGAGGTGGTCACCGACGCCGCGGCCGCCGAGCTGGGACAGCAGTCCGCATGACCTGGATGGTCGTCCGGCTGGTCCTGTCGCTGGCCTTCGTCGGGGGCGTGTTGTGGTTCGCCGCCCGGGTGGCCAAGAAGCGCGGACTGGGTGGCGGGAACGGGCTCATCGAGGTCGTCGCCCGGCAGCGGATGGGCCGCACCAGCACGGTCAGCGTGCTGCGGGTCGCCGACCGGGTGCTGGTCATCGGTACGACCGAGGAACACGTCACGCTGTTGGCCGAGATGGACGGCGAGGTCGTCGAGGAGGCGATCGCCGAGGCGGAGGCCGAGCGCGAGGAGCAGCAGGCCGCCCGCCGCGCCGCGCTCGCCGCACGCACGGCCGCCCGACGTCCGGCCGCCCTCGTGGCCGGTCCCGACGAGGTCCCCGCGCCCACCGGGAGCCTGCCCCCGGTGCCCGGTGCCCGGCGTCCCCGCCGTCCCGCCCCGACCGCCGGCCGGCACGGCGGCGCCGCGGGTGCGGGCACCGGGCTGCTGGCCGGGTCCGTCTTCGACCGCACCGCCTGGACGTCGGCCGTGGAGGGCCTGCGCGAGAAGACGGTGCGCAAGCAGTGAGCCCGCTCCTGCGGGAGCGCCCGGCCCGCTGGGCCACCCGGATCGGGGTGGTCGCCGGCACCGGTGTCACCCTGCTCACCCTCATGGCCACCGTCGCCCTAGCGGCCCCGGTGGACCCCACCGACCCGACCGCGCCCGTCGCCCCGGTCGTCGACGGGTCCACCGGTGGCGGCCTGGACATCAACATCGGCGGCAACAGCCCCTCCAGCGCGATCACCCTGATCCTCGCGATCACGGTGCTGTCGATCGCGCCGTCGCTGCTGCTGCTGGTCACCTCGTTCACCAAGATCGCCGTCGTCCTGTCGCTGACCCGCAACGCGCTGGGCCTGCAGAACGCCCCGCCGAACCAGGTGCTCACCGGGCTGGCGTTCTTCCTCACGATCTTCGTGATGGGCCCGGTCATCACCGACATCAACCACCTCGCGGTCCAGCCCTACCTGGACGGCCAGCTGAGCGTGGGCCAGGCCTACGACCTCGGGGTCGAACCGCTCAAGCAGTTCCTGCTGGCCAACACCCGCGGCGACGAGCTCAAGCTGATGGTCGGGCTCTCGGGTGAGCAGATGCCGGCCGACCCCGAGTCGGTGTCGATGCTGACCCTGGTGCCGGCCTTCGTGCTCTCCGAGCTCAAGAGCGCGTTCATCATCGGCCTGGTCGTCTTCATCCCGTTCCTGGTGCTGGACATGCTGGTCAGCGCCGCACTGATGGCGATGGGCATGATGATGGTCCCGCCGGTCATCGTGTCGCTGCCGTTCAAGCTGCTGCTGTTCGTCGTCGTCGACGGGTGGGCGTTGATCACCACCGCCCTGGTCGGTTCCTACGGGACGTACGGCTAGTGGAAGACAGCCAGATCACCGACCTCGCGGTGCAGACGATGATCGTGGCCGCGAAGGTGTCGGCGCCCATCCTGCTCACCGCGCTGCTGGTCGGCTTCGCGATCTCGCTGTTCCAGGCAGCGACCCAGATCCAGGAGCCGACGCTCTCCTTCGTGCCCAAGATGATCGCCGTGGCGATCGCCCTGGTGGTCACCGGCAACTGGGTGCTCTCCGAGCTGGTGTCCTTCACCCACTCGCTCTTCGACTCCCTGCCGGCACTGCTCGGCCGGACCTGACCCCGTGGACCTCCAGGTCCCCGAGGCGACGCTGGCGGCCCTGCTGCTGGCCACCGCGCGCACCGCCGGGTTCGTGATCCTGTCCCCGCCGTTCAACTCCAAGGCCATCCCGGCCGCGGTGAAGGGCGCGCTGTCGGTGGCGCTGGCGCTGGTCGTCTTCCGCCAGGTCGAGGGCGCACTCGGCGACCTGTCGGTGGGCTACCTGGCGATCACCGCGCTGACCGAGGTGGTCATCGGGGCGGCGCTGGGCTTCATCGTGCAGCTCATCTTCAGTGCCGTGCAGCTGGCCGGCGACGTCCTGGACGTGGCCGGCGGGTTCTCCCTGCAGCCGGCCTACGACCCGCTGGCGATGACCACCAGCTCCACCATCGGACGGCTGCACAACCTGCTGGCGATGGCGCTGCTGTTCACCAGCGGCGGGCACCTGCTGCTGGTCCGCGGGCTCTACACCTCCTACGAGGGCCTGCCGCTGGGGGCCGTGCTGCCCGCTGACCAGATCGGCGAGACCCTCGTGCACGCGGTGTCGACGATGTTCCTGGCCGCCATGCAGATCGCCGGGCCGCTGGTGGCCGTGCTGCTGCTCTCCGACGTCGCACTGGCCCTGCTGTCCCGGGCCTCGCCGATGATGAACGTCTTCGCCCTCGGCTTCCCGGTCAAGATCATGCTGACCCTGGCCATGCTCGGCCTCACCTTCCCACTGCTGCCCACCGCACTGGACTCCCTGCTGGAGTCCGCGACGTCGGCCTTCCTGGCGTTGCGGGGCTGACGAGGTGGCCAAGGACGGACCGGGTGGTGAGAAGACAGAGAAACCGACACCGCAGAAGCTCAAGAAGGCCCGCAAGGACGGGCAGGTCCCGCGCACCGTCGAGCTCGGGACCTGGCTGGGGGTCGCGGCGGCCAGCTTCCTGCTGCCCATGATGGTGCGCAGCTCCTTCGAGGGCGCGCAGCGGCTCTTCCTGCAGATCGGCGCCATCGCCCGGCACCCCGAGGCCGCCGCGATCAGCTCCCTGCTGGGTGACGCGCTGTCGGCCTTCCTCACCGCGGTGGTGCCGCTGGCCGCGGGCATCCTCATCGTCGGGGTGCTGTCGGCGGCCAGTCAGGGCGGCATCGTGTTCTCCGCCAAGCCGTTCAAGCCCACGGCCAGCAAGCTCAACCCCGTCCCAGGGATCAAGCGCATGTTCGGCGGCCACGGACTCTGGGAGACCACCAAGGCGCTCATCAAGACCGGGGCCATCGGCGTCGCGATCGTGCTGACCGTGGACCGGGCGCGGACGCTCGTCGCGTCATCGGGGTCGATGCCGCTGTCCGCGGTCGCCGGGGTGTTCACCGACTCGGCGCTGCTGATGCTGCGGGTGGCTGCGCTGACCGGGCTGGTGCTGGCGGTGGCCGACTACATGGTCGTGCGGATGCAGTCGATGAAGAAGCTCAAGATGAGCCACTACGAGATCAAGCAGGAGCACAAGCAGCAGGAAGGCGACCCGCACGTGAAGGGGCAGCGCCGCTCGGCGATGCTGGCCTCGGCCCGCAACCGGATGATGACCGACGTGACGACGGCGGACGTGCTGCTCACCAACCCGACGCACGTGGCTGTCGCCTTGAAGTACGACGCCGCGTACGGGGCCCCCCGGGTGGTCGCCAAGGGCGCCGGCGAGGTGGCCCGCAAGCTGCGTGAGCTGGCCGCCGAGGCGAACGTGCCGATGGTGCAGGACATCCCGCTGGCCCGGGCGCTGCACGGAAGCTGCGAGCTGGGTCAGGAGATCCCGCCGCAGCTGTTCACCGCCGTCGCCCGGGTGCTGGCCTTCGTCATGCACCTGGGCGCCCAGGGCATCCGCGGCGGAGTGCACCGTCCCGGCTTCACCGCGCCCGACACCAGCGGCCTCCCGGTGGCCGGACGACGACGCACAGCCGACCCCGAGGCCGCCACAGCCACCACAGCCGCCTGAGGCGGTACCGACCGGGGGTCGGACTGCCGATGCATGCTCTCGTGAAGTGGACGACGGCCGCGGTGCCCATCGGGGTCGTGTCGATCGTCCTGATGCTCGTCGTGCCGATGCCCGCGGTGATGCTGGACATGCTCATCGGCGTCAACATCGCGCTGTCGCTGCTGATCCTGCTCGTGGCGATGTCGATCAAGCGTCCGCTGGACTTCGCCGTCTTCCCCTCGGTCATCCTGATCGCGACCCTGCTGCGGCTGGCCCTGAACGTCTCCTCCACCCGGCTGGTGCTCTCCGACGGGTACGCCGGCCAGGTCATCGAGGCCTTCGGGCACTTCGTCATCGGCGGGTCGCTGGTGGTCGGCCTGGTGGTCTTCCTGATCCTGGTGGTGATCCAGTTCGTGGTGATCACCAAGGGTGCCGAGCGGGTGGCCGAGGTCGGCGCGCGGTTCACCCTGGACGCGATGCCCGGCAAGCAGATGGCCATCGACGCCGACCTCAACGCCGGGCTGATCAACGAGGCACAGGCCCGCAGGCGCCGCAGCGACGTCACCGCCGAGGCCGACTTCTACGGCTCGATGGACGGTGCCAGCAAGTTCGTCAAGGGCGACGCCATCGCCGCGATCATCATCGTGCTGGTCAACCTGATCGGCGGGTTGACAGTCGGCATGGTGCAGAACGGCATGAGCGCCGGGGACGCCGTCAGCACCTACTCGCTGCTGGCCGTGGGCGACGGACTGACCTCGATGGTCCCGGCGCTGCTGCTGTCCACCGCGACCGGCATCGTGGTCACCCGCTCGGCCGCCGACGGCGACCTGGGCAACGACATGATCGCCCAGCTGGGCCGCAAGAAGCAGCCGCTGCGGATCGCCGGTGGCGCACTGCTGGCGCTGGGTCTGATCCCCGGCCTGCCCAAGCTGCCCTTCCTGACCGTGGGCGCGCTGCTGCTGCTGCTGGCCTCCCGGGTCACCGAGGAGGACTTGCCCAGCGAGGAGGACGACGCGGCGGCGCTGGCCGCGCCCGAGCCGTCCCCGGACTCCCCCGAGGCGATCGCCGAGCGGATGCGGGTGGACCCGCTGGAGCTCGAGGTGGCCTTCGACCTGGTCGAGCTGGTCGACACCGCCCGCGGTGGGGACCTGCTGGACCGGGTGAAGGCGCTGCGCCGCAAGGTCGCCATGGACACCGGCCTGGTCATCCCGCTGGTCCGCACCCGGGACAACCTGGACCTGCCCGCCTCGCAGTACGTGGTCTGGCTCAACGGCGTCCCCGTCGCCAAGGGCACCTCCCCCGCCGGCACCGTGCTCGCCATCGGCGACGCGCTGGACGGGCTGCCCGGCAAGCCCACCCGCGAGCCGGTGTTCGGGCTGGCCGCCAAGTGGGTGCCCGCCGAGCTGCAGCGCCAGGCCGAGATGGCCGGGGCGACGGTCGTCGACAGGTCCTCGGTCATCACCACCCACCTGGCCGAGGTCGTCCGGCAGAACGCCGCGCAGCTGCTGGGCCGCGAGGACGTGAAGCTGCTGGTGGAGATGGTCCGGCGCACCCACCCGGTCGTCGTCGAGGAGCTGACCTCGGCGTCCATGTCGCTGGGGCAGGTGCAGCAGGTGCTGCAGGCACTGCTGGAGGAGGGCGTCTCCATCCGCGACCTGGTCCGGGTGTTCGAGGCGCTGTCGCTGCGGGCCAAGACCGCCACGGACCTGGACAGCCTGGTCGAGGCCGCCCGGGCCGCGCTCGGCCCGGCGATCAGCCAGCCCTACGTCACCGCCGACGACAAGCTCTACGTGATGACCCTGGACCCGGGTTTCGAGCAGCGGCTGCTGGAGTCGGTCCGCCCGGCCGAGTCCGGTGCCGTCCTCGCCCTGAACGCCGGCCAGGTCGACGCGCTGGCCCGCGGTGCCAGCGACCTGCTCGACGACGCCGAGCGGCTGGGCATCACCGCGCTGCTGGTCTGCTCCCCGCAGGTCCGCCCGGCGCTGTCCCGGCTGATGCGTCAGGTGGTCACCCGGTGCACCGTCATCAGCTACACCGAGGTGTCCCGCACGGCCACCATCGAGACCATCGGGGTGGTGAACGGTGCCGTCGCGCTCGCCTGAGCCGCCGTCCGGGGCGACCCGGGACGAGGCGATCGCCGCTGCCCGTGCCGAGTTCGGCGCCGATGTCCGGATCCGCGGCGTCCGCCGGATCCGCACCGGCGGGGTCGCCGGGTTCTTCAGCTCCGAGCGGTACGTCGCCGAGGTCGTGGAGCCCACGGACCCCCCGGTGGCACCAGCTCCGGCCACCCCCGCGCTGACCACCGCGCAGGCGATCGCGCAGTGGCCCGCCGCCGGGCTGTCCGTGGACGACCTGCTGGCCGTCGCGCAGGAGGTCAGCCGGGCGCAGCGGAGCAGCGCCGGCCCGGCCGCGGTGGCCGCGGTGGACCCGGTGGACCCGGTGGAGGAGCTGGCCGACCTGTTCGGTGCCGGCCCGGCCGACGTCGACGTCTACTCCCCCACCTCACTCGCACGCCCCGCGGCGGCGCGGCGGGCCGAGCCCGAGCTCCGGCCGTTGACCCAGCGTCGCGCCGAGGAGCCGGTCGGGCCGCAGGCCCCGACGTGGGAGCGGACCAGCCGGCAGGCCCTGGCCGCCGACCCGGCCCCAAAGGTCGAGGACGACCTGCCCGCGGACGACGACGCCCCGCTGTCCCCCTTCACCGCCGCGCTGGCGCGGATGGTGACCCACGACGACGAGGTGCAGACCGCCGTCGCCGGTGCCACCGAGGAGGCCGCCCGGGCCGCCGAGGACGAGGAACGACGGGCTGCCGAGGACCTCACCCGGGCCCTGGCGCAGGAGCGCGCCCACCGGCGGGCCCGCGCCGCTGCGACCAGCCCGGTCGTCGAGACCCCGGCCGTCGAGACCCCGGCCGTTCAGGTCCCGGCCGCAGACGGCGACGCCGTCGACGAGGTCGCGGCTGCGCGCGAGCTGCGGCAGGCCGCGGTGCTCGAGTCCGAGCGCCGGGTGGCCGCGCGACTGCGGGCCGGGCAGCAGGCCCAGGATGCGGAGGCGGAGGCGGAGGCCGCCGCTGCCGGGGAGCTGGCTGCCCGGCAAGCCGAGGACCGCCGGGTCGAGGCCCAGCGGGTCGCAGCGGCCCGCGCCGAGGCGAACGCCCGCCGGGCTGCCGCCCGCGAGGCCGAGGTCGCCGAACTGGCGCGCGTCGAGCTGGCCCGGGCCGAGGCCGAGGCGTGGGAGCAGCAGGCCCGACGCGAGACAGCGCCGGTGCAGGCGGCCCGCGCCGAGGCCGCCCGGGCCGTGGCCGCGCAGGAGACCGCCCGCTTCGGGGCACCCGCGCTACGCGCCGTGCCCCACCGGGACCCCCGGCGCGCGGGCCCGCCCCCGCCGGACCGGGCCGCTGACCGTCGCGCCGCAGCCCTGCGCGCCGCGGGTCGGCAGGCCGAGCAGCAGGTCACCGAGCTGCGCTCCGACCACGGCGTGGGCTCGACCGACCGGGCCGAGCGGCTCCGCGCCGTGCTCGCCGCGCTGCCAGCCACCATGTCCGAGGGCGACGCGCTACCGGCGCCGCTGGCCGGCACCCCGGTCGTGCCGGTCACCGGCGAGGTCCTGCCCCGGCCCGCCCGGGCCCTGCCCGTGGTGGTGCCGGTGCCGGTCGCGGTGGTCACGTCGGTGCCGCCCCGCCCGCTACCCCCGTCCGTCGCCGGACCAGCGACGGCCCCGGTGTCCGCCCCCCCGGCACCCCCGCGGGGCGGTTGGGTGCTCGCCGCGGTGGCCGCCATCGCCGCCGGACACCGCCCCCCGGCGGTCGCGGACCTCCCACCCCCCGTCGCCCCGCCGACCGCCCCACCGGGGCCGCCCGCGGCCCCCCAGCTCCCCCCCTCCAGCCAGTCGATCCCCCGGGAAGAGGCCCAGCAGGTGTCCATGGACCAGCCAGTCGTCGAGTCGTCCCCCGTCCCGGATGCCGGCGTGGACACCCCGCGACGTGGTCTGTCGGACGGCCCGCCGCGCACCGGTGGACGGGCCAGCCGGCGTGCGGCCGACCGCCGAGCCGCCGAGCCGGCGCCGGTCGTCACGACGTCGTCGGCCGGGGACGACCTGTGGGGGTCCCCCGCGTCCGTCCTCGACCCCGCCGGCCGGCACCGCCCGCTGGGCAGCCCGGCCGACCCCGGGTCCGCATCCGCGCCGGCACAGCGCAAGGACGAGCAGCTCGAGGCGCTGCGGGCAGCCGCGCTCGCCGGCACCGGCAGCACGCCGCGCCGCCGGCGCACCGACGACGGCGGCCGGCACCGTCCGGCCGGGACCGGCGTGCAGTCCGTCGTCACGGCCGTCGTCACCCCGGTCGGACCCCCCGAGGCCGAGGGCACCCTGGTCGCCGTCGTGCACGCCGCCGATCCGCTGCACACCCCCGACCACGCCAGTGGCTTCCTCGAGGCCATCGCCGCCGTCGCGGGCAGCGGCTTCCTCGGGGACGCTCCCGGGCGGCCCGACCTCGCCTCCGAGGTGAGTGGCCTGCTGGTCGAGGAGATGGCCCAGGAGATGGCGGCCGGGATGGCCGACGAGCTGGCCCGCACGGCCAGTGACCCGGCCCCGCTGTCGATGGACGCCACCACCGTGCTGCCCCCGCTGAGCAGCCTGCTGTCCACCCCCGCTGCCGTCCCCCGGGTGCGGGGCCCGCGCCCGCCGGTCCCGCCGGCCCGGGGCGTCAGCCGGTCCCGGGTCGCCCCGCCGCACCCGACGACCCGCGGCCGGAGCGCCCCCGTCGAGCCCCAGGGCCTGGCCACGGTGACCCAACTGCTGACGTCGGCGCCGGTCACTGCCCCGGCCGCCCCGGTGACCGCCCCCGCCCCGGTCGGGCTGGCCGCCCTCGGGCTGCCCTCGGCTCTGCTGGGTGACGACTTCGGCGCCGACGCCACAGCCCGGGGCACCTTCGCGGCCCTCACCTCGGTGCTGTCCCGGGTGCTGCCCGCAGCGCCCTCCGCGCCGTCCGAGCCCGGGGACGTCCTGGTCGTCGTCGGTCCCGGTGCCGAGGCGCTGAGCGCGGCCCGGGTGCTCGCGACGTCGCTCCGGCTGGACCCGGCCCGGGTGCAGTGGGCCACCCGCGGCGAGCTGTCCGGGCTGTCCTCCCCCGACGTCGGCGTCTCCACCGCCGCGGTCGCGGCCGCCCGCCGGGAGGCCGCTGCCGGTGCCGGGGTGCCCACCGTCGTCGCCGTCGACGTCCCGCTGCGTGACGCCGGCTCGGCCTGGGTCGCGCAGATGCTGCAGGCCTGGGCGCCGACCACCGTGTGGGGGGTCCTGGACGCGACCCGCAAGCCCGCGGACCTGACCGGCTGGCTGGCCGCCCTCCCCCGGGTGGACGCCGTCGTCGTCACCGACACCGAGTCCTCCGCCGACCCGGCGGCGCTGCTGGCCGGGCTGCCCGTGCCGGTCGCCGTCGTCGACGGGGCCCGGGCCACGGCACACCGCTGGGCCGCGCTGCTGTGTGAGCGGTTGGCCAGCCGGTCGTGAACCCGCTGCGCTGGGACGTCCTCGGCGCATCCCTGCTCTTCGCCCTCCCGGTGCTGCTGATGGGGGCGCAGGGAGCGCTCGACCTCGACGAGCTGACCGCCCGGCTGCCCTGGTGCCTGCTCGCCGGGTGGGCCGCGAGCTCCCTGCTCCGGGCGACGTTCTCCCCGCGGCCGGCGCCCCGGACGCAGCGTGGTCCCGCGTCGGACCCGGCCCGGGAGACCGCCGGCCCCTGACCCGCCCCGGCGTTGATCAGGTGGGACGACCACCGTGCGTCCTCCTCCACCGACGCCGGTGGAGGAGGACGCACTCTCGTCGTCGGACCTGATCCACGCCGGGTGGGGTGGGGGTGGGACTCAGACCAGCAGGTCCTCCAGCATCTCGGTGACCAGCGCCGCGATCGGGGAGCGCTCCGAGCGGGTCAGGGTCACGTGCGCGAAGAGCGGGTGGCCCTTCAGCGCCTCGATGACAGCGGTGACGCCGTCGTGCCGGCCGACCCGCAGGTTGTCCCGCTGCGCGACGTCGTGGGTCAGCACGACGCGGGAGTTGGTGCCCAGCCGGGAGAGCACCGTGAGCAGCACCCCGCGCTCGAGGGACTGCGCCTCGTCGACGATCACGAACGAGTCGTGCAGCGACCGGCCGCGGATGTGGGTCAGCGGCAGCACCTCGATCAGCCCGCGGGCCAGGATCTCGTTGACCACCTCGCTGCTGACCAGTGCACCCAGGGTGTCGAAGACAGCCTGCGCCCAGGGCGCCATCTTCTCGCCCTCGGAACTGGGCAGGTAGCCCAGCTCCTGACCGCCCACGGCGTACAGCGGCCGGAAGACGACCACCTTCTTGTGCGCCCGACGCTCCATCACCGACTCCAGCCCCGCGCACAGCGCCAGCGCGGACTTGCCGGTCCCGGCCCGCCCGCCCATGGACACGATGCCGATCTCGGGGTCCAGCAGCAGGTCCAGCGCGATCCTCTGCTCGGCCGAGCGCCCGTGCAGGCCGAACGCCTCCCGGTCGCCGCGGACCAGCTGCACGTGCTTGTCGGGCATCACCCGGCCCAGCGCCGAGCCGCGCGAGGAGAGCAGCACCAGCCCGGTGTGCGTGGGCAACTCGGCCGCGGTCGGCACGACGAGGGTGCCGTCGTCGTAGAGCACGGAGATCTCGTCGTCGGACAGCGACACCTCGGCCATCCCGGTCCACCCGGCGTCGACAGCGCCCAGCGCCCGGTACTCATCGGTGTCCAGACCCACCGCGGCGGCCTTGACCCGCAGCGGCACGTCCTTGGTGACCAGGCAGACGTCCCTGCCCTCGGCCCGCAGGTTCAGCGCGACGACCATGATCCGGCTGTCGTTGCTGTCGTTGCGGAAGCCCGGCGGCAGCACCGAGGCGTCGGCGTGGTTGAGCTCGACGTGCAGCGTGCCGCCCACGTCCCCCACCGGGATCGGGGCGTCCAGCCGCCCGTGCTGCACCCGGAGGTCGTCCAGCAACCGGAGGGTCTGCCGGGCGAACCAGCCCAGTTCCGGGTGGTGCCGCTTCTCCTCCAGTTCCCCGATGACGACCAGGGGGACGACGACGTCGTGCTCCTGGAAGCGCAGCAGTGCGCCCGGGTCGGAGAGCAGGACGGAGGTGTCGAGGACGTACGTGCGGCGAGTGGTCACGGATCGACTCCCGGTGGGGTGCTGGCGCACCCCGACTCGAAGGTGGCCGGGCCCCGGCGCCGAGGCCGTGGTCCGGCCCCCCTGGACGACAGCTCGCATCGGTCCAACCGGGCCTCCCGTGTCCGGGGAGGCGGGCTCCCCTGACCCCCCGGACGCTAGGTGCCCGAGGCTGCCGGCAGGTGACTTCGGGCTGTCCGAGCCTCTGGCGTGTCGCCATGAGGACCCCGTTCCGGTGGGCCCGTCAGCCGGTCTCCTTGCGGAACTGGGTGGTCCCGTACCAGGCGCCCAGGCCGGCCAGCAGCACGGTGAAGCCCAGGCCCCACCACACGTCCGGGGCACCGAAGTCCCCGGCGAACAGCGCCCGGGCGCCGTCCACGATGTGACTGAAGGGCACCAGGTTCGACACGGTCTGCAGCCAGTCCGGCGCCAGCGTCATCGGCAGCAGTATCCCCGACAGCAGCAGGATCGGGAACAGCACCGCGTTCAGCAGCGGCGCGAACGCGTCCTCGCTCTTCAGCGTGAGGGCCAGTGCGTAGGACACCGCGGCCAGCGACCCGCCGAGGACGGCGACCAGCAGGATCGTCAGCACGACGCCCCCGATCGAGGCGTCCAGCCCGAACGGGATCGCGACCACGACCAGCACCACCCCCTGGACGGCGAGGACCAGCACGTCGCGCAGCACCCGGCCCAGCAGCAGCGCCGACCGCGGGGCGGGGCTGACTCGCTGGCTCTCGATCACCCCGGCCCGATACTCCGCGATCAGGCTGAACCCGACGAAGGCGGTGCCGAAGAGGCCCAGCTGGACCAGGATCCCGGGCACGAAGACCTGGTAGGCGTTCGCGCCGCCCAACTGCCCGGCGATGGGCTTCAGCAGCGGCCCGAACAACACGATGTAGAGCACCGGCTGCATGAGGCTGATGACCAGCCAGGCCGGGTTGCGCAGCGAGGTGCGCATGGCCCGCACGAAGACCGTCGAGGTGTCGCGGACCAGGGTGCTCACGAGCGTGCCTCCTCGACGGCGGGGGTGGACTCCTGCGGGTGCTCTCCGTCGCGCAGCGATCGGCCGGTGACGGTCAGGAAGACGTCGTCCAGGCTCGGACGACGGCTCTCCACGCCGGCGACCTCGATGCCGGCGGCATCCAGGTCGCGGAGCAGGGTGACCAGGGCGGCGCCGCCGGCCGGGACCCGGCAGGTGACGCGGTCGCCGTCCACCACGGGGGCCTCGGCGCCGGGCAGGGCGGTCATCCGGCTGGCGATGTCGGGGGCCTGCTCGGTCCGGGTGGCCATGACCGCCAACAGGTCCCCGCCGACCGAGCTCTTGAGCGCGTCGGGCGTGCCCGACGCGACGATCTCGCCCTTGTCGATGACCAGCACCCGGTCGCAGAGCGCGTCGGCCTCGTCCAGGTAGTGGGTGGTGAGGAAGACGGTGGTGCCGCGGTCGTCGCGCAACCCGCGGATGTGCTCCCAGAGGTTGGCCCGGGCCTGCGGGTCCAGACCCGTGGTGGGCTCGTCGAGGAAGACCAGGCCGGGCACGTGCACCAGCCCCATCGCGATGTCCAGCCGGCGGCGCTGCCCGCCCGACATCGCCTTGGGCTGACGCTCCCAGAGCCCGTCCAGGTCCAGCTCAGTGAAGAGCCGCTTGCCGCGCGCGGTGGCCTCGGTCGTGCTGACGCCGTAGAGCCGGGCGTGCGAGACCAGCTCCTCCCCCGCCCGGTTCTCCGGCGCTGTCGACCCGGCCTGCGAGACGTATCCGATCCGTCGACGGACGCCGACCGGGTCGGCGAGCAGGTCGCAGCCGGCCACCGTCGCGGTGCCGGCCGTGGGGGTCAGCAGGGTGGTGAGCATGCGCATGGTGGTGGTCTTTCCGGCCCCGTTGGGGCCGAGGAAGCCGACGATCTCGCCGGCCTCGACGTCGAGGTCGACCCCGGCGACGGCGCGGACCTCGGAGGACTGCTGGCCGCGCTTCTTGGCGAAGGTGCGGGAGAGCCCGCGGGCGTGGATCACGCGGAGATCATGAACCTGTCGGTCAGTCGAGTCGAGCGTGTTCCTTCCGCCGGGGACGGGCCGCGACCGCAGCCCATCCCAGCGGCACCACGAGCACCGGCCACTGCAGCGACAGGTCTCCGACCCACAGCAGGCCGAGCACCAGGAAGACCGCGAGGCAGCCGGCCGACCAGAGGCCCAGCACCCGCTTCTGCGCGGGTGTGTGCCTCACCCGCTCACCTCGGCGGCGATCCGGGCCGGGGTCAGCGGCTCGTCCAGCAGCCGGAGAAAGCGGTCGGCGACCGACTGGTCGGCGGGCCTGGCCGCGAGCCAGCCGGCGAGCAGGTCGTAGCCCTCGACGTAGGTGGTGATGTAGGCCCGCCACAACGGGTGGGTGAGGAACCGGATCTGCTGGGCCGCCCGGTCCTGGCTGACCAGCGACCAGCGCTGCAGGTGGGCGACGACCTCCTCGGTCGAGGCGCCCCGATCGTGCAGCATCACCGCGGCATCCTGGCGGACCCGGTTCAGCGGGGCCGCGGCGGCCGACACCCGCTCGGACAGCCCGCCGTCCAGGTGCAGACCGAGGTCGGCGAGCACCTCCTGCGCCCAGGTCCCCCAGCCGGCGCCGACCGAGGCCTCGATGCCCAGGTCGGCCAGGCCCTCGGCCATCAGGCACTCGGGGGTGTTGACCAGGAAGACGGTGTGTTCGAGGTGGGCGTCCCGCTCGACCAGTCCGCGCTCCTTGCGGCAGTGCTCGGTGTGGTGTCCGGGGTAGGCCTCGTGCGCGACCAGGTGCGGCAGCTGACCCAGCCGGTGCGGCAGGTCGGCGTTGATCGCGACCCGGGACCGGTAGTCGCCCTCGTAGTAGTTGAACCCCGACCACGGCTTGTCGGTGACCACCTCGTACTGCACGGTCTCGGCCTCGGGCAGCCCGTACTGCCCGCGCACCCGGTCCCGCAGCGCACTGGACAACGCGTGGACGGCGACCTCGAGACGCTCCGGCGGGCACTCCTCCCGCCGACGGTGCTGGCCGTACCGCTGCGCCAGCGTGCCCGAGCCGGGGAGCAGCTCGCCGAGCTCGGCGTGCGCCGCGGCGTAGTCAGCGGGGTCACCGAGGGTGACGTCGACCTGGAAGTAGGCGCGCACCTCCTCCAGGTAGCCCACCGGCTCCTCGCCCATCGTCCGGGCGGTGCACTCCAGGGCGGTCAGCTGGCCGCGCAGATGCTCGACCCGGTCGGCGGCAAGGTCGGTGGCGTCCAATTCGCGGAGCAGGCCGCGGGCCTGGTCACGCAGCAGCTGCGGGGTGGGCGCGGGCTCGCTCGCCACCTGGGCCCGGATCCGTCGCGCCCCGGTGTAGGCGTCGACGAAGCCCTCCTCCAGGCGGTCGAACCGGAGCCCCAGCTTCACGTACTCCAGGGGGACGTCGACCGCGCCGGCTGCCATGCCGCCCAGTCTCACACCCGGGCGGTCAGCTGCCGAAGCGGCGTTGGCGGGCGGCGTAGTCGCGCAGCGCGCGCAGGAAGTCCACCCGCCGGAACTCCGGCCAGTTGACGTCGGTGAAGTAGAACTCGGAGTGTGCGGTCTGCCAGAGCAGGAAGCCGGACAGCCGCTGCTCGCCGCTGGTCCGGATGACCAGGTCGGGGTCGGGCTGGCCGCGCGTGTAGAGGTGCTCGGCGATGTGCTCGACGTCCAGGTTCTCGACCACCTCCGCAAGCGTCGTCCCCCGTGCGGCGTGCTCGGCCAGCAGCGACCGGACGGCGTCGGCGATCTCCCGCCGTCCGCCGTAGCCGACCGCGAGGTTGACCGTGGCGCCCGCGCGGCCGCGGGTGTCCTCCTCGGCCTGCTTGAGGACGGCCACCGTCTCGGCCGGCAGCAGGCCCAGCGCGCCGACGGCGTTGAGCTGCCACCGCCGCTGGGGCCCGGCCAGGTCGCAGGTCACGCCCTCGATGATCCGCAGCAGCGGGGTGAGCTCCGGCTCGGGGCGGGTCAGGTTGTCGGTGGACAGCAGGAACAGCGTGACGACACCGACGCCGGTCTCGTCGCACCAGCCCAGAAAGTCCACGATTTTGTCTGCGCCCCGCCGGTGCCCGTCGTTGACGTCCTCCAGGCCGATCGCCCGGGCCCACCGGCGGTTGCCGTCGACGATGACCCCGACGTGGTGCGGGGCCGCGTCACGGTCCAACCGGCGGACCAGCCGACGCTCGTAGAGCGACGTCAGTGCCGTGCGCACCTGCTCGCGAGCCCCCACGGAGAGCCACCCTAGGACTCCGCTGCGACAGCCGGCAGGTCCCGGGTCGGGCAGGTCCACCGGCGCACCCGGAGACCTCACACCCGGATGAGATGCCCCGGGCGGGACGCGGCTCTAACCTCGGGTCATGAGCAGCGCCCACGACCCCGCAGAGACCGTGCGGGTGGCCTCCGACGGCACCGAGGTGGAGGCACCCCAGGGCCAGGCGGCGACCGCCGTCCTCGAGGAGGGCGAACGGGTCGAGGCCGTCCTGCGCGACGGCGAGTGGGCGGTCGCCGACTACGCCGACCGCGACTTCGACCACCCCGACACCCGGCCGCGGCTGCGCGGCTGGCTGCACCTCTTCGCCGCGTTCGGGTCGGTCATCGCCGGCGCCGTGCTCCTCCCGCTGGCCTGGGCGCACGGCGGCCTGCGCGCCGGGCTGCCGGTGAGCATCTACTGCCTGACCATCCTGGGCCTGTTCGGGATCAGCGCCGCCTACCACCGGCGCCGCTGGTCACCGCGCGGCTGGAAGCTGATGAAGCGGCTGGACCACTCGATGATCTTCGTGTTCATCGCCGGCACGTACACCCCGTTCGCCGCGCTCGCCGTCCCGGCGCCGACCAACTGGTGGATCCTGGGGTTGGTCTGGGGCGGGGCGCTGGGGGGCGTCGCGCTCAAGACTGCCTGGCCGACCGCCCCCCGCTGGGTCGGCGTGCCGATCTACCTGGCGCTGGGCTGGGTCGCCGTCTTCGTGCTGACCGACATCCTGTCGCTGGCCGGGGTCGCCGCGATGGTGCTGCTGGCCGCCGGCGGAGTGCTGTACACCGTCGGCGCGGTGGCCTACGCGATCAAGAAGCCCAACCCGTGGCCCGGCGTCTTCGGCTACCACGAGGTCTTCCACGCGATGACGATCGTCGCGGCGGCCTGCCACTACATCGCCGTCTACTTCGCGATCTACAACTCGCCCTTCGTCTGAGCCGGCGCCGGGCGGCCCCACCCGGCGTCCCTCCCTCAGGGCGTGGGCACCGGGACCGACGCGCTCTCCGGGGCGGGAGAGGCGCTGGTCACCGGAGCGCTGGTCACCGGCGCCGTCGTGGGCGCGACCTCGGCGGACGGGACCGGCTGCTCGACGGTCAGCGGAGCGCCGTACTCGTCGTAGGTCACCACCGTCTGCTGCTGCGGGTAGGCGTTGTCCGGGGCCTGCGGTGAGGACGGCAGCTGGGTGACCTCGCCGCCCTCGGCCGTGTAGGGCGACAGGTTGTCGATCGGCCGGCCGTCCTGGTCGTACAGCAGCACCCCGGTCAGCGGCTCGCCGTCGGGACCGTAGGGGACGATGTTGGTGATCGGCGTGCCGTCCTCGTGGGTCAGCGGCGTCGGCCCCTGGTCGTAGGACACGCTGTCGGGGTAGAACACGTCGCTGGACCGGTCGGCGAGCCCGACGAGCGCGACGAGCGTGCAGACCGCCAGGGCGAGGGTCGCGAACGCCGTCAGGTGGCTCAGTGGCCGGGCCGCCGCACGGTCCCGCAGGCCCCGCCGGACCGACCAGACCACCGCGACGCCGGTCACCAGCCAGCCGACCACCCCGAGGCCCAGCGTGGGCAGCGGCAGCATGACCTGACCGCGGAAGACGTACTCCACCGCCGCGACGGCGGCCCAGGCGCGGAGCACCCACCAGGCCGGCCGCAGCTCGGGCAGGAACTCCCGGGCCGCGACGACGGCGGGGTGGTCGCCGTACTTGTCCCGGTACCGCCGCAGGTCACCGCGCCAGCCGGACCGGCCGTCGGTCTCGGCGGCAGGGGCCGCCTCGGGGAGCCCGGCTGCGCGGCGCAGCTCGGCCGCGTACTCGGTGGCCGGACCTAGCCGGTCGCTGAGCGGGCCCGGCGTCTCGGCGGCCACCTCGACGAGGTGCTCCTCCAGGTCCTCGAGCAGCTCTTCCAGCCGCGCGGCTGGCACGTCGGCGAGGGCCTCGCGAACCTGCCGGGCGTAGGCGGCGACCTCCGGGTCGCCGGTCGTCTGGGTCGTCGTCCCGGGGGCCGTGCTCATGCCGCCACCTCGTCCCGGCCGGCGAGCAGCGCGGCCATCGTGTCCGCGAAGCCCGACCAGGTCTTGGTCGAGCTCTCCAGCTGGGCCCGCCCGGAGGGGTTCAGGCCGTAGTACTTGCGGTGCGGGCCCTCCACCGAGGGCACCACGTAGGAGGTCAGGTGCCCGGCGGCGTACAGCCGGCGCAAGGTGCCGTAGACCGAGGCGTCGCCGACCTCGTCCAGCCCCCCGGCGCGCAGCCGGCGGACGACGTCGTAGCCGTACCCGTCCGCACCGTCCAGGACCGCCAGGACGGCGAGGTCGAGCACCCCCTTGAGCAGTTGCGTGGTGTCCATCCACCGACCTCCCGGTCCTCGTCGCGTGGATCGCACACTACTGTGCGAAACGCACTAGCGTGGACACGGCAACACTGGGCGCGCCGGGTGTTGCCGCTCAGGCGGTGCGGAGGTCCGCGGCCGGGAACGGCGGGCGATCGTCCAGCCGCACCGACAACCGGCCGGCCAGCCGCCAGGCCCGCGCGGTCACGTCCCGGTCGGACTCGGTGACCAGATTGCCCATCACCCGCAGCGCCACGGTCATCAGCGCCCGGGACCGCATGCCCACCGGCCCGGCCGCGGGCAGCAGCCGCGGCAGGGTGAGCAGCCCGGCCAACCGGCGGGCGATGGAGAACGCCTCGCCGTACTGGGCCCGCAGGGTCGCCGGCCACGCCAACGACCAGTCGTCCTCCCCCAGCATCCCGGCCACCGTACGGCCGGTCTCCATGCCGTAGTCGATGCCCTCGCCGTTGAGCGGGTTCACGCAGCCGGCAGCATCACCGACCAGCGCCCAGTTCCGCCCGGCGACACCGGACACGGCCCCGCCCATCGGCAACAGCGCAGACGCCTTGGCCCGCACCGGCCCGGTCAGCTCCCACTCCTGTCGGCGGCTGTCGGCGTAGAAGTCCAACAGCGGCTTGAGCTGCACGCCCGCCGGGCGCTTGGCGGTGGCCAGCGTGCCGACACCGATGTTCACCTCGCCGTCGGACAGCGGGAACACCCAGCCGTACCCCGACAACAGCTCGCCCTCGGTGCCACGCAGCTCGAGGTGGCTGGAGATCCACTCGTCGTCGCTGCGGCCGCTGGTCACGTAGCCGCGGGCGGCCACGCCGTAGGCGGTCTCCCGGTGCCACTCGCGGCCGAGCACCCGGCCCAGCGGGGAGCGCACGCCGTCAGCGACCACGAGCTTGCGGCAGCGGACCGTCGTGGTGGAGCCGTCCGGACGGGTGAAGTCGACGGCGGTGACCCGTTCGCCGTCCCGGGTGACGCCGACGGCGCGGGCGCCCTCCAGGCCGGTGGCACCGTCGTCCAGGGCGACCTGCCGGATCCGGGCGTCGAGCTCGGTGCGCGGGACGGCGCCGCCGTGGTCGGGCAGCGAGCCGCCCGGCCAGGGCAGCAGCAACTCCTGGCCGAACCCGGCCGCCCGCAGGCCCTTGTTGCGCCCGTGCGCGCGGACCCAGTCGCCCAGGCCCAGGTGGTCCAGCTCGGCGATGGCGCGCGGGGTCAAGCCGTCGCCGCAGGCCTTGTCCCGGGGGAAGACGGCGGCGTCGGCGAGCACCACGTCGTGGCCGGCGCGGGCCGCCCAGGCCGCGGCGGCCGAGCCCGCGGGCCCCGCTCCCACCACCAGGACGTCGGTGCTCTCAGGGGTGCTCACCACCCCAGTGTCCCTGGTCGGCACCGGGGTCACCTGCTCGGCGGGATGCCGTCGACCACAGTGCGCGCGCGGTCACGACGCAGCCTCGTTCCGGCCGGGCCCGGGCAGCGTGCCCCTGGCGGTGCGGCCCGCACAGGAGCAGGCTGACCCGCCCCACGGGAGGACGTCATGCGCCGTCGCCGCCCCTCGCCCACCGATCCGCGCACCCCGGCTGGTGGACGCGACGCCGTCGCCGGGTCCCTGGTGGAGGACGGACCGAGCCGGTGCTGAGCCACCGTGGAGCCGAGCAGTCCTCGGCCGGGACCGCGACGGCGCCCCCGGCCGTGGAGGCCGTCGGACTGGGCAAGTCCTTCGGCAATACCGACGCCGTCGTCAACCTGGACCTGACAGTCCCGCCCGGCGAGGTCTTCGGCTTCCTGGGTCCCAACGGTGCCGGGAAGTCCACGACCATCCGGCTGCTGCTCGGGTTCCTACGCCCCACCACCGGTTCCGCCCGGGTCTTCGGCGTCCCGGCGGACGACGTCGCGGTCGCGCACCGGCACCTGGCACACGTACCCGCCGACGTCGCGCTCTGGCCGCAGCTCACCGGCCAGGAGCACCTGGACCTGCTGGCCGGGGTCGGCCCGGGCACCGATCTCGCCTACCGGGACGAGCTCGTCCAGCGCTTCGCCATGGACCCCGGCCGTCGAGCGCGGGCCTGCTCGACGGGCAACCGGCAGAAGGTGGCCCTGGTCGCTGCGTTCGCGACGCGAGCAGCACTGCTCGTCCTGGATGAGCCCACCTCAGGCCTGGACCCCCTGATGGAGCAGGAGTTCCGCCGCTGCGTCGCCGAGGCCGCCGACCGGGGCCAGACGGTCTTCCTGAGCTCCCACCATTTGGCCGAGCCGGACCGCCTGGTCACGGTGACCGGGTACCGCACGTTCGCCCAGGTCGCGTGGGCCGGTTCCCTCGAGGGTCAGACCACGATCGGGCTGGGCGTGCGGGCCCTGCTGTCCTTCCGGGTGGTGGTGCTCCCCACCCCGGCCGGAACCCGGGTCGTGGTGGACGTCGCGCACCGCTGGTGAGGCGGGTCGGTCACCGCCGCCCCCGGCACCGAGGGGTCATCGATCCCCGGTCGGCTCGTCCTCGACGTCGGTGCGCGGCGGCTCGATGGCCAGTGGGGCACGGCGCAGGGTGTCCAGCAGCTCATCGCCGGGGCGACGCGGCTCGAACAGCTCCGAGGCGTCGTCCGGGACGACGACCGGGGCGTCCTCGGGCTCGAAGCTGCGGGGCAGCCGCTTGAGGTGCTTGCCCATCGAGCGGCCCAGCAGCAGGACGGCAACCAGCAGCACCCCGACCAGCAGCAGGCCGAAGGGCCCGGACTTGCCGACGTCCTCGGGCAACTGCTGCTCGGCGGCCAGCACCAGCAGACCGGTCATCGAACGCCCACCTCGCTGCGGATCCCCGCGAACAAGTCGTCCTCAGGGGTCGGATTGTCGACCAGCGAGCGGGCGAGCTCGTAGTCCTCGGTCGGCCAGACCTGGCGCTGCAGGTCCATCGGGGTGGCGAACCAGCGGCCGTCGGGGTCGATCTGGGTGGCGTGCGCGAGCAGCGCCCGGTCCCGGACGTCGAAGTACTCCCCGCACGGCACCCGGGTGGTGACCCGGTGCGAGATGTCCTTGGCCGGGTCCCAGGTGGACAGCATCTCGGTGTAGGGCGACTCCAGGCCGGCGCCGAGCAGGGCCTCGTGGATCGCCGTCGTCCGGGGCAGCGTGAAGCTCATGTGGAAGTAGAGCTTGCTGGGCTGCCAGGGGTCCCCGAGGTCGGGGTAGCGGTCCGGGTCCCCGGCGGCGTCGAAGGCGTGCACCGAGATGTCGTGGGTCTTGATGTGGTCGGGGTGCGGGTAACCACCCCGCTCGTCGTACGTCGTCACGACCTGCGGCTTGAACCGGCGGATCAGCGCGACCAGCGGGGCCGCGGCCTCCTCCACCGGGACGAGGGCGAAGCAACCCTCGGGCAGCGGAGGCAGCGGGTCGCCCTCGGGCAGCCCGGAGTCGACGAAGCCGAGCCACTCCTGGCCGACGCCGAGGATCTCGCGGGCGGCGGCCATCTCCTCGGCGCGGACCTGCGGCAACCGCTCCCACACCTCGGGACGGTCCATCCGGGGGTTGAGCACCGACCCCCGCTCGCCGCCGGTGCAGGTGGCGACGAGGACGTCCACGCCCTCGGCGACGTACCTGGCCATCGAGGCAGCGCCCTTGCTCGACTCGTCGTCGGGGTGGGCGTGCACCGCGAGGAGTCGCAGCTGGTCCGGTGGGGTCACGGGTCCATGGTCCCACCACCCGGCCGAGGACGGCGGCGACCCCGGCCACACGGGCTGTGCGCCCCTCACCGGGAGCCGGACGCGAGGGCTGCGAGACGGCACAGTCCGGTGTTAGGTTGGGCGATCACGCGGCCGCTCCCCCATCGGGGGGCGGCTCTTCGACTTACAGGAGCCGTCTCATCGTGTCCACGACCGACCAGCAGGACCAGGGCGTCTGGCTGACGCAGGAGGCCCACGACCGTCTCAAGGGCGAGCTGGACGCGCTCGTGGCGGGCCGGCCGGCCATGTCGGCGGAGATCAACGCGCGCCGCGAGGAGGGTGACCTCAAGGAGAACGGCGGCTACCACGCGGCCAAGGACGAGCAGGGCAAGCAGGAGGCCCGGATCCGCCAGCTGACCGACCTGCTGCGCAAGGCCCGGGTCGGCGAGCCGCCCAAGACCGCCACCAACGCCGCGCTCGGCACCGTCATCACCATCGCCTTCGACGGCGACGAGGACGACACCGAGAAGTTCCTGCTGGGCTCCCGGGAGATTGCCGGCACCACCGGCGTCTCGGTCTACTCCCCCGAGTCGGCGCTGGGCATCGCGATCATGGACGCAGCACCGGGCAGCACGGTCACCTACCAGGCACCCAACGGCAAGGACATCAGCGTGAAGGTCCTCGCGGTCGAGCCGTTCGTCCCCTGAGCCGGGGCACGACATGACCGATCCGGGGCTGTCCGAGCCGGGGCTGAGATCCCCCCGGGGCCGCTCCCGGCGAGCGGAGAACACCGAGTTCGTCTGCGGGCACTGCCAGGTGCTCGTGCCGGCGAACAGCGACGGGCACTACCGCAACCACTGCCCGTACTGCCTGTGGTCGCTGCACGTGGACGAGAAGCCGGGGGACCGGGCCTCGACCTGCCGGCAGCTGATGGAGCCCGTAGGGCTGGTGGAGAAGTCGGGCAAGGGCTGGCAGGTGGTGCACCGCTGCACGATGTGCGCCCACCACCAGCCCAACCGGCTGGTTCGAGACGGGGACTCCCCCGACGACCTGGACCTGGTACTCGCGCTGCCCTGGTTCTGAGCCCGCCCGCACGACGACGCCCCGCCCTCTGTCCTGCGGGCGGGGCGTCGTCGTGTCCGGCGTCGGCGGTCAGGAGGCGGTGAGCCCCCGACGGCGGAGCAGCGGGCCGGTGTCGGCGTCCCGGCCGACGACGTCCCGGAAGGCGCCCAGCGGGTCGACCGAGCCACCCCGGGCGAGCAGCTTGCCGCGGAAGGCGTCGCCGTTGGCCCGGGTCAGCCCGCCGTTGGCCCTGAACCACTCCACGGTGTCGGCGTCGAGCACCTCCGACCAGATGTAGGAGTAGTAACCGGCCGCGTAGCCCCCGGCGAAGACGTGCTGGAAGTACGTCGTCCGGTACCGCGGCGGGACAAGCTCGGAGGCCACCCCGGCGGCCTCGAGCGCGGCGGCCTCGAAGGCCAGCGGGTCCTCGACCGCGGTGTCCGGGCCGATCCGGTGCCAGGCCTGGTCGAGCAGGGTGGCCGCCAGGTACTCCAGCGTTCCGTGCCCCTCGCCCCACAGCGACGCCGCCTCGATCGCCGCCAGGACGTCGGCGCCCAGCGGCTCACCGGTCTCGGTGTGCTTGGCGTAGTGGTCGAGCACCTCGGGCCACAGTGCCCACATCTCGTTGACCTGGCTGGGGAACTCCACGAAGTCCCGCGGCACGCTGGTGCCGGAGAACCGCGGGTAGGTAACCGCCGAGGACAACCCGTGCAGGGCGTGCCCGAACTCGTGGAAAAGTGTGGTGACCTCGTCCAGGGTGAGCAGCGTGGGCTGCCCGTCGGCGGCCCGGGTGACGTTCAGGACGTTGAAGACCACGGGCTTCGTGCCCAGCAGCCCGGACTGCGAGACGAAGGAGCTCATCCACGCCCCGCCGCGCTTGCCGTCCCGCGCGAAGTAGTCGCCGAGGTACAGGCCGACCTGCTCGCCGGCGGCGTCGGCGACCTCCCAGACCCGGACGTCGGGGTGGTAGCCGGCCAGGTCGGTGCGCTGGGTGAACGTGTAGCCGTAGAGCAGCCGGGCGGCGTGGAAGACGCCGTCGACCAGCACCCGGTCGAGGGCGAACCAGGGGCGCAGCGCCGCGCTGTCCACGGCGTACCGCTCGGCCCGGACCCGCTCGGAGTAGTACGCCCAGTCCCACGCGGCCAGCTCGACCCCGTCGGCGGCAGCCAGCTCGGCGAGCACCTCCCCCTCGGCCCGGGCGTTGGCCACCGCGGGCGGGACCAGGGTCGCCAACAACTCGTCCACGGCGGCCGAGGTCTTCGCGGTCTGGTCGGCGGCGACCAGGTCGGCGTGGGTGGGGAACCCCAGCAGCCGGGCCCGCACGGCCCGCAGGTGCGCGATCTCGGCGGCGACCGGGGTGTTGTCCTGCTCGCCCGACGACGCCCGGCCGACCGACGCCTCGTGCACCCGACGGCGCAGCCCGCGGTCGCGCAGCTTGGCCAGCACCGGCTGCCCGCTGGGCAGCACCAGGGTGAGCAGGTACCCCTCGGGGTGTCCCCGCTCGGCAGCGGCCCCGGCGGCGGCCTCGACCTCGGCGTCGCTGAGCCCGGCCAGCTCGGTCCGGTCGGTGACCAGCACCGCCGCGGCCTCGGTGGCGACCACCAGGTTCTGCCCGAAGGAGGTGGACAGCTCCGACAGCCGCAGGTTGAGCGCCCGCAGCTCGTCCCGGCCGGCCTCGTCGAGCTGGGCCCCGGCCAGCACGAAGTCCAGGTGGTACCGCTCGACCAGGCGCACCGCCTCGGCGTCCAGCCCGTGCCCGCCGGCCTGCGCCGCGGTGTGCACGGCTGTGTGCACGGCGTCGATCCGGGCGAAGAGCTCCGGGTCCAGCCGCAGGGCGTCACCGTGCGCGGCGGCCAGCGGGGCGATCTCCCGCTCGATCTCCCGCAGGCGCTCGGAGGAGTTCGATGAGGCCAACGCGTAGAACAGGACCTGGGCCCGGTGCAGCAGCTCACCCGAGCGCTCCAGCGCGACGACGGTGTCCTCGAACGTCGGCGTCCCGGGGGCACCGGTGATCGCGGCGACCTCGGCCCGCTGCTCCGCCATCCCGGCGAGCATCGCCTCCCGGCAGTGCTCCAGCGACGTCTGGGCGAACGGCGGCAGGCCGAAGTCCAGCGGGGAGGGCTGGGCCAGCGGGTTGTCGGCGGACAGGGTGGCTGCGGACAGGGTGGACGCGGCGGCGGACGGGTCGGTGCTCATCGCCGTCCATCCTCTCCCGGTGCCCCCCGGCCCGCAGCCGGTCAGCGCTTCGCGGTGCCCAGGTAGGCCCGGACGGCGAGCGGCACGAAGACCGCCAGGATCACCGCCACCCAGATCAGCGTGTACAGCACCGGGTGCTGCAGCGACCAGGCATCGGGCACCGGCACGCTGGCCGGCTGGTTGCCGAAGAGGTCACGGGCCGCCTGCACCACGGTGGAGACCGGGTTCCACTCGGCGAACGTGCGCAGCACCGACGGGAAGCTCTCCAGCGGTACGAAGGTGTTGGCCACGAAGGTCAGCGGGAAGATCACGATGAAGCTGGCGTTGTTGACCACCTCGGGGGTGCGGACCAGCAGCCCGACCAGCGCCATCACCCAGCTGATCCCGTAGGCGAACGCGAGCAGGATCAAGAATCCGCCGATCGCCTCGGGTACCGAGCTGTGGATCCGCCACCCCACGAGCAACCCGGTGAGCGCCATGACCACGATCGAGATCGCGTTGAGCCCCAGGTCGGCGACCGTCCGCCCGATGAGTACCGCCGACCGGGACATCGGCAGTGACCGGAACCTGTCGACCAGGCCCTTCTGCAGGTCGTCGGCAATGCTCGCCCCGGTCGTCGTGGACCCGAAGACCACCGTCTGGGCGAAGATCCCCGGCAGCAGGAACTCGGCGTAGGTGATGCCGTCGGGCAGCTCGATCGCACCGCCGAAGACGTACCGGAACAGCAGCACGAACATGATCGGCGACAGGGTCGCGAACACGATCAGGTCCGGCACCCGCTTGACCTTGATCAGGTTGCGGCGGGTGATGACCAGGCTGTCGGACAGGGTGTTCCCCAGCGCGCTCATCGGACCGTCTCCTCCGTGCGGGCGGGGGTGTGCTCGGCGGCGTCCCCGGGGGGATCGGCATCCTCGGCGGGGCGGCCGGTCAGGGTGAGGAAGACGTCGTCCAGGTCGGGGCGCCGCAGGCCGACGTCGAGCAGGGTGACCCCGGCCCGCTCCAGCCGGCGCAGCGCCTCGGCGAGGGTGCCCGCTCCCCCGCTGACCGGCAGCGTGAGCCGGCGGGTCTGCGCGTCACTCCGCGGTTCCTCCAGCGCGAGGGACCGCAGCTCCTCGGTGGCCCGGGTCAGCTCGGCCACCGAGCCCACGGTGAGCTCCAGCCGCTCGCCGCCGACCTGGGCCTTGAGCTCGTCGGCGGTGCCGCGGGCGATGACCCGGCCCCGGTCGATGACCACCATCCGGTCGGCCAGCCGGTCGGCCTCCTCCAGGTACTGGGTGGTGAGCAGGATCGTCGTACCGTCGCTGACCAGGTCGGAGATGAACTCCCACATGCCCAGCCGGCTGCGGGGGTCCAGCCCGGTGGTCGGCTCGTCCAGGAAGAGCACCTGCGGACGGGCGATGAGCGAGGCGGCGATGTCCAGCCGACGGCGCATGCCACCGGAGTAGGTCTTGGCCGGGCGGCGCGCGGCCTCGCTGAGGTCGAAGCGGTCGAGCAGGTCGACGGCCCGCGACCGGGCCTCCTTCTTGCCCAGCCGGTAGAGCCGGCCGACCATCTCCAGGTTCTCCACCCCGGTCAGGTACTCGTCGACCGCGGCGTACTGGCCGGTGAGCCCGATGACCCCGCGCACCTCGTCGGCCTGCGTGGCGACGTCGAGGCCCGCGACCGTGGCCCGGCCGGCGTCGGCGTGCAGCAACGTCGACAGGATCCGGACGACCGTCGTCTTGCCCGCGCCGTTGGGGCCCAGCAGGCCCAGCACGGTGCCCTCGGCGACGGTGAGGTCGACGCCGTCCAGCGCGGTCGCCGCACCGAACCGCTTGACCAGGCCCTCGACGACGACCGCGTCGCCGGACCCACCCTGTCCTCTGCTCATGCGGGGCACCGTAGGACAGGGCACCGACAGGACCGCAGCAGCACGAGCGTCTCCTCACCGGACCACCCGGATGGGCGGTCTCAGCCGGGAAGACCCGCCGGGGAGCCGGAACTCATCGGCTCGCCACCGGTGACCGAGTAGCCGGCCCGGTCCAACGCCCCCAGGACCTCGCGGGCGTGGTCGGGTCCGCGGGTCTCCAACACGACCGCGATCTCGACCTCGCCCAGGTCCAGCCGGGCGGTGGTCCGCTCGTGCTCGACGGAGAGCACATTGGCCGACACCGTCGCCAGCTCCCGCAGCAGCGCGGCCAGCGAGCCCGGCCGATCAGGCACCCGGACCCGCAGCGACAGGTAGCGGTCGGCGGCGGCCATGCCGTGCTGGACCACCTTGAGCATCAGCACCGGGTCGATGTTCCCGCCCGAGACGACCGCGACGACGGGTGCGGTGAAGGCCGTGGGGTCGGCGAGCACCGCGGCCACGGCGGCGACCCCGGCCGGCTCGACGACGAGTTTGGCCCGCTCCAGGCAGAACAGCAGGGCCCGGGAGAGCTGGTCCTCGGTGACCGTGCGGACCTCGTCCACCAGGCCGGCGACGTGGGCCAGGGTGAGGTCCCCGGGGGCGGCGACGGCGATCCCGTCGGCCATCGTGGCCATCGACGTCAGCGGGACCGGCCTCCCCGCGGCCAGGGACGCCGGGAATGCGGCGGCGGAGGCCGCCTGCACCGCGACCACCCGCACGCCGGGCCTGCGGGCCTTGACCGCGGCGGCGATGCCGGAGACCAGGCCACCGCCCCCGGTGCAGACCACGACTGTCGCGACGTCGGGGCACTGCTCGACGAGCTCCAGGCCGACGGTGCCCTGCCCGGCGATGACGTCGGGGTGGTCGAAGGGGTGGATGAACACCGAGCCGGTCTCCTCGGCGAACGCCCGCGCCGCCACCAGCGGCTCGGTGAGCGAGTCCCCCAGCTGGTGGACCACCGCCCCGTACCCGCGGGTGGCGGCCAGCTTGGGCAGCGGCGCTGTCTCGGGCATGAAGACGGTGGCGGCCGCGCCCAGCTCACGGGCGGCCAGCGCGACGCCCTGTGCGTGGTTGCCCGCGCTGGCGGCCACGACGCCGGCGGCCCGCTCGGCGTCGGTGAGCCTGGCGATCCGGGTGTAGGCGCCGCGGATCTTGAAGGACCCGGTGCGCTGCAGGTTCTCGCACTTGAGCCACACCGGTCCGCCGACCCGTTCGGCGAGTGCGCGGGAGTGCTCCAGCGGGGTGCGCCGGACGACGCCCTCCAGCAGCTGCGCCGCCGACTCGACGTCGGCGCCGGACACGAGCGGTACCGCGGGTTCGGTCACCCCCCGATCCTGACAGCAGACCGGTCCGGCGATGACCCCCGGATGTCACACCCCCGTCGTACCGTGGACGAGGTGACGGACGCAGCGCCTCAGACAGCACAGCCCCAGACCGCGACACCCCAGCCCGCTCCCACCACCCTGGGCGAGCTCCGGGCCTCCGGAGCCACTCCCGTGGGCGTCAAGGCCGAGATCCGCGCCAACCTGCTCGCCCGGCTCGCCGCCGGCGAGCCCTCCCTCCCCGGCATCGTCGGGTTCGAGGACACCGTCGTGCCCGAGGTCGAGCGCGCCCTCATCGCCGGCCACGACCTGGTCCTGCTCGGCGAGCGCGGCCAAGGCAAGACCCGGCTGATCCGGACCCTGGTCGGCCTGCTCGACGAGTGGACCCCGGTCCTTCTCGGCAGCGAGCTCAACGAGCACCCGCTGGCTCCGATCAGCGTCTGGGGCATCCGCCAGGTCGCCGAGCACGGCGACGCCACCCCGGTCGGCTGGCTGCACCGCAGCGACCGGTTCGGGGAGAAGCTGGCTACCCCGGACACCAGCGTCGGCGACCTGATCGGTGACGTCGACCCGATCAAGGTCGCCGAGGGCCGCACCCTGGGCGACCCGGAGACCGTGCACTACGGGCTGGTCCCGCGCACCAACCGCGGCATCTTCAGCATCAACGAGCTGCCCGACCTGGCCGAGCGGATCCAGGTCGCGCTGCTCAACGTGCTGGAGGAGCGCGACATCCAGATCCGCGGCTACCGGGTCCGGCTGCCGCTGGACCTGCTGCTGGTCGCCAGCGCGAACCCCGAGGACTACACGAACCGCGGTCGGATCATCACCCCGCTCAAGGACCGGTTCGGCGCCGAGGTCCGCACCCACTACCCCGTGGAGCTGGCCGACGAGATCCGGCTGCTGCACCAGGAGGCGCAGACCTCCTGGGGGCTGGGCACGGGCGGCCTGGACGCCCCGCTGGTCCCCGAGCACCTGGTCGAGATCATGGCCCGCTTCACCCGGGGAGTCCGCGAGTCCAGCCAGGTCGACCAGCGGTCCGGGGTCAGTGCCCGGTTCGCGATCGCCGGGCTGGAGACCATCGCGGCCTCCGCCGTCCGACGGGCCGCCGTCGCCGGGGAGGCCCGCCCGGTCGCCCGGGTGGTCGACCTGCCGTGCGTGGTGCCGGCCAGCCGCGGGAAGGTCGAGTTCGCCGACGCGAGTTCGGACCCCGAGGACGGCCGCGAGCTCGAGGTGCTCGAGCACCTGCTCCGTCAGGCGACGGCGCAGACGTTCCGGGCCCGCTGCGGAGGCCTGGACCTCACCGGCCTGCAGGAGCACTTCACCGGCGGCGAGGTGGTCGAGTCCGGTGACCTGGTCTCTGCCCCCGAGCTGATGGGGCAGGTCGGCACGGTGCCCAACCTGGCCCAGCTGCTGGGCCGCCTCGGCGTCCCGGAGGGCGAGGAGACAGCCGAGCAGGCCGCGGCGGCCGTCGAGTTCGCCCTCGAGGGCCTGTGGCTGACCCGCCGGCTGGCCAAGGACACCGACGGCAACCGCACGGTCTACGGGTCCTGACGATGGCCGAGCGCGAGCCCCGGGGCCGCGGTTCGCGCGGCTATCGGTACGGCCGCTGGAGGGGCGGGCCCGACCCGTTGGCGCCGCCCTACGACCTGGGTGGCGCCGTCGACGAGATCGGTGATCAGGTGCTGGCCGGCAGCAGCGTGCGCGAGGCGCTGCGGGACCTGCTGCGCCGCGGGCTGGACGGCCGCCGGGGGCTCGACGAGCTGCGCCGGTCGGTCCGCGACCGGCTGCGCCAGGCCCGGCAGGCCGGCCGGATGGACGGCACGCTCGAGGAGGTCCGCGAGCTGCTGGACCGGGCGCTGGAGGCCGAGCGGCGCGAGCTGTTCCCCGACCCGGACGACGCCGCCCGGCTGGCCGAGGCAGAGCTGGACGCCCTGCCCGAGGACACCGCGGGCGCCGTCCGGGCGCTCAAGGACAAGCAGTGGCGGTCCGAGGAGGCCCGCGAGGCCTACCGGCAGATCCAGGACCTGCTGCAGAAGGAGGTGCTGGACAGCCAGTTCCAGCACATGAAGCAGGCCCTGCAGCAGATGAACGCCGCCGGCGAGGACGGCACCGCCGCCGTGAAGGACATGGTGGCCGACCTGTCGGCGCTGCTGGACGCGCACAACCGTGGCGAGGACACCGACCAGCAGTTCGCCGACTTCATGGCCCAGCACGGCCAGTTCTTCCCGGACGACCCGCAGACCGTCGACGAGCTGGTCGACTCCCTCGCCCGCCGGGCGGCCGCGCAGGAGCGGATGATGGCCGGCCTGTCACCCGAGCAGCGGGCAGAGCTGGGCGAGCTGATGGGCCAGGCCATGCAGGACATGGGCCTGGCCAGCGAGATGGCGCACCTCAACGACGCGCTGCGGCAGGCCCGCCCGGACCTGCCGTGGGGCCAGCGCGGCACGGTCCCCGACGGGGATCAGGGCCTGGGGATGGGCGACGCGACCACCGCGGTCGCCGAGCTCGCCGACCTGGAGGCACTGTCCAATCAGCTCTCCCAGGGCTACGCCGGCGCCAGCCTGGCCGACGTGGACGAGGAGCTGCTGGAGCAGGCACTGGGCCGCCCTGCCGTCGACGACCTGGCAGCGCTGCGCGAGATGGAGCGCGAGCTGGAGCGGCAGGGCCACCTGACCCGGACCGAGGGCCGGCTCGAGCTGTCCCCGAAGGCGGTCCGCCGACTGGGCGCCACGGCCCTGCGCCGGGTCTTCACCCAGCTGGACTCCGCCGGCCGGGGCGACCACGACGTCGCCGACGCCGGTGCCAACGGTGAGCTGACCGGCGCCTCCCGGGAGTGGCGGTTCGGCGACGAGCAGCCCCTCGACGTGGTCAGGACGGTCCGCAACGCCGTGCTCCGCACGGCCGGGACGCCACGCGCCGAGCACGAGCGGGCGGTCCGCATCGGTGTCGAGGACTTCGAGGTGGTCGAGACCGAGCGCCGCACCGGCGCCGCGGTCGCGCTGTTGGTCGACCTGTCCTACTCGATGGCGCTGCGCGGCACGTGGGGCGCGGCCAAGTCCACCGCCATGGCACTCCACTCACTGGTCACCACCCGCTTCCCGCAGGACGCGATCGAGATCATCGGGTTCGCCTCCACCGCCCAGGTGTTGCGCCCGGAGACGCTGGCCGAGCTGAGCGTGGACACCCTGCAGGGCACCAACCTGCAGCACGGGCTGATGCTGGCCCGGCGGTTCCTCGCCCGGCACCACGACGCCGAACCGGTCGTTCTGGTGGTCACCGACGGTGAGCCCACCGCCCACCTGGAGGAGGACGGCTCCCCGTTCTTCTGCTGGCCGCCGATGCCGGAGACGATCGCCAAGACCGTCGCCGAGGTCGAGCGGGTGGCCCGGTCCGGCGCGACGATGAACGTCTTCGCGCTGGACCCCGAACCGGCGCTGGTGCACTTCGTGCACGACATCACCCAGCTGGCCGGCGGCCGGGTCTTCATGCCCGACAGCGACCGGCTCGGCGAGTACGTGGTGAGCGACTACCTGCGCACCCGGCGGGGCCGCCGCGCCCGGTGACCGGGAGGATGGACCGATGACCGCCCCGGACACGGTGACCGTCGAGCAGGTCGACGCGACGACGACGTACCCGCTCCGTGGGCGGGTGCTCCGCCCAGGACGGCCGGTCGAGATCCCCGGCGACGACGACCCGACCACGCTGCACCTGGCCGCCCGACGGGAGTCCGGGCAGGTGGTCGGGGTCGTCCGGCTGCACCCCGCCGCCTGCGCCTGGCGGGCGGCCGAGCAGCCCTGGCAGCTGCGCGGGATGGCCACCGACCCCGAGGTCCGCGGGGCGGGCGCGGGCCGGGCCCTCGTCGCCGAGGCCCTGTCCCGGCTCGCGGCCGCGGGCGCCGACCTGGTGTGGTGTGACGCCCGTGAGGCCGCCGTCGCGTTCTACGAGCGGATGGGCCTCACCGTCGTCACCGACGCCTACGACGTGGCCGGCGTCGGCCCGCACCGCGGGATGGTCGTCGAGCTGCCGATCAGGTGAGGACGTGGTCCCCGCTGGAGGTGATCCCGGGGATCTCCCCGGCGCGGAACGCGTCGACGAAGAGCCGGTGGTCGTCCCGGGTGCGGGCCGCGTGGCTCAGCGCGAAGGCGGTCATGTCCGCGATCAGCTCCTCTCGCCGGTCGCCCACCATCGCCAGCACCGCATCCTCCACCTGCACGTCCACCGCGTCGTGCTCGGCGTCCGCGTCCCCGATGCAGTGAATCTTGGCGGTGGCCCGGCCCAGCTGGGCGACGACGGGGACGATCTCGTCGGGCTCGGTGAGGTCCTCCCAGTCCAGGTCCTCCTCGTAGGGCGACAGCTCGGAGACCAGGAAACCGACCCCGCGGATGACCGTGTGGCCCAGGAACGGCGAGGCGTGGGACTGCATCGCGCGCTGCGCGGAGACGGTCCGCTCCCCCTCGTGCTGGAACAGCGCCCGGACCTCCGGGTCGGTGACGATGCGGCTCGGCGCGGCCCTCGCGGCCTGCTTGAGGGACAGCACGACGTCGTTCTCCAGCGCCTGGTCGTAGCCCTCCAGCAGCACCGTGTAGGCGGGCAGACCCGCGCTGCCGATGCCGAACCCACCGGTCCCGACGACGTCCTTGACGTCGTAGGCCACCTCCCGGCGACGGGCGCCCTGCGGGATCGTCGCCCGGTACGCGACGAGGGCGGCCAGCACCTCGTCACGCTCGGCGTCCGCCAGCCGGCGGTGCCGAGGCGTGTCGGCGAAGCGCCGCTGGTGGTCCTCGACCACGGTCATCCGTCCCAACAGCGACACCCGGGTCTGCTCGGCTGTCGCCACCACGAGCGCGCGGACCGCACCGGTCGTGGTGTGCCGGTCCAGCGCGAACTCACGGTCGGCGTCGGTCTGCGCGAAGGCCTGCACCTGGTCCAGGTAGGCCTCCAGGTACACCCGCAGCACCTCGGTGATCACGTCGTCGGACAGCGCCTTGCGCCAGGCCAGCAGCGCGAAGCTCGCGCAGAACCGCCGCAGGTCCCAGGACAGGTGGCCCAGGTAGGACTCGTCGTAGTCGTTGACGTCGAAGACGATCCGCCCGGAGCGGTCCATGTAGGTGCCGAAGTTCGCCGCGTGCAGGTCGCCGTGGATCCACGTGCGCGACGTCTGCTCGTCACACCACGGGTCCTGCACGGTCGCCATGTCGGCGTAGAACAGACAGGCAGACCCCCGGTAGAAGGCGAACGGGTCGGCGGCCATCGTGCGGAACGTGGTCCGGAAGGCGTCGGCGTCGGCAGCCATCCGGTCGGCGAACGCCTCCACCAGGACGTCGACGATCTGGCCGCGGCGGGCAGCGTCGTCCGCGGTGGGGCCGGGGCTCAGGTGGTCGGACACCGGCCCACCGTAGGGTGGGAACGCCTCAGGCCACAGACGACGACAGCAGGACCAGCGAGAGGACGGGACACGCGTGACGCGGGCGAGCAGGGCGCGACGGCTCGCCACAGGCGCGGTCTACGGCGGTGGCGGGGTCGGCCTGGCCGGCGCGGCGCTGGTGACGGTGCTCCGCGAGGAGGCCCGGCTGGCCCGCAAGCGGGTCGCGGCGCGCACCTCGCAGGGCGACCCGCCCACCGGGGAGGGCCGCTACGGCCACCACCGGGGGACGCCGCTGGTGCTGGCCGTGCTGGGCGACTCCAGCGCCGTGGGCCTGGGCGTGGAGACCGCTGCCGAGACGCCCGGCGTGCTGGTGGCGGCCGCCCTGGCCGAGCTGGCCGAGCGCCCCGTCCGGCTGGTCAAGGCCGCGAAGTCCGGCGCCCGCTCCACCGACCTGCCCGGCCAGGTGGAGCGCGTGCTCGCCCACTCCCCCGACGTCGCGATGATGATGATCGGCGCCAACGACGTGACCAGCCGGACCAAGCCGGCGGTCGCGGTGCGGAACCTGGCCGAAGCGGTGCGCACGCTCGAGGCGGCCGGCACCCACGTCGTCGTCGGCACCTGCCCGGACCTGGGCACGATCCGGCCCATCGCCCAGCCGCTGCGCATCCTGGCCCGGCGGTGGAGCCGTCAGCTCGCCGCGGCCCAGACCATCGCCGTCGTCGCCGAGGGCGGGCGCACGGTGTCGCTCGGCTCGTTGCTGGGCCCGGCGTTCGCGACCGATCGGACGATGTTCTCCAGCGACGAGTTCCACCCCTCCGCTGCCGGTTACGCGGCCGCCGCGGCCGCACTCCTGCCGTCGGTGGCGGACTGCCTCGGCGTGTGGCCCGAGGCTGCCGACCGGGGCCTGCGGGCCCGGCGGCGGGAGACCGTCCGCCCGGTGGCGCAGGCGGCCGCTCGCGCCGCCGGGCGCCCGGGCACCGAGGTGCAGGCCACCGAGGTGCGCGGGGAAGAGGCCGGACCGCGTGGGCCGTGGGCGCGGCTGCGTCGCCGTCGTCCACCGGAGATCGCGGGTCCGGTCGAGACCTCGGTCGGGTTCGTCCCGTCCCGCTGAGGGACACCGGGGCTGACGGGCCCCGGGAGCTGGCGGGTTACCGGGGAGTAGCTTCGGGACAGCCCCGACGCCACCACGCGGGTGGCGCCTCACCGTGGAGGTCTCCATGCCCGAAGCCGTCATCGTCGCTGCTGCCCGATCCCCGATCGGCCGCGCGTTCAAGGGGTCCCTCACGGACCTGCGTCCTGACGACCTGACCGCCACGATCGTCCGTGCCGCGCTGGACCAGGTCCCCGAGCTGGACCCGACCGATATCTCCGACCTGATGCTGGGCTGCGGCCTGCCCGGCGGCGAGCAGGGCTTCAACATGGGCCGGGTCGTCTCGGTGCTGCTGGGCATGGACCACCTGCCCGGCACCACCATCACCCGGTACTGCTCCTCCTCGCTGCAGACCACCCGGATGGCCATGCACGCCATCCGGGCCGGTGAGGGAGATGTCTTCATCTCCGCCGGGGTCGAGATGGTCTCTCGGTTCGCCAAGGGCAACTCCGACGGGATCCCGGACACCGAGAACCCTCGGTTCGCCGACCGCAAGGCCCAGGTCGCGGCCGTCGCCGAGGGCGGTGCCGACTCCTGGGTCGACCCGCGCACCGAAGGCGAGATCCCCGACGTCTACGTGGCGATGGGCCAGACGGCGGAGAACCTGGCGCTGCTGAAAGACGTCTCGCGGGCCGACATGGACGAGTTCGCCGTCCGGTCCCAGAACCTGGCCGAAAAGGCCATCGCCGACGGCTTCTGGGCCCGCGAGATCACCCCGGTCACGCTGCCCGACGGCACCGTGGTGTCGACCGACGACGGCCCCCGGGCGGGCACGACGCTGGAGGGCATCTCCAGCCTGAAGCCGGTCTTCCGTCCCGATGGACGCGTCACCGCCGGTAACGCCTGCCCGCTCAACGACGGCGCGGCCGCGCTGGTGGTCATGAGCGACACCAAGGCCGCCCAGCTGGGGCTGACCCCGCTGGCCCGGATCGTCTCCACCGGTGTCACCGGCCTGTCGCCGGAGATCATGGGCTACGGCCCGGTCGAGGCCTCCAAGCAGGCCCTGGCCCGCGCCGGGATGACCATCGACGACATGGACCTGGTCGAGATCAACGAGGCCTTCGCCGCGCAGGTCATCCCCTCCTACCGTGACCTGGGCATCGACATCGACAAGCTGAACGTGCACGGCGGCGCGATCGCCGTCGGGCACCCCTTCGGCATGACCGGCGCCCGGATCACCGGCACCCTGCTCAACGGACTGCGCTCCACCGACGGCACGTTCGGCCTGGAGACGATGTGCGTGGGCGGCGGCATGGGCATGGCGATGGTGCTCGAGCGCCTGAGCTGACCCCAGGGCCCGGACGGGCCCGAGAACGGACCGAGGCCCGGCCCCCTGATGGGGACCGGGCCTCGGTGCGTGGTGCGTAGTGGTCGGCTCAGTCGCGGAAGTAGCTGAGCAGACGCAGGATCTCCAGGTACAGCCAGATGACCGTGACCAGCAGGCCGAAGGCGATGTACCAGGCGAACTTCGGGGCCACACCGCGACGGATGGCCTCGTCGGCCATGTCGAAGTCCAGCAGCAGCGAGAACGCCGCGACGCCGATGACGACGAGGCTGAAGATGATCGCGAT
>JBBSVA010000006.1:0-65176 GCA_038233915.1 Mycobacteriales bacterium | reverse complement strand
CGAGAAGGCCGAGGCCGGCCTTGACGTCGGTGGAGGCGACCGCGACGGCGTCGGTCACCGAGCGCACGGAGTGGTCGAGCCGGAGTCCGGCGTTCCAGATCGGATACCAGAGCGCGTCGGCGATCGCGGCGATCTCGGGCCGGCCGTCGTGGACGAGCACGAGGTCCAGGTCGCCGTGGGGCGGTAGCTCGCGGCGGCCGAGGCTGCCGACGGCCATCAGCGCCAGCCCCTCGGTGCCCGTGCGGGGCGGGGTCCCCCCGCGGCGCGGTAGCGGCGGCGGGGTGCCGGCGACGGCGTCGTCCAACAGCCCGGCGAGCCAGGCGTCGATGACCTGCACCCGCTCGGCGCGGGTCAGACCTGGCAGCGCCTTGGTGTCCAGCACGCGTCCCCCTCCGGTTGCGGTCCTCAGCGACGACGTGCGCCGGCCGGGGGGATGGTCGGGTCCACCACCCCGGCCGACGTCGACTCCGGCACGCGAACTACAGGGCGTCGGCCCCGCGCTCGCCGGTGCGGACCCGGACGATCTCGTCGATCGTGGTCACCCACACCTTGCCGTCCCCGATCTGACCGGTGGAGGCCGACTCCACCACGGCGTCGACCACGCGGGCGGCGTCGGTCTCGCTGACGACGACCTCGATGCGCACCTTGGGGACGAAGTCCACCTGGTACTCGGCCCCGCGGTAGACCTCGGTGTGGCCGCGCTGACGGCCGAAGCCCTGGACCTCGCTGACCGTGAGGCCGGCGATGCCGATCAGCTCGAGGGCGTTCTTGACGTCGTCCAGCTTGAACGGCTTGACGATCGCGGTGATGAGCTTCATCAGTGGGAACCCTCCACGGTCTTGGCCTGGGCGATGCTGCTGTGCGCCTGGTGCAGCGCGGAGCCGCTCCCGCCACTCAGGCTGGTGAAGTCGTAGCCGGACTCGGCGTGCACGACGTTGTCGATCCCGGCGACCTCGTCCGCCTCGGTGATCCGGAAGCCCATCGTCTTCTCGATGAGGAGGCCGATGACGTAGGTGAGGACGAAGGAGACGACCAGGACGGCCAGGGCGCCGACGACCTGGCGCCACAGTTGGTCCACCCCGCCACCGTAGAAGAGGCCGCTGACACCCGCCGGGGCGGAGTCCGTGGCCAGGAAGCCGATCGCGATCGTGCCCCAGAGGCCACCGACGAGGTGGACGCCCACGACGTCGAGGGAGTCGTCGTAGCCGAAGCGGTACTTCAGCCCGACGGCCAGGGCGCAGAGCACACCGGCCAGGACACCCAAGATGATCGCGCCGATCGGCGAGACCGAGGAGCACGCCGGGGTGATCGCGACCAGACCCGCGACCACCCCGGACGCGCCACCGAGGGAGGTCGAGTGGCCGTCGCGGATCTTCTCCGTCAGCAGCCAGCCCAGCGCGGCCGCGCCGGTGGCCACCAGGGTGTTGACCCAGACCACCGCGGCGGTGTTGTTGGCGGCGAGGGCGGAGCCTGCGTTGAAGCCGAACCAGCCGAACCAGAGCAACCCGGCGCCGATCATGACCAGCGGCAGGTTGTGCGGGCGCATCGCCTCGCGGCCGAAGCCGCGACGTTTGCCGAGCACCAGGGCCAGGGCGAGGCCCGCCGCACCGGCGTTGATGTGCACCGCGGTGCCACCGGCGAAGTCGATCGCAGCCAGGTTGTTGGCGATCCAGCCACCGACGTGGGTGACGGTGCCGTCGTCAGCAGTCAGGGTGAAGTCGAAGACCCAGTGTGCGATCGGGAAGTAGACGATCGTCGCCCAGACGCCGGCGAAGACCATCCATGCGCCGAACTTGGCGCGATCGGCGATCGCACCGGAGATCAGCGCGACGGTGATGATCGCGAAGACGGCCTGGAAGCCGACGAACGCCATGACCGGCAGGCCACCCTCGGCGGTCAGGTCCTCCATCAGGCCCTCGAGGCCGAGGAACTCGGTCGGGTCGCCCAGCAGGCCGGCCCCGACGTCGTTGCCGAAGGCGAACGAGTAGCCGTAGAGCACCCAGAGCACGCTGATCAACGCAGCCGCTCCGAAGCTCATCATCATCATGTTGAGGACGCTCTTCGCGCGGACCATGCCGCCGTAGAAGAGCGCGAGACCTGGCGTCATCAGCAGCACGAGAGCCGCGCTGATGAGGATCCAGGCAGTGTCGCCGGTGTTGACCACGGCAACCTCCTGAGGTCGGTCGTCGGCCATCGGCCGCATCGGGGGGTGGGCGGTGCGCCGGGCAGATGCCTGGCGGGCGGGCTGTGATGCCGACGCCCGGGGTGCGACGTCGTGCTGGGGACACCGTGCCCAGGCTGTGTTTCCGGCGCCGTCGTGGACGTGTTTCCGGACCGTGAACACGTGTTTGCGAGTCGCTGTCGGATGTTCCGGCCGTGTTGCCGAGGCCATCCCCTGTGACGGGAGCCACGGGTGGGTCCTGCGGTACGGGGTCGTGTTGCGAGAGCTGTGCAGATGCCAAACAGCTGCAATAGGGTCCGGGCCGTGACGCTCACCGCCCCCAGCCCCACCCCCGTCCAGTCCGGGTTCAGCCGGCCCGACCGGCGCAGGATCCTCGGGATGTCCGCCGTCGTGGTCGCCCTGCACGTGATCGGCTGGGGTGTGCTCGTGTTCGCGGTCGCCCCGCAACGGCTGGAGCTCGGCAGCGCGGGCGTCCTCGGGGTCGGGGTGGGCCTGACCGCCTACCTGCTCGGCGTCCGGCACGCCTTCGACGCCGACCACATCGCGACGATCGACAACACGACCCGCAAGTTGGTGGGCGAGGGCCGCTCCGCGGTCGGCACCGGGTTCTGGTTCTCCCTGGGGCACTCCACCGTGGTGCTGATGGCCAGCGTGCTGCTCGCCGTCGGCGTGCAGTCGGTTGCCGGCGTCATCCAGGACGGCAATTCGAGCACCGCGCAGACCCTGGGCCTGATCGGCACCCTGGTGGCCGGGGGCTTCCTGCTGCTGATCGGGCTGATGAACCTGGTCTCGGTGGTCGGCATCGCCCGGGTCTTCACCGGGATGCGCTCCGGTGAGTTCGACGAGACCCAACTGGAGCACCACCTGCACAACCGCGGGTTCATGGCCCGCCTGCTGGGTCGCGTCACCCGGCGGGTGTCCAAGCCGTGGCACCTCTACCCGGTCGGCCTGCTGATGGGCCTGGGCTTCGACACGGCCACGCAGGTCGGACTGCTGGTGTTGATCGCCGGGTCCGCGGCCTTCGTGCTGCCCTGGTACGCGATCGTCGTCCTGCCGGTGCTCTTCATGGCCGGGATGAGCCTGTTCGACACCGCCGACGGCGTGCTGATGACCCGGGCCTACGGCTGGGCCATGGTCAAGCCGGTGCGCAAGGTCTTCTACAACTTGACGATCACCGTGCTGTCGGTCCTCGTCGCCCTCGTGGTGGGGACGATGGTGCTGATCGGGCTGCTCGTCGAGCGGCTGGGGATCGACAGCGGCCCGCTGGCCTGGATCGCCTCGCTGGACCTGGACTACGTCGGCTTCGCCATCGTCGGGCTCTTCGTCGTCACCTGGGGGTTGGCGCTGGTGGTCTGGCGGTACGGGCGGATCGAGGAGCGCTGGCAGCAGACCCCCAGCGCCCCCCACGACTCGCTCCCCACGCCGTAGGCCCGGCGCGGGGCGCTCAGCCGCCGACGAGCGCCTCGGCGAACGCCCGCGGCTCGAACGGCGCCAGGTCGTCGGCGCCCTCGCCCAGTCCGATCAGCTTCACCGGGATGCCCAGCTCGCGCTGCACGGAGACCACGATGCCGCCCTTGGCGGTGCCGTCGAGCTTGGTGAGCACGATGCCGGTGACCGTGACGGCCTCGGTGAACACCCGGGCCTGCACGATGCCGTTCTGCCCGGTGGTGGCGTCCAGGACCAGCAGCACCTCATCGACCGGGCTCTGCTTCTCCACCACCCGCTTGACCTTGCCGAGCTCGTCCATCAGCCCGCTCTTGGTGTGCAGCCGGCCGGCGGTGTCGACCAGCACGGCGTCGACGTCGGCCTCCCGACCCACCTTGACCGCCTCGAAGGCGACGGAGGCGGGGTCCCCGCCCTCACGGCCCCGCACGGTGAGGACGCCGACCCGCTCGCCCCAGGTCTCCAGCTGGTCGGCCGCCGCGGCGCGGAAGGTGTCGGCGGCCCCGAGCAGCACGCTGCGGCCGTCCCCGACGAGCACCCGGGCGATCTTCCCGCAGGTGGTGGTCTTGCCGGCGCCGTTGACGCCGACGACGAGGATGACGGCCGGGCGGTCCAGGACGTGGTCGGTGGCCAGCGTGCGGTCCATGTCCGGGCCCAGCACGCCGACCAGCTCGCGGACCAGCAGCTCGCGCAGCGCCCCGGGGTCACCGGTGGCCAGCACCAACGACTGGGTGCGCAGCCGCTCGACGATCTGGGTGGTCGCGGCGACGCCGACATCGGCGGCCAGCAGGGTCTCCTCGACCTCCTCCCAGTCCTCCTCGGTCAGCCGCTCACGGGCCAGCACCGACAGCAGGCCACGGCCCAGCGAGGACTGCGAGCGGGCCAGCCGGGACCGCAGCCGGACCAGTCGGCCGGCCGAGGGCAGTGGGGTGTCGAAGACCAGACCGGGCTCGGGCTCGGCGGGCGGCAGGTCGACCGGGACCTCGACGTCGGTGCTCGGCGGCCCGGTCGAGGGCGGTGCGGACGGCACGCTGGTGGACACGGTGGACCCGGTGCCCGGTCGCGGCCGGGTCAGCGTGGTGCCACCGGTGGCGTCGTCGTCCAGGCGGGTGGTGCGGCGGCCGCGGCTGACGAGCAGGCCGACGCCGGCGAGCAGCACGACGACCACGATCGCCACGGCGATGATCACGAACTCCATGCCGACCAGTCTCCCAGGCCCGCGCCGGGCGGGACCCGGCCCGGTGCGGGACGCTGATCGCCGTGTCGTCCAGCCCCAGCACCGCCCCGCGCCTCGTCCTCGGCCCGCTGCTGCGCCACGTCGACCCGGTGTCGGCCACGGTGTGGGTGGAGACCGACCGGCCGTGCACGGTGCGCGTGCTCGGTTCCGTGGCCCGCACGTTCTGCGTGGGCGGTCACCACTACGCGTTGGTGGTCATCACCGACCTGCAGCCGGGCAGCGTCACTCCCTACGAGGTGCACCTGGACGACGAACGGGCCTGGCCGGCCCGGCATTCGGCGTTCCCGCCCAGCCGGATCCGGACCCCCGGCGGGCCCGGGCCCTTCCGGATCGCGTTCGGGTCCTGCCGCTACGCGACGCCGGCCGCGGTGGACGTGCGGGACGGCATCCCGCCGGACGCGCTGGACTCCTACGCGGCGCAGCTGGTCGACACCCCGCAGGCGCGGTGGCCCGACGCGCTGGTGCTGCTGGGCGACCAGGTCTACGCCGACGAGACCACGCCACAGACCCAGGCCTGGATGGCCACCCGCCGGGACCTCTCCGTGGCGCCGGGCACCCAGGTCGCGGACTACGAGGAGTACACCCGGCTCTACCGCGAGTCCTGGGGTGACCCGGAGGTGCGATGGCTGCTGTCCACCGTGCCGTCGTCGATGATCTTCGACGACCACGAGATGATCGACGACTGGAACACCTCGGCCGCCTGGCGGGAGGACACCGTCGACCAGCCCTGGTGGCGGACCCGGATCACCGGCGGGCTGACCAGCTACTTCGTCTACCAGCACCTGGGCAACCTCTCCCCCGCCGAGCTCGCCGCCAACGCGACCTGGCAGGCGATGCAGGGCGACGGCGTGACCTCGGTGGACGCGGAGTCCCTGCTGACCGAGATGGCCGAGGCCGCCGACGGCGACCCGCAGGCGTTCCGCTGGAGCTACGTGCGGCACTGGGGCCACGTCCGACTGGTGATGGTCGACAGCCGCGCAGGCCGGGTGCTGGTGGAGACCGACCGGCAGATCCTCGACGACGCCGAGTTCACCTGGGTCGAGGGGGCGCTGCGCCAGGCGGTCGCCGACGGGGTCCAGCACGTGCTGGTCGGGACGTCGCTGCCGTGGCTGCTGCCGCACGCCGTCCACGACATCGAGCGGTGGGACGAGACCCTCGCCGTGCGGCACCACCGCCGGCCGCTGGGGAAGCTGGCCGAGAAGCTCCGGCAGGCCGCGGACCTGGAGCACTGGGCTGCCTTCGGGCGGTCCTTCGAGCGGCTCGGCGCCGCCCTGGTGTCGATCGCCCGGGGCGAGGCCGGCCCGGCACCGGCAACCGTGGTGGTGCTGTCCGGGGACGTGCACCACGCCTACGCCGCCGAGCTGGTGCGCCCCGACGACCTGACCAGCCGGGTGCACCAGCTGACCGTCTCCCCACTCCACAACCAGGCCCCGCACGCCATCGAGGTCGGCTTCCGGGTCGGTTGGAGCCGCTGGGCCCGCGCCGTCACCGGGGCGATCACGACGCTGGCCCGGGTGCCGCGGACCGGGCTGGTCTGGGAGAAGCAGGCCGGTCCGTTCTTCGGCAACGAACTGGGCGAGCTGGTCCTGGACGGCCCGGACGCCCGGTTCCGGCTGTGGGCCACCAGCCGCGCCGAGGACGGCACCCCGCGGTTCACCCAGGTGCTGGACACCGAGCTGTCCTGATCGCCCACCGGCAGGCCGGGCGTCAGGCCCGCGGGTCGGCCAGCACGTCGCGCCAGGAGTGCTGCGGCTCGTAGCCCAGCAGACGGCGCGCCTTCTCGATCGAGTAGAAGGTCTCGTGCGGCCCCATCTCCCGGCGCACCTCGATCCCGGCGTAGAAGCGCTCGCGGATCTCCTCGGTCGTCGCGGCCACGGAGGTGTCGGCGTTGGCCACGTTGAGGACCTGGTAGCCCAGACCATCGGTCTGCAGGCACCGCTCCACCACCTGCCCGAGGTCGCGGGTGTCGATGTAGGCGAAGACATTGCGTCGGCGCAGCCCAGGGTCGGTGAGGAAGTCGGGGAACAGCTGCTCGTACTCGTGCGGCTCGATGACGTTGTTGATCCGCAGGCCGTAGATGTCGGCACCGGTCCGCGCCTGGAACGACCGCGCCGTCGCCTCGCCGGCGACCTTCGACATCGCGTAGGAGTCCTCGGGGACCGTCGGGTGGTCCTCGTCGACCGGCACGTACAGCGGGCGCCGCTCGCCCTGGGCGAAGCAGATCCCGTACGTCGTCTCCGAGGACGCGAAGACGATCTTCCGCACGCCCAGCCGGGTCCCGGCCTCCAGGACGTTGTAGGTGCTCAGGGTGTTCGTGGCGTAGGTGGTCGCGTCCGAGGACAGCAGGATCGCGGGCACCGCGGCGAAGTGGACCACCGCGTCGTAGGCCGGCACCGCGGGCAGGTCCAGCTCGCCCGCCCGCGCGGCGCCGGCCAGCGCGGAGTAGGTCTGGCCCAGGTCCGTGAGGTCCACCCGGAGATCGGCGACCCCCGCGTGACCCAGCGGGGTGAGGTCGGCGTTGGTGACGTCGTGACCCTGGGCGGCCAGGTACGGAGCGACGTGGTGGCCGGCCTTGCCGGTGCCCCCGGTGAAGAAGATGCGCATGGCCCATGCAACCACCGCACGCCCGCACACCTCCCGGTGCCGAGGGCGCCTCCGCCCGGGCCGGGATGGGAGTCTGTGGCCGTGGACGACGTCGACCGCAGCCCCCGGTCCGCCCGCCTGCCCGGCACGGCGCTGTTATGACGGCGCTGCGGCTGGTCACGTTCAACACCCACCACGGCGTCGGCGACGACGGCCGGCACGACCTGGTCCGGATCGCCGAGCTGCTCGAGCGTACGGACGCCGACGTGGTCTGCCTGCAGGAGGTCGACCGGCACTTCGGGGACCGCAGCCAGCACGTCGACCAGGCAGAGCAGCTGTCCCGCGCGCTGGACCGGGAGCTGGTCTGGGGCTCGGCGATCCGGAAGTCGACCCGGGGCGGCCCGGACCGGCAGTACGGCAACGCGCTGCTGACCCGGCTGCCGGTGCTGGACGAGCAGGTGCTGGCGCTGCCCGGGGAGGGCGAGCCGCGCAGCGCCGTCCGGGTGCTGCTGGGGGTCGGGAGCACCGCGCTGACCGTCGTCACCACGCATCTGTCCAGCAACGCCGGCCGGGCCCGGGCCGCCCAGGCCGCGGCGCTCGCCGGGCTGCTGCCCGCCGACGGGGCGGCGGTCGTCGTCGGCGACCTGACCTGCGGTCCGACGGCGCCGGAGCTGACCCCCCTGCGGGAGCGGCTGCGGGACGGCTGGCAGGCCGCCGGGGCCCGGGCCGACCAGGCCCACCGCTGGCAGCTGTGGAAGCGCGAGCAGGGCCTGACCCACCCGGCGCGGCGCCCGCGGGTGCGGATCGACCAGGTCTGGGTGTCCCGGCAGGTCCGGGTGACCGGTGCCGCGGTGCTGGACGGGTCGGCCTGCTCGGACCACCACCCGCTGCAGGTCGACCTCGGGATCGGCTGACCGCCCAGCGGTTCAGCCGGCCGAGCGGAGCCGCTGGCTGATCACGCCGGTGATCCCGTCGCCGCGCATCGAGACCCCGTAGAGGGCGTCGGCGATCTCCATCGTCCGCTTCTGGTGGGTGATCACGATGAGCTGCGAGGTGTCCCGCAGCTGCTCGACCAGGGTCAGCAGCCGGCCCAGGTTGACGTCGTCCAGGGCGGCCTCGACCTCGTCGAGCACGTAGAACGGCGAGGGCCGGGCCCGGAAGATCGCCACCAGCAGCGCGACGGCGGTCAGCGACCGCTCACCGCCGGACAGCAGCGACAGCCGCTTGACCTTCTTGCCCGGCGGGCGGGCCTCGATCTCCACGCCGGTGGTCAGCAGGTCGTCGGGGTCGGTGAGGGAGAGCCGGCCCTCCCCGCCCGGGAACAGGGTCTGGAAGACCTGCTCGAACTCGCGCGCGGTGTCGGCGAACGCGCTGGCGAACACCTCGTGGATCCGGTCGTCGACCTCCCGGACGACGGTCATCAGGTCCCGCCGGGTGGCCCGCAGGTCCTCCAGCTGGGTGGCCAGGAACGTGCTGCGCTCCTCCAGCGCGGCGAACTCCTCCAACGCCAGCGGGTTGACCTTGCCCAGCGCGGCGAGGTCCCGCTCCGCCCGCGCGGCCCGCCGCTCCTGCTCGGCCCGCAGGTAGGGCACCGGCTCCGGCTCGGGCTCCTCCGCAGCCTCCGCCGCGGCCAGCTGCGGCGGGGTCGGCGGCACGTCGGCCTGCGGGCCGTACTCGGCGACCAGCACCTCGAGGGAGATGCCGTGCTCCTCGACCGCACGGGCCTCCAGCGACTCGATCCGCAACCGCTGCTCGGCCCGGGCGACCTCGTCGCGGTGCACCTCGTCGGTCAGCCGGTCCAGCTCGCCGGTGTGCTCCCGCACCCGCGCCCGGACGACGAGCAACTCGGCCTCCCGGCCGGTCCGGGCCGCGGCGAGGGAGTCCCGCTCCCCCGCGGCCCGCTGCAGCGACCCGGCCAGCAGGACCAGCGCCTGCTCGGCCCCGGCCCGCACCTCCGCAGCGGTCCCGGCACCCTGCGCGCGGGCCCGGCGGGCGACCTCGGCTCGCTCCCGGGCGGCCCGCTCCTGACGGGCCTGACGGCGCAGCGACTCGGCCCGGCCGTGCAGCGAGCGGGCCCGCTCCTCTGCCGTCCGGACGCCGAGCCGGGCCTCGGTCTCGGTCGCCCGGACAGCGGCCACCTCGGCGCGCAGCTGGTCCCGCTCGGCCGGGGACGGCTCGTCCTCCACCGGCGCCGCCTCGGCGGCAGCGAGTCGGTCGGCCAGCCCGGCCAGCGCGAGGGCGGCCTGGTCCAGCCCCTGCTCGGCGCGCACCCGGGCGGCGTCGGCCCGGTCGGCCTCGGCGGCAGCCGAGCGGGCGTCCGCGGCGAGGCCCGCCAGCTCGCGACCGCGGGCGGCCTGCTCCCGCTCGGCGTCCCGGCGGGCGCGGGCGGCGGCCTCGGCCTCGGCGCCCGCGGCCCGGTGCGTCTCCCGGGCCAGGGCCAGCTGCTCGGCGAGCTCGGTGGCGTGCGCGGTGGCGGTGCCCAGCTCGCCGTCGGCGGCGTCGACCCGGGCGCGGACCTCCAGCCCCGAGGGCGCGTCCGGCTGACCGCCGACGGCCCGATCGCTGCCCAGCACGTCCCCGGCCGCGGTGACCGCCCGGACTGTGGGCTCGGCGGTGACCAGCGCGACCGCGGCCGCCAGGTCGGCGACGACGGCCACCCGGTCCAGCACCCGCTCCACGGCCGATGCCAGGTCGGCAGGTGCGTCGACGAGGTCGGCGGCCCAACGGGCCCCGGCGGGCAGCGCCGGCCAGCCGGCCCGGTCGACGACGGCCGGCCCGCCGGCGACCAGCACCCCGGCCCGGCCGGCGGACTCGGCGGCCAGGTGCTCCAGGGCGTCGGCCGCGGCCCGCGGGCTGGTGACGACGACCGCGTCGGCCAGCCTCCCCAGGGCGGCGGCGAGGGCGACCTCGTCACCGGGGTGCACAGCCAGCTGCTCGGCCAGCGGCCCCGAGACACCGCCCAGCGCGCCGTCGGCGGCACCGGCCAGCACCGCGGCCGCGCCGTCGGCCGGGGCCAGGCCCAGCGCGAGGGCGTCCCGGTGGGCCCTCGCCGCCCCGCGCTCCCGCTCGGCGGTGCGCTCGGCGTCGGCCAGCTCCGCGACCACCCGGGCGGCGGCGGTCTGCGCGGCCACGGCCCGGTCGTGCTCGCCGGCTGCGGGTGCGGCGTCGTCGTCAGGCTCCTCATGGGCGGCGAGGCGCTGCTCGGCCTGCTCGGCCCGGGCCGTGGCCTCCTGCGCGGCGGGGCCGAGCCGGTCGACCTCGGCCTCACCGGCTGCGACCCGGGAGCGGGCCGCGGCGACCTGGCCGGAGAGCCGGGCCAGCCCCTCCCGACGGTCGGCCAGCGCCCGGGCGGCGGCGACCAGCTCGCGCTCGGCCGCGGTGAGCGCGACGTCCAGCTCGGTGCGGGCGGCCACGGCGGTCACCAGCCGGCCCTGCTCGGTGCTCAGCTGCCCGGCCAGCTCGGCCTCGGTGGCCTCGACCCCGGTGGCCTCGTCGTCCAGACCGTCGGGGTCGCGGCCCGACGGGACGGCGACCGGCGCGGACAGGTGACGGTGCCGCTCGGCGGCCAGCTGCGCGGTACCGCGGAACCGCTCGCCCAGCGTGGACAGCCGGAACCAGGTGTCCTGCGCGGCGGCCAGCGCGGGGGCGTCCACGGCCAGCGCGGCCTCCAGCGCGGTCTGCTGTCCGGTGCCCGCGGCCAGCGCGACCTCGACCCGGGCCCGCTGCTCGCGGGCAGCTGTCTCGTCGGCGACGTCGGCGTCCAGCGCGGTGCGCAGCGCCACCAGGTCGTCGGCCAGCAACCGCAGCCGGGCGTCGCGCAGGTCGGCCTGGACGCCGGCCGCCCGCCGGGCCACCTCGGCCTGCCGGCCCAGCGGTTTGAGCTGCCGGCGGAGCTCGGTGGTCAGATCGGCCAGCCGGTCCAGGTTGGCCTGCATCGCGTCGAGCTTGCGGAGCGCCTTCTCCTTGCGCTTGCGGTGCTTGAGGACGCCGGCGGCCTCCTCGATGAACCCGCGCCGGTCCTCCGGCCGCCCGGAGAGCACCGCGTCGAGCTGGCCCTGCCCCACGATGACGTGCATCTCGCGGCCGATCCCGGAGTCGCTGAGCAGCTCCTGGACGTCGAGCAGGCGCACCTTGTCGCCGTTGATCTCGTACTCGCTCTCCCCGGAGCGGTACATCCGCCGGGTGATCGAGACCTCGGTGTACGCGATGGGCAGCGCACCGTCGGCGTTATCGATGGTCAGCGTCACCTCGGCGCGACCCAGCGCACCGCGGCCGGCGGTGCCGGCGAAGATGACGTCCTCCATCTTGCCGCCGCGCAGGCTCTTGGCGCCCTGCTCGCCGAGCACCCAGGCGATGGCGTCGACGACGTTGGACTTGCCCGAGCCGTTGGGCCCGACGACGGCGGTGATCCCCGGCTCCAGGCGCAGGGTGGTCGTCGAGGCGAAGGACTTGAAGCCCTTGAGGGTGAGGCTAGAGAGGAACACGGCTCACGGGTGACCTGCGACGGCCCTCGTGCACGGACCCGGCCCGCGCGGAGCGTGGGCTGGGGGGCACCAGGGTCCTCCGACTATCGGGAGAGGGCCGGCTCGGGCTGGGGGTGGGCCATCGCCAGCAGCTCGCGGGCGATGGCGGCGTCCCGCTCGGCGCGCAGGTCGGCGACCTCGAGCTCGAGGCGGGCGACCCGGGAGCGGAGCATCGCGATCTCATCGGCGATCCGCAGCTCGCCTGGGGCGACGACGTGACCGAACAGGGCCTTGGCCATGACGCTGCGGCCTCTTTCCACACGGTGGGTCCCACGGACCTCGGGTCGACGGTGCCGGGAAGACCGGGGCCGTGCGAGGCAGGCAGCGTGGGCTGGTAGGGCCAGGGTGACAGCCTCGGGCCCCCCGGTCAACGGCCGCCCGGAGGCGCCACCGTGTCGGGGTGGGGTCGGCGCGGTCACGCCGCCGTCACCGCTGCACGCCCGCGGCGGATCAGCCGGTCCGGAAGCCGGCGTCCCCGCGCGGGGTCTCGGTGCGCTGGTCGACGTCCCGCGGGGCACCGGGGGCGTCGGTCCCGGTGAGCGCACCGAGGACGGCGGCGACGTCGTCGTCCGGGCCCTCCAGGACGACCTCGACCCGACCGTCGGCCAGGTTGGTCGCCGACCCGGCGAGCCCCCGGTCGCCGGCCAGGCCGCGGACGAACCAGCGGTAGCCCACCCCCTGCACGTCGCCGGACACCAGTGCCACGACCCGGGTGGTCACCGGCGCCGGGCCCGGGGCGGCGGCTGGCAGACCGGGCAGCTGTAGCTGGAGCGGTTCATGAAGGACTCCCGGCGGATCGGGGTGCCGCAGCGCGGACAGGGGCGGTCCAGCTGGCCGTAGACCGCCAACGAGCGGGAGAAGTACCCGCTCTGGCCGTTGACGTCGACGTAGAGGGAGTCGAAGGAGGTGCCGCCCTGGGCCAGGGACTGGGTCAGCACGTCCCGGACGCCCTCGAGCAGGTCGGCGACCTGCGCCCGGGTGAGCTTGTCGGTGGGCCGGGCGCCGTGCAGCCCGGCGCGCCACAGCGACTCGTCGGCGTAGATGTTGCCCACCCCGCCGATCAGCGTCTGGTCCAGCAGTGCCCGCTTGACCTCGGTCTTCCGGCGCCGGATCGCGGCGGTGAACACCTCGGTGTCGAAGTCCGGCTCCAGCGGGTCGATGGCGATGTGCGCGAGCCGGGTGGGGACGTCGCCCGGGTCTTGGCCGTGGTTGAGGGGCATGGCTTCGACGGCCAGGCCGCCGAAGGTGCGTTGGTCGACGAAGCGCAGCTCGCGACCGCCGTCGGTGAAGGTGAACCGGGCCCGCAGGTGCTTCTCGGTCGGCTCCTCGGGTTTCTCGACCAGCAGCTGCCCGCTCATCCCCAGGTGGCCGACCAGCGCCGCGCCGACCGGGCGGCCCTCGCGGGCCAGTGGCAGCCACAGGTACTTGCCACGGCGGTGTGCGGCGGTGAAGGTCGCGCCGGTCAGGGACGCGGTGAAGTCCTCGACGCCCTCCAGGTGCCGGCGGACGGCGCGCGGGTGGTGCACCTCGACGGTGGCCACGGTGCGGCCGACGACCCAGCGCGCCAGGCCGCGGCGGACCACCTCGACCTCGGGCAGCTCGGGCACGGGCGGGTCAGGGCTTCCCGCTGATCGCCGACAGGGCCAGCCAGGCGTTCTCGGCGGCCATCTGCTCGGCGGCCTTCTTGGTCCTGCCGGTACCCCGGCCGTGGACCTCGTCGGCCAGCAGCACGGCTGCGGTGAAGGTCTTGGCGTGGTCGGGACCGTCGTCCTCGACGGCGTACACCGGGGCACCCAGCCCGCGGGCGGCGCCCAGCTCCTGCAGGCTGGTCTTCCAGTCCAGGCCCGCACCCCGGGTGGCCGCGACCGACAGCAGCGGGTCGAAGAGCCGGTGGACCAGCACCGCGGCGGCATCCGGGCCCAGGCCCAGGTGAACGGCGCCGATGAGGGCCTCCAGGGCGTCGGCCAGGATCGAGTCCTTGCCGCTGCCGCCGGTGGTGGTCTCACCCCGGCCCAGCAGCAGGTGCGGGCCGATGCCGCCCTCACCGAGCTCCCGGGAGACCCCGGCCAAGGAGGTCATGTTGACCACCGAGGCGCGCAACTTGGCCAGCTGGCCTTCGGGCAGGTCGGGGTGCCGGCGGTAGAGCTCGTCGGTGACGACCAGCCCGAGCACCGAATCGCCGAGGAACTCCAGCCGCTCGTTGGTGGGCAGCCCACCGTTCTCGTACGCGAAGGACCGGTGCGTCAGGGCCAACGCCAACAGGCCGCCGGGCAACGTGATGCCCAGGGCACCACGCAGCCAGTCGGCGGCCCGGTCGGCGTGCTCGGCGCCACCGGGGGTGGTCGGCGGTCCGTTCACGACGGGATCGTGCGAGGAGTGCGGGCGGTCAGACCGCGATGACCTGGCGGCCGTCGTACTGGCCGCAGGTCGGGCACGCGATGTGCGGGGGCTTGAGCTCGCCGCAGGCGCGGTTCGGGCACGGCGCGAGGGTGGGGGCCGTGGCCTTCCACTGCGACCGACGCGAGCGGGTGTTCGAGCGGGACAAGCGCCTCTTCGGGACAGCCACGGTCAGTTCTCCTTCGATGGGGTGAAGCGGTCTTGGAGCCCGGCCCAGCGCGGGTCGGGCACCTCGTGCGAGTGGTCTGCCGGGAGGTCGTCGAGCCGCTGGCCGCAGTCGACGCACAGGCCCGAGCAGTCCGGGGTGCAGGTGGGCGAGAGCGGCAACGTCAGGACCACGGTGTCCCGGACGAGCGGCGCGAGGTCGAGGTAGTCCCCGTCGATCCGGCGCACCTCGTCCTCCTCGCTGGTGGCTTCGGTCGTGCTGCCCTCGTAGGCGTAGAGCTCCTGGACGTCCAGAGCGAGGGTGTCCTCGATCGGCTCGAGGCAGCGCGCGCACTGACCGGCCACGGGGACGTCGACCTCCCCGGTGACGAGCACGCCCTCCATGACCGACTCCAGCCGCAGGTGCAGCTCGACGGGGGCGCCCTCGGGCACACCGATCATCTCCACACCCCAGCCGGCCTGCGCGGGGACCGTCTTCTCCCAGTCACGCATGGAGCCCGCGCGGCGGCCGAGCTCCCGGAGGTCGACCTTCCAGGGGTCGGCAGCGGGGCGCCGGCCCGGGTGGGGGGCGCCTCGGCGGTGCGAGGAGGCAGCAGGCATGAGGGTTCTTCGTCGCTCGGGGTCGGGGGTCTCACCGGTGGCTGCACGGAGCAGCTCGCGCGGGAGCAGCCCAGGTTACCCCAGCCTCGACGCCCGGGGCACCGAGGGCGGGTCACCCGCTCTCGGTCAGCGCGTCAGGGCTGCCGGAGCTGGCTGCGGGCGGCGTCCACCGAGCGGGACATGTGGCCCAGCGTGGTGCCGAAGTCGGCCAGCCGGCTGTCCACGTACTCGTCGACCTCGGCGCGCATCCGGGCGACCTCGGCGACGGTCTGCTCGCCGAGCTCGTCGGCGCGGGCCACCGCACCGCGGTAGACCTCGGTCTCGGTGACCAGCCGGTCGTGCTCGGCCTGACCGGAGGAGATCAGCGCGGTCTGCTGGCCACGGCCCTCGGCGACCAGCTGCAGCGCCTGCTGCTCGGCCTCGGCCAGGATCCGTTCGGCCTCGGCCTCGGCCCGGGTCAGCAGGTCCTCGACCTGGGCCTGCGCCTGGGTGACGACCTCGTCGCGCTGGCGCTTGGCGGTGCCAATCAGCTCATCACGCTGCCGGCGGGCGGCGGCGACGGTCTGCTCGCTCTCGGTCCGGGTGCGACCGGTGAGGCGCTCGGCCTCGGCCTGGGCCTGCTCCAGGATCTCGGTGCGCTGCTCCACGATGGCGCCGGCCTGCTGCACCTCCTCGGGGAGTCCCTCGCGCAGGTCGTCGAGCAGGTCCAGCAGGTGTTCCCGTGGGACCAGGCAGGAGCTGGACATCGGGACGCTGCGTGCGTTCTCGATGACCGAGCTGAGCTCGTCGACGACCTCGTAGAGCCGGTACACGACCTCGGTCACGGGTTCCCCTTCCCCTCGCGCTTGGCGACCAGTCCGGCGTTCACGGCCGGGGGCACCAGGTGCGCGACGTCGCCGCCGAAGGCGGCGATCTGCTTGACCAGACTGGAGGACAGGTGGCCCACCTGGGGTGCGGTCGGCACGAAGAGGGTCTCGATGCCGGCCAGCTCGCGGTTCATCTGCGCCATCTGCAGCTCGTACTCGAAGTCCCCCACCGCGCGCAGGCCCTTGACGATGACCGGCACGTCGTGTGCCTGGCACCACTGGACCAGCAGCCCGGAGAAGGAGTCGACGGTGACGTTGGACAGCGGCGACATCGCCTCACGCAGCAGCGCGATCCGCTCGTCGACGTCGAACAGCCCGGCCTTGCCGGGGTTCACCAGCACCGCCACGACCAGCTCGTCGTAGAGCGCGGCGGCGCGGGTGATCACGTCGACGTGGCCGTTGGTCACGGGGTCGAACGACCCGGGACAGACCGCTCGTCTCATGCTGTCCTCACGGAGCGCGACCGTACCGGAGCAGCGCCTCGCCGTAGCGCCGATCGCGCAGACCGGTGAGCGGTGTCGGCCACTCCCAGCCCCGCTCGCGAGCGGAACGCTCGACGACGACCACCGCCTCGGGCGCCAGCCAGCCGTGCTCGACCAGTGACCCGAGCACCGCCCGGACCACCTCGGTCTCCACCGCGTAGGGCGGGTCGGCGACCACGACGTCGAAGGCCGCGGGCGCCTCCCGGGCCACCACGGTGGGCACCGAGCCGACCACGACCCGACCCCCGGGGAGACCCAGGGACTCCAGGTTGGCCCGGAGCACCGGCACGACCGCGGGCCCGGACTCCACGAAGACCGCCTCGGCGGCCCCGCGGGACAACGCCTCCAGCCCGATCGCCCCGGACCCCGCGTACAGGTCCAGCACCCGTGCCCCCTCGAGGTCGACCAGCGTGCCGAGGGAGTTGAACAGCGCCTCCCGGGCCCGGTCGCCGGTCGGCCGGACGCCGGAGGCGGGCACCTTCAGCTGCCGGCCGCGGGCGGACCCGGCGATGACGCGGGTCACGGGACCGCCACCGGGGGTGCTGTGCCCCTGCGTGGACCCGCCTGCTCCCTCACGTGCGCTCCAGCCAGTCGGCGCGGTCGTCGGCGGTCAGCGCGTGGACGGCGGCCGCCAGCTCGGGGTGCGAGGTCAGCTCCGGGTCCGCGGCCAGGATCGCGGCGGACTCGGCACGCGCCTGGCTGATCAGGTCCTCATCGCGCAGCAGCGACAGCAGCCGCACCCCGGACCGGTTGCCCGACTGCGCCTTGCCCAGCACGTCGCCCTCCCGGCGGGTCTCCAGGTCCAGCCGGGCGAGGGCGAAGCCGTCGGTGGTGGCCGCCACCTGGGCCAGCCGGGCCCCGGTGGGCGAGCTGGTGGGCGCCTCGGTGACCAGCAGACAGAGCCCCGCGTGCACGCCCCGGGCGACCCGGCCGCGCAGCTGGTGCAGCTGGCTGACGCCGAACCGGTCGGCGTCCATCACCACCATCACCGTCGCGTTGGGCACGTCGACGCCGACCTCGACCACGGTGGTGGCCACCAGCACGTCGATCTCGCTGGCGGCGAAGGCCCGCATCCGGGCCTCCTTGTCCTCCGGCGTCAGCTTGCCGTGCAGCACCTCGAGCCGGAGCCCGGCCAGCGGTCCGCCGCGCAGCTGCTCGGCGACGTCCAGCACCGCGAGCGGGGCCCGCTTCTCCGACCCGTCGTCGGGCGGGGCGCCGTCGTCGTCCAGGTCGGCGTCGTCCTCCGCGTCGTCGGCGGGGTCCGCACCGATCCGCGGACACACCACGTAGGCCTGCCGGCCGGCGGCGACCTCCTCGCGGACCCGCTGCCAGGCCCGGTCCAGCCAGGTCGGCTTCTCCTTCACCGGGACGACGGAGCTGGACACCCCACCGCGGCCGGCCGGGAGCTGACGCAGGGTCAGAGTCTCCAGGTCGCCGTAGACGGTCATCGCGACAGTGCGCGGGATCGGCGTCGCGGTCATCACCAGCACGTGCGGGGGCCGGTTGCCCTTGGCCCGCAACGCGTCCCGCTGCTCGACGCCGAAGCGGTGCTGCTCGTCGACGACGACCAGGCCCAGGTCGGCGAAGTCCACGCCCTCCTGCAGCAGCGCGTGCGTACCGATCACGATGCCCGCGCGGCCGTCGGCCACCTCGGCCCGACCCGACCGGCGGACGGCGGCCTTCTGCGAGCCGGTGAGCAGGGTGACCCGGGTGCCCGCGGCGTCGCCGTCGAGCTCGCCGGCCCGGCCCAGCGGACCAAGCAGGGCGCCGATGCCGCGGGCGTGTTGGGCGGCCAGCACCTCGGTGGGGGCCAGCAGCGCCGCCTGTCCCCCGGCGTCCACGACCTGGGCCATCGCGCGCAGCGCGACCACGGTCTTACCCGAGCCGACCTCGCCCTGCAGCAGCCGGTGCATGGGCTGCTCCCGGCCGATCTCCTGGGCGAGGGCGTCCCCGACCTCGCGCTGGCCGTCGGTGAGCGAGAAGGGCAGCGCGGCGTCCACGGCGTCCACCAGTCCCCCGCTGCGGCGCGGCCGGGCGATCCCGGGCTCCCGGGTAGCGGCGATCCGGCGGGCGCCCAGGGTCACCTGCAGCACCAGCGCCTCGTCCCACTTGAGCCGCGCGTCGGCGCGCTCGACGGCCTCGTCGGTCTCCGGGTGGTGCTTGTCCCAGATGGCCTGGACCAGCGGGACCAGGTCGTACCGGCGGCGCAGCTCGGCCGGCAGCGGATCCTCCTCGAGCAGGCCCTCCAGCGTCGCCCGGTCGCTGAAGACCAGCTGCAGCGACTTCTGCAGCACCCAGCTGGAGACCGACCGGCTGGCCGGGTAGATCGGCAGCAGCGCGGTCGCCCAGCGGTCGGCGTCCGTGCCGTCGTCCAGGACCTGGCAGTCGGGGTGGCTGAACTGCAGGTTCCCGTTCCACATCGACACCGTGCCGGCGAACAGGCCCCAGGTGCCGACGCCGAGGTGGGCGTGCTTGTGGTTGAAGAAGACCAACCGCATGGAGCCCGCTCCGTCACCGACGGTGACCTCGGTGATCGTGCCGCGCTTGGCCTTCATCGACCGCGTCGTCGAGGTCTTCACCTGGCCGAGCACGGTGACCCGGTCGCCGACCTGCAGGTCGGTCAACCTGGTCATGTCCCCGCGCCGGGCGTACCGGCTCGGGTAGTGCCGCACCAGGTCGCGCACGGTGCGCAGCGACAGCTGCTCGGCCATCGCCTTGGCGGTCTTGTCGCCCACGACCTTGGTGAGCGGGGTGTCCAGGGTCAGCACGTCACTCCACCCCGATCAGCAGCGGCCGCGAGCCCGGGCCCGCGGCCAGTCGGGTGACCTCGACGGTGGGGTGTCGGGCGGCCAGGTGGCCGGCGACGGCGTCCCCGAGCCGACCGCCGACCAGCGTGACCAGTTCCCCGCCGGTGGACAGCAGCCGGTCCAGCAGCTCGCACGCCACCGTGATCAGCGCCGGTCCGACGACGACGACCTCGCCCTCGACCACCCCCAGCGCGTCCCCGGGGTGGCAGCGGCCGGCCAGGGTCAGCGCCTCGGTCTCGGCGACGGTGACCTCGGCCCAGCGGGTGGCCGCGGCGGCCTCGGTCATCCCGATGACGTCGTCGGCGAAGCGCCGGTGCTGGTCGGTGACGGCGACCGCGGCCAGGCCCTGCAGCGGCGACCGGGTGGGGACGACGGCGACGTCCCGGCCCTCCTGGCGGGCCCGGGCCGCGGCCCGGGCCACCACGGCGGTCAGCGCCCGCGCATTGGGCAGCACCACGACGTCGGCGGCCCCGGTGGCGAGCACCGCGGCGAAGACGGCGTTCTCGGTCGCGCCCGGCTCGTCGTCGGCGGAGACGGTGAGCACCCGCACGCCCTCTCCGGCGAAGAGCGCGGACAGCCCCTCAGCGGCCTCCCCGGTAAGCACCACGGCCACCGTGGCGCGACCACCGGAAACCGGTGCGGCCATCCGGACCGGCGCCAGCGGGGTGACCGCGATCCGGTGCGGCCGACCGGCCCGGATCCCGGCCTCGACCGCAGCCCCGATGTCGGAGACGTGCACGTGCACGTTCCACTCCCGGCCGGTCGGGGTGTCCACCCCGACGACGACCAGGCAGTCACCCAGCCAGGACAGCTCGGTGCGCAGCCGGTCGACGGCGGACTCGGAGGAGTCGGCGAGCAGGAACTGCACCTCGCTGCCCGGCCCGATATGCGGCTGGTGCGGGGTGTCGACGGGGGTGCGGCTGTGCCGGACGCCGTCGCGGCGGCGGGCCAGCGGGGCCCGGTCGGGCTCGACGCCGGTGACGGTGGTGACCAGCGCGTCGAGCACGACGCACCAGCCCGCGCCCCCGGCGTCCACGACCCCGGCCTCGCGCAGCACGGCCAGCTGGGCGGTGGTGTCGTGCAGCGCGCGCCGGGCGCCGTCGGCGGCGGCCCGGACGACGTCGGCCAGCGCGGTGCCGCCGGCCTCGACGGCGGCGACCGCGGCCTCGGCCCCGATGCGGGCCACGGTGAGGAAGGTGCCCTCAGCCGGGTCGGCCACGGCCTCGTAGGCGGTGCCGGCAGCGGAGTGCAGCGCCCCGGCCAGCGTCGCGCCGTCGACCGGACCACGGCCGGCGAGTGCATCGGCCAGCCCGCGGAGCAGCTGGGCGAGGATCGCGCCGGAGTTGCCCCGGGCCCCGAGCACCGCGCCGCGGGCCAGCACCGACCACACCGACTCCCCGTCGGTCCCGTCAGCGACGGCGGCCGCACCAGACTCGGCGGTGAGCAGCAGGTTGGTGCCGGTGTCGCCGTCAGGCACCGGGAAGACGTTCAGCTCGTCGATCCGGCCGCGGGCCGCGCGCAGCGCGTCGACCGCGGCACGGCTCCAGCGGCCGACCGCGGCCTCGTCCAGCGCCGTGAGCACGTGCCGGAGGCTACCGGTGGCCACCGACACCCCGGGGCGGGCGGACAGCATCCCGGGGGACGGACTACAGTCATCCGAGCAATCTGTGCGGGTGGACCACGTCTGGCTCTCAGATCGTGTCCCCGCACCTCTTCTGTACGTCTTCATCTAGGAGTGATCGACCGTGGCTGCCGTGTGCGACGTGTGTGGCAAGGGGCCCGGTTTCGGCATGTCGGTGTCTCACTCGCACCGCCGGACGCCGCGCCGTTGGAACCCGAACATCCAGGCCGTGAAGGCGATCGTCGGTGCCGGCACCCGCCGCCGCATCAACGCCTGCACGAGCTGCATCCGGGCCGGCAAGGTCGTCCGCGGCTGAAACCGCCCCATCCCGTTCCACCACCGACCCCGGTCACCCCAGGTGACCGGGGTCGGTCGCGTCCGAGGGGTGTCCGGCTGCCGGTGCCGACAGGTGCTGCACAGCGACCGGCCCTAAGGTGCGACGGTGCAGTACCGCCGTGACACCGAGACCCCCGCACGCCCCGATGCAGACCTCGCCGCCGAGGCAGCCGCACGCCCCGGTCGCCGTCGCGACCCGGCCGTCGACGAGGCGGTGAAGGCCGCCGTCCTGGACCTGCTCACCGAGCGCGGGTGGGCCGGCGTCTCGATGGACGGCGTGGCCGCCCGGGCGCGGGTGGGCAAGGCGAGCATCTACCGCCGCTGGTCCTCCCGGGTGCAGATGGTCGCCGAGGCGATCACCGAGCTCAACCTCTCCGGGATCGACCGCCCGGACACCGGGACGCTGCACGGGGACCTGCTCGTGCTCTACCGGGCGATGATCACGTCGCTGCAGGGCCCGCTGGGGACCGCCTCCCGGGCCGTGCTGGGCGTGCTGCCGCACGAACCGGCCCTGGCCGAGGCGTTCCGCGCCGGTCCGATCGCCGTGTGGTCCGACGCGTTCACCGACGTGTTCAGCGCGGCGGTCGCCCGCGGCGAACTCGACCCCGCCCGGCTGGGGACGGTGGCCGGCGAGGCCGGCCCGGCGGTGCTGATGACGCGGTGGCTGGTGACCGGCCAGCCGCTGGACGAGCAACTGGCCGTCGACGTCGTCGACCTGGTCGCCCTGCCGCTGCTGCTCTCCCGCTGAGCCCAGGTCAACCGATGCCGCGGGACCGGGCGGCGGCGACCACCAGGTCCACCACGGTGCCGTGGTCCAGGGTGGTGCTGTCGACCACCAGGTGGTAGAGCCGGGAGTCCGCCGGGTCGACCCGGTGGTAGTGCCGCACGTAGGCGGCGCGGGTCCGGTCGGCGGCCAGCAGCTCGCGGCGGACCTCCTCCTCCGGGCGGCCCAGGTGCGCGACGGCCGCGGTGAGCCGGCGGTCCTCGGGTCCGTCGAGGCGGACGTGCAGGGTGTCCATGCGGTCCCGCAGCACCACGGCCGCGGCCCGGCCCAGCACGACGCCCCCGGCGCCGTCGGCGATCTCGGTGAGCACCCGGTCGGTCTGCAGCCGGTAGGCCCGCTCGTCGGGCAGCGTGGTCGTCGGCAGTACCCCGCCCACCGGGTCGGGCATCGAGCCCAGCGAGACGATCAACCGCCAGAGGCCGCGCAGCACGCTCTCGTCGTTGGCCTCGGCCTGCTCCACCGGCACGCCCAGCCGGACGGCGACCCGGGCCGGGATCACCCGGTCGTGGAAGTCCAGCCCGAGCCGCTGGGCGATCGCCGGGGCGATCTCCGCTCCCCCGCAGCCGAACGTGGCCGACACCGTGACGACACCCATCAGGACTCCTCCGTGCCGAGCTGCCTACCCAGGAAGACCGCCTCCGGGGCGCCGTCGTAGACGCCGTACCCGGGTACCGGTGTGTACCCGGCCCGGGCGTAGAGCGCCAGCGCCTCGGGCTGCCGGCCCCCGGAGTTCAGCACCACCCGGTGGTGGCCTGCGGCGCGGGCGGTGCGCTCGAGCTCAGCGAGCACGGCCGCCGCCACCCCGCGGCGGCGGGCCCAGAGCTCGACGTACATCCGCTTGAGCTCGACGACGCCGGGACCGTGCCGGCGCCATCCCCCGCACCCGGCCGGACGACCGGACAGCTCGGCGACCAGGAACAGGCCCTCCGGCGGCAGCACCTCCGCCGGGTCGACGGTCATCGCGTCCCGGCCGCCGTAGCGGACCACGTACTCCTGCTGCACGGCCTCGACCATCGCGGCGGCCACCGGGTCGTCCAGGCCGACCGCGCGGAGGCCGAGCTCACCTGAAGTGGACATGTCCGGTCCCCTCTGCGCCCAGGCCGGCGGCGATGTCGGCGGCCAGGACGCCGTCCACGGTCACCGCGGCCGGCCCCGCGCTGACCACGCCCACCCGGACGAACTCCGCGGGCAGCTCGGCCGTCGCCGGGAAGGTGGCCAGCAGGGCGTGGTCCTCCCCGCCGGTGAGCACCCAGCCCAGCGGGTCGCCGCCCAGCGCGGCGGCGACCTGGGCGAGCGGGCCGGTCGGGTCGACGAAGGAGGCCAGCGATCCCCGGTCCAGTTCCAGCACCACCCCGCTGGCATCGGCGAGGTGGCCGGCGTCGGCAAGCAGCCCATCGCTGACGTCGCACATCGCGGTGGCCCCGGCCGCGGCCGCTGCGGGCCCGGCCGCGTACGGCGGGGTCGGACGACGGTGCGCGGAGACCGCGGCCAGCGGGGAGGTGAACCCGCGGCGCAGCACCGCCCAGCCACAGGCCGACCAGCCCAGCCGGCCGGCCACGGCGACGACGTCCCCCGGGCGGGCGCCCCCGCGGGTCACCGGGGCACGGCCCTGCAGGTCACCCAGAGCTGTCACCGACAGCACCACGGCCGCGGAGTCCGGCGCGCTGGAGGAGGTGTCCCCGCCGACGACGGCGGCCCCGTGCGGAGCGCACTCGGCCGCCATCCCGGCAGCCACGCCCTCCAGCCAGGTCGTCGTCGTCCCGGGCGGGCAGACCAGCCCGACCAGCAATGCGGTCGGCACGGCACCCATCGCGGCGACGTCGGCGAGGTTGGCCGCTGCTGCCTTGTGGCCGACGTCCTCGGCCGAGGACCAGTCCCGGCGGAAGTGCCGGCCCTCCACGAGCACGTCGGTGCAGACCACCACCCGGCTGTCCGGCGTGCGGACGACGGCGGCGTCGTCCCCGGGTCCGACCTCGGCCAGTGCGGCGGTGCCGGCGCGTGCGGTGACCCGCGCGATCACCCCGAACTCACCGACGACCGCGACCGTGTCGGCGCTGTCCACGGGGGGCACCAGGGGGCGCGGGCGGGTCACCGGGCACTCCTCGCCGCTGGGGTACGTTGCCGTTCTGCCCGCCGTCCGGCGGGGTGCAGGTGCCCGCACCAGCAGCTCTGCCCGAGGAAGGCTCTCCCGTGGTCCACGCCTACATCCTGATCCAGACCGAAGTCGGCAAGGCAGCCGCGGTCGCCCAGACCATCGCCGAGATCGACGGCGTGACCAAGGCCGAGGACGTCACCGGCCCCTACGACGTCATCGTGCGTGCCGAGGCCAGCAGCGTGGACGAGCTCGGCCGCCTCGTGGTGGCCCGGGTGCAGTCGGTGGACGGGATCACCCGCACGCTGACCTGCCCCGTCGTCAACCTCTGAGGAGCCTCTCCTGAGCGACGACCAGCGACCCGCGGCCGACACCCCGGACGGCGACGACGTCGATGAGCCGGCGGCTGCGCGCCCGGACCCCACTCGGCGGGCGGCGCTGCTGGCGACCGTGGTGGCCGTGCCGGTCGTCGTCGCGCTGCTGGTGCTGATCAACGTGTTCGGGCCGGGGTCGGCGTCCTCCGACGCCGACGGTGACGACGGGGCGGTCGCCGAGGTGTCCGGCACCCCGCTGTCCCCGCGGGACGAGACGCCGGTCGAGGTGGACACCCCGCCGATCACGCCCGCGATCGACGCCGCGTGCCCCGCGCTGATGAGCCAGCTGCCGCTGGAGGTGGCCGGCGAGCCCTCGCGACGGGTCGACAGCGACTCCCCCTACGCCTACGCCTGGGGTGACCCGGCGCAGGTGCTGATCTGCGGCGCGGACGTGCCGGCCGGGTATGTCGTCGGCGGACCGCAGGCGCTGGAGGTCAACGGAGTGGTCTGGTTCGTCGACACCACCGACGCCACGGTGAACGTGTGGACGACTGTCGACCGCACCGTGCCCGTGCAGATCAGCATCCCCTCCAGCACGGACGGCTCGGTGGCCATCGCGCTGAGCCCGACGATCGCCGCCGCGATCCCGTTCACCGAGCCCACCCCCCGGTGAGCCCCCGCCGCTGCCCGTGCGGCACCGGCCTGCCGCTGGACAAGTGCTGCGGCAGGCTGCACGCCAGGGAGGCTGCGGCCGCCACGGCCGAGCAGCTGATGCGCTCCCGGTACAGCGCGTTCGTCGTCGGCGACCCGACGTACCTGCTGGACACCTGGCACCCCGCCAGCCGGCCCCGCGACCTGGCGCTGGACGACGACGTCCGGTGGACCGGGCTGGACGTGCTGGCCACCCGCGGCGGCGGCCTGCTGGCGGCGGAGGGCACCGTGGAGTTCCGCGCCTGCTACGTCCGGGCGGGCCGTGCGGGCACCCAGCACGAGCACAGCCGCTTCGAGCGGGTCGACGGCCGCTGGCACTACCGGGACGGCGTCACCCTGGCCTGAGGGGTCGGTAGCGCCGCCGAGGGGTCAGGCCCGGGGCAACCGGTCCAGCTGGTCGACCACGACCTGCCGCACCTGCTGGGTGGCGGTCCCGATGTCCTCGGCGACGACGGCCACCGAGACGGTGAACGGGCCGTGCGCGCACCAGACGAAGGCCGACGGGCCCTCCAGGCCGGTGTCGTCCGGGGGGTCGGCGACGTCGAGCTGTGCGCAGCCGTCAGGCAGTCCGGCGGGGTTCCGGTCGGGGCTGCCGCCGTAGTAGGAGGCGTCGTTGCGCCGGAGGTCCGTGGCATAGGCCGAGGCGCCCGCCACCCCGTCGAACTGGTCCACGAAGACCGTCGTCAGGCCGCCGTCCGGTCGCCAGAAGCGCTCCCAGCCCCACCGGTAGCCGTAGCCCTCCAGCACCTCGGCGTCCCGGTCGGGGTCCGCGGAGTAGGCCGCGACGTCCTCGACGGTCTTGGCCCCGGCGGGCGGGTCCAGCTCCTCGTCGGGCACCGGGACGACACCCCCGGGCACCGTGGTGAGCATCAGGTCCCCCAGGGCGTCGACGTCCCCCGGCAGGTCCGCGACCGGGGACGTGCCCGCGGCCGCGGAGGACACCCCGTCGACCGGCGCGGCGCAGCCCACCAGCGGGGCGCACGCCGCCAGCACGGCCAGCAGCCGGCCCCTCACCCCGCGAGGGCGCTAGCCACGAGCCGGTCGACCAGCTCGGGGTAGTCGACCCCGGCCGCGGCCCACATCCGGGGGAACATCGAGATCGGCGTGAAGCCGGGCATCGTGTTGACCTCGTTGACCACCAGCACGTCGGCCCCGGTGTCCGGGTCGGTGGCCAGGAAGAAGTCGACCCGGGCCAGCCCACGGCAGTCCAGTGCCAGGTAGGCCCGCCGGGAGACGTCCTGCACGGCGGCGGTCTGCTCCGGGGTGAGGTGGGCGGGCACGTCGAAGTCGACGGCGTCGTCGAGGTACTTGGCGTCGAAGTCGTACCAGTCCACGCCGGCCTTCAGCTTGATCTCCGCGGGCAGGCTGGTGTCGGGGAGGCCACCCTCGCGGGCGGCCAGCACGCCGCACTCGACCTCGCGGCCGGGCACCGCGGCCTCGACCACGATCTTGGTGTCCACGGCCGCGGCGGTGGCGACGGCAGCGTCGAAGTCGGCCCAGTCGGCGACCTTGGTGATCCCGATGCTGGACCCGGCGCGGGAGGGCTTCACGAACACCGGCAGGCCCAGCCGGGCCCGGGCGGCGTCGTCCAGGGCCGAGGGGTCGGTGGTGAGCGCGCCGTGGGCGTCGCGGAGCACCACGTGGTCGCCCTGCGCGATGCCGGCCGACGCCAGCAGCTTCTTGGTGAACTCCTTGTCCATCGACGCCGCGGAGGCGAAGACGCCCGAGCCCACGTAGGGCAGGCCGCTCATCTCCAGCAGGCCCTGGACCGTGCCGTCCTCGCCGAACGCGCCGTGCAGCACCGGGAAGACGACGTCGAGGAGCACCAGCGGCGCCTGCCCGCCCAGCTCGGCCAGGCCACGCCCCGAGGGGTCTCCGACCAGGGTGACCGGCCGCCCGCCGGTGACCTCGGGCAGCCGGCCGTCGACGATCGACAGCGGACCGCCGTCGTGCAGCACCCAGCCGCCGTCCCGGGTGATCCCCACGGGGACCACCTCGTACCGGTCCGGGTCGAGCGCGGCCAGCACGCTGCCGGCCGACACGCACGAGATCGCGTGCTCCGCACTCCGTCCGCCGAAGACAACGGCGACCCTGGTCTTGCGTGGCTCCTCGGTCATCGGGACGGACCCTATCGGCCGGGGTGCGCGCTGCCGCCGATCACGCGATCGCGTCCAGCGCGACTGTCAGGTCGGCGACCAGGTCGGCGGTGTCCTCGATGCCGCAGGAAAACCGCACGAACCCCGCGGGGACGGCGTCCCCGCCCCACTGGGCGCGGCGGTCGACGGTGGAGTGCACCCCGCCGAAGCTGGTCGCGGCCAGCCACAGTGCACTGGTGCGCACCAGCGTCCGCACCGCCGCCTCGTCGGGCAGGGTCGCCGACACGACGCCGTTCATCCGGGTCATCTGCTGCTGCGCCAGGGCGTAGGAGGGGTCCCCCGGGCGGCCCGGCCAGCGGACGCCGGTGGCCGCCGGGTGCGCGACCAGCAGCTCGGCGACGGCGGCGGCGTTGGTGGCCTGTCGGGCCAGCCGCAGGTCCAGGGTGCCCATCGAGCGGTGGGCGAGCCACGCCTCGAAGGCGCCGGGCCCGTTGCCGGTGTGGTCCCGCCAGCCGCGCAGTCGGGTGTGCAGCTGCCGGCCCCGTTCGGTCGGTGCGCTGGTGACGTGGCCGAGCATGACGTCGCTGTGCCCGGTCAGCGCCTTGGTGTCCGCGCCGATGGTGAGGTCGGCGCCCAGCGCGAGGGGCTGCTGCCCGATCGGCGTCGCGGTGGTGTTGTCCACGGCGAGCACCGCGCCGGCGGCCCGGGTGGCCCGGGCGACCGCGGCGATGTCGCAGACGTCCAGCTGCGGGTTGCTGGGGGTCTCCAGCAGCACGAACGCCGCGCCCTCGAGGTCCCCGCGCGCGGCGACGTCGGCGATCTCCAGAGTCGGGACCAGCTGCACCTCCAGGCCCAGCCGCTCGAACTCCTCGCGCGCCAGCACCCGGGTCGTGTAGTAGCCGTCGCTGGGGACGACCACCCGGTCCCCCGCCCGGACGACGCCGAAGACCGCCGCGCTGATCGCGGCCATCCCGGTGGCGAAGGACAGGCAGTCGCCGCCGTCCAGCTCGCCGACGGCGCGCTCGAAGACCCGCAGCGTGGGGTGGTCGGGCCGGGCGTAGGCATCGGCGCCGTCGGCGCCGGGGGGCTGGTCGCCCAGGTGGTAGGGCGCCGCGAAGACCGGGGAGGGCCGTAGCGGGGTGCCCGGGACGACCGGTTCGTCACCGGCGTGGACCAGCCGGGTGCCGTCGCCGGGGCGTGTCGTCGTCACTCGCTCTTGGCCTCTCTGCTCATGATCTCCCGGACCATCTGGACCGGGGACTCGCCCTCGTGACAGACCCGGACGACGGCCTCGGTGATCGGTACGTCGACGCCGTGCGCCCGGGCCAGGTCCAGCACCGAGCGGCAGGACTTGACGCCCTCGGCGGTCTGCCGGGTGGTCGCCACGACCTCCTCGACGCTCATCCCCCGGCCCAGCCGCTCGCCGAAGGTCCGGTTGCGCGACAGCGGCGAGGAGCAGGTGGCGACCAGGTCGCCCAGCCCGGCGAGGCCCGCGAAGGTCAGCGGGTCCGCGCCCAGGGCCAGCCCCAGCCGGGAGGTCTCGGCCAGGCCGCGGGTGATCAGCGAGGCCCGGGTGTTGTCCCCGAACCCGAGGCCCTCGGCGATCCCGGCGGCCAGCGCGATGACGTTCTTGACCGCCCCGCCCAGCTCGCAGCCCACCAGGTCGGGGTTGGTGTATGGCCGGAAGTACCGGGTGTGGCAAGCGGCCTGCAGCAGCTCGGCGCGGTCGGCGTCGGTGCAGGCGATGACCGTGGCGGCCGGCTGCTCCTCGGCGATCTCCCGGGCCAGGTTCGGGCCCGACAGCACGGCGACCCGGTCGGGGGTGGCGCCGGTGACCTCGCAGACCACCTCGCTCATCCGCCGGGTGCTGCCCAGCTCGATGCCTTTCATCAGCGACAGCAGCGTCGCGTCGGGAGGCAGCAGCGGCGTCCAGGCGGTGAGGTTCTCCCGGAGGGTCTGTGACGGGATGCTCAGCACCACGACATCGGCGTCGGCGAGGGCCTCGGCCGGATCGGCGGTGGCGGTGACCCGGTGGGGCAGCCGGACGCCGGGCAGGTAGTCGGCGTTCTCCCGGTCCGCGGTGATCGCCGTGGCGAGCTCCGGACGGCGGGCGTAGAGCGTGACGTCGGACCCGGCGTCGGCGAGCACCTTGGCGAAGGTGGTGCCCCAGCTGCCCGCGCTCAGGACGGCGGCGCGGGTCACGCGGCACCCGCCACGCCGGGCAGGTCGCCCGGGGTGCGGCGGGCGGGCCGCGGGTGGACCGCCGCGGGGGGTCGCTCGCCGCGGATCTCGCCCAGCTGCTCGCGCACCCTGCCCATCAGCCGGTCGGTGGTCTGGCGCAGCAGGTCCGCCGTCGGCGGACGACCGGGCTGCACCTGGGCGCGCAGGTCGGTCAGGTCGACCGGCTCCCCGACCAGGTAGTCGGCCGGCGTCCGCCAGCGCAGGTGCAGCTTTTTGGCGTGGTAGTCGTGCACCCGCTGCGGTCCCCACTGGGCGAGTGGCACGACGACGGCGTCGGTGGTCAGCGCCAGCCGGGCCGCCCCGCTGCGGGGCTGCATGGGCCACCAGTCCGGGTCCCGGGTCACCGACCCCTCGGGGTAGATGACCACCAGCTCACCCTCGGCCAGCGCGCGCTCGGCCGCGCCCATCGAGGACTGCGCGGTCGCGGTGCCGCGGTAGACCGGGATCTGGCCGGCGGCCCGCAGGATCGTGCCGGCCAGGCCGGTGAACACGCTGTCCTTGGCCAGGAAGCGGGGCACCCGCCCGGCGTCGTAGACCAGCATCGCGCAGGCCAGCGGGTCCAGCACGGACACGTGGTTGGCCACCAGCAGCACCCCGCCCTGCGCCGGGATGCGCTCGGCGTGCCGCAGCCGCAGGTCGTAGACGCCCGCGGTGACCGGCCACACCACGGCCAGCGACATCCGCAGGGCCCAGTTCAGCCGGGGGCGGCGGCGCCACCGACGCCGGGGCCACGGGCCCCCGGGGCGGCAGGTGACATCGGGGCTCACCGGTCCAGTGTGGACCGTCACCCCCGGGGCCAGCCCGACCGGCCCGTCGTCGTCACCGCACGGGGGCCCGGGCCCGTGTGGCAGCGTGCGGTGCGTGCACGGGTGGTCGGTCGTCGTCCCGGCGAAGCGCCTGGCGCTCGCCAAGACCCGGCTGGGCCGGCACGGGGTCCGCGGACCCGCCCACGAGGACCTGGTGCTGGCCCTGCTCGGCGACACCCTGGCTGCCGCCGCGGCCAGCCCCGCCGTCGCCTCGCTGTGGGTGGTCACCGCCGAACCCCGGGTCGCTGCGGTGGCCCGCTCGCTGGGTGCCCGGGTGGTCCCCGACGAGCCGGACGCCGGGCTGAACGCCGCACTCGCCCACGGCGCGGTCGTGGCCGGCGGGGCACCGGTCGCCGCGCTGCACTCCGACCTGCCGGCGCTCCGGCCCGCCGAGCTGACCGCCGCCCTCGACGCCGCGGTCGGGCACGACCGCGCATTCGTCGTCGACGCCGACGGCACCGGGACGACCCTCCTGGCCGTCACCAGCGGCGAGCTGGCCCCGGCCTTCGGCGCCGGCTCGGCCGCGGTGCACGCCGCGGGCGGGGCGGCGGCGCTGGCCGGGGACTGGCCGGGCCTGCGCCGCGACGTCGACACCACCGCCCACCTGCAGCTGGCCCGGGCGCTGGGCACCGGCCCGCGCACCGAGGCCCTGGCCCAAGGCCGCGGGGGGCCGGTGGACAGCCCCGGCGCGTGTGCGTGATCGCCTGCCGTTCACCCACGTGCGGCACGATGACGGGGTGAGCGAGACGAGCACCGAACCCGTGCAGGACGCCGACCGCTTCCTCAACCGGGAGTTGTCCTGGCTGGACTTCAACGCTCGGGTGCTGGAGCTGGCCGAGGACGAGCACGCGCCGTTGCTCGAGCGGGTCAAGTTCCTGTCGATCTTCGCCAGCAACCTGGACGAGTTCTACATGGTCCGGATCGCCGGGCTCAAGCGGCGGCAGAGCACCGGGCTGACCGTCCGCTCCCCCGACGGGCTCACCATCCGCGAGCAGCTGGCCCGGATCACCGCCCGCACCCAGGACCTCGTGGCCCGGCACGCGCGGGTCTTCGTGGCCGACGTCGCCCCGCGCCTGGAGCAGCACGGCATCCGGATCGTGCACTGGGGAGAGGTCGCGGACGCCGAGGCGATGCGGCTGCGCGAGTACTTCCGCGACCAGGTCTTCCCGGTGCTCACCCCGCTCGCCGTGGACCCCGCGCACCCCTTTCCCTACATCTCCGGGCTGTCGCTGAACCTGGCCGTGTCGGTGCGCGACCCCGAGTCCGGGGTGCCCCGCTTCGCCCGGGTGAAGGTGCCCGACAACGTGCCGCGCTTCGTGCCGGTCGTGACCCAGGACGAGGAGTCGGTGTTCCTCCCGCTGGAGGACCTGATCGCAGCGCACCTCAACCAGCTCTTCCCCGGTCTGGAGGTCATCGACCACCACCTGTTCCGGGTCACCCGCAACGCCGACGTCGAGGTCGAGGAGGACCGGGACGAGGACCTGCTGCAGGCCCTGGAGCGCGAGCTCGCCCGCCGTCGGTTCGGCCCCGCCGTCCGGCTGGAGGTCACCGAGTCCATCGACCCGCAGATCCTCGACGTCCTGCTGCACGAGCTCGAGGTCTCCCCGGCCGACGTGCTGCACGTGCCGGGCCTGCTGGACCTGGCGTCGCTGATGGCGCTCTACGACCTGGACCGCCCCGAGCTCAAGGACGAGCCGTTCGTGCCGGCCACCCACCCGCGGCTGAGCGAGGGCGAGTCGCCCAAGAGCGTCTTCGCCACCTTGCGCGACGGCGATGTCCTGGTGCACCACCCCTACGACTCCTTCGCCACCAGCGTGCAGCGCTTCATCGAGCAGGCCGCGGCCGACCCGCTGGTGCTGGCGATCAAGCAGACGCTCTACCGGACCTCGGGTGACAGCCCGATCGTGCAGGCGCTCATCGAGGCGGCCACCGCGGGCAAGCAGGTCGTGGTGCTGGTGGAGATCAAGGCCCGCTTCGACGAGGAGGCCAACATCAGCTGGGCCCGCTCGCTGGAGCGCGCCGGCTGCCACGTCGTCTACGGCCTGGTGGGCCTGAAGACGCACTGCAAGACCGCGCTGGTGGTCCGCCGGGAGAACGGCGTGCTGCGCCGGTACTGCCACATCGGCACCGGCAACTACAACCCGAAGACCGCGCGGATCTACGAGGACCTGGGCATCCTCACCGCCGACCCGCGGGTGGGCGCCGACCTCACGGACCTGTTCAACACCCTCACCGGCTACTCCCGGCAGACCACCTACCGGTCGCTGATGGTCGCCCCGCACGGCATCCGGGCCGGGCTGGTGGAGAAGGTCCGCCGGGAGGCCCGGCACGCCCGTGAGGGCCGCGCCTCCGGCATCCGGATCAAGGTCAACTCCCTGGTCGACGAGGAGCTGATCGACGCCCTGTACGAGGCGTCGTCGGCCGGGGTGCCGGTGCAGCTGTGGATCCGCGGCATCTGCTCGCTGCGCCCGGGCGTGCCCGGGATGAGCGAGAACATCTCGGTGCGCTCGATCGTCGGCCGCTTCCTGGAGCACTCCCGGGTCGTGCACTTCGCCAACGACGGGCAGCCGGAGTGGTGGCTGGGCAGCGCCGACCTGATGCACCGCAACCTGGACCGCCGGGTCGAGGTGCTGCTGCGGATCTCCGACGAGAATGCCCAGCGGCAGCTGCAGCGGATGTTCGACGGCGCGATGGCCGAGGACGTGCGCAGCTGGCAGCTGCAGCCCGACAGCAGCTGGCTGCAGACCGGCGACCACGACTACCAGGCCCGGGTCATGGCCGGTGAGCTCACTGCCTGAGCGTCTCCAGCCGGCTGCCGGCGGTGCGGTCTGGCGGCGGGCTGTCGACGGCACGCTGGAGACGGCGGTCGTGCACCGGCCCAAGTACGACGACTGGTCGCTCCCCAAGGGCAAGCTGGACACCGGGGAGCACCCGCTGCAGGCCGCTGTGCGCGAGGTCCACGAGGAGACCGGGCTGCAGGTCGCCGTCGGACGCCGGGGCGTGCAGACCCGGTACACCCACCGGCACGGCCCCAAGCGGGTCGACTACTGGACGATGCAGCACGTCGCGGGGGACTTCGTGGTCAACGACGAGGTCGACGAGCTGCGCTGGCTGTCGGTGCCCGACGCCTGCCGGCTGGTCACCCACTCCCACGACGCGGCGGTGCTGGAGGACCTGGCCCGAACGGACGTGCCCCGGGTGCCCACCGTGCTGCTGGTCCGGCACGCCAGCGCCGGGGAGCGGGAGGACTTCGCCGGCCCGGACGACGACCGGCCGCTGGACGCCCGCGGCCGGGCCCAGGCCCGCCGGCTGGCCGCGCTGCTGACCGCGTTCGCCCCCACCGAGGTGCTGGCCGCTCCCCCGGTGCGCTGCCGGCAGACCATGACCCCGCTGGCCCAGGCCCTCGGCGTGCCGCTGGGCGAGGCCGAGGAGCTGGGCGAGGACGGCTTCGGCCGGGACCCGGCAGCCGGGGTCGCCGTCGTCGAGCGGCTGCTGCAGCCGCGGGCGACACCCGGCGTGACCGTGGTCTGCAGCCAGGGCGGGGCGATCCCGTCGGTGCTCACGGCCCTGGGCGTCCGGTACCCCGGCTCGGCCGGCGCGGTGTGGCCGCCGTCGGCGAAGGGCAGCGTGTGGGTGCTGGGCGGGCGGCCCGGTGCCCTGCTGGCCGACTACTACCGGGACTTCCCGGCCGACCCGGACGCCCCGGCCTGACCGCTGCTCACCGCTCCCGCCGGGCAGCCCCGGGTACGCCGCCGCTGGTCCCGGGCCGACAACGACGGCCGCCGCCCCCGGGGGGACGACGGCCGTCGGGGGTGCGGTGGTGTCAGGGCACGGGCAGCGTGCGGGGCAGCCAGGCCGGGCGGGTGGCCTCGAACGCGGAGATGTCCTCCAGGTGCCGCTCGGTGAGCCCGACGTCGTCCAGGCCCTCCAGCAGCCGCCAGCGGGTGTAGTCGTCGATCTCGAAGGGGACGGCGACGTCGGCCCAGCGGACCTCCTTGGCGACCAGGTCGACGGTCACCGGGAGGGTGGGGTCGGCCTCGCAGGCGTCCTGCAGCGCCTCGACATCGGCCGCGGGCAGCTGCACGGTGAGCAGCCCGGACTTGGTCGAGTTGTTGCGGAAGATGTCGGCGAACCGGGCGCTGACGACGACCCGGAAGCCGCCGTCCAGCAGCGCCCAGTTGGCGTGCTCCCGGGAGGAGCCGGTGCCGAAGTCCGGACCGGCGACCAGGATCGAGGCGCCGGCGTACTCGGGCTTGTTGAGCACGAAGTCCGGCTCGTTGGTCCGCCAGGCCACGAACAGGCCGTCCTCGAACCCGGTGCGGGTGATCCGCTTGAGGTACTCGGCCGGGATGATCTGATCGGTGTCGACGTTCGTGCGACGAAGCGGGGCGGCGGTGCCGGTGTGGGTGGTGAAGGCGTCCATCAGACTGCAGCCCCCGTCGGGGCGGTGGGGCGAGAGGCCCCCGCCAGGTCGGCCGGGGCGGTCAGCTTCCCGGTGATCGCGGTGGCCGCGGCGACGGCCGGGGACACCAGGTGGGTGCGACCGCCCTTGCCCTGACGGCCCTGGAAGTTGCGGTTGCTGGTCGACGCCGACCGCTCGCCGGGGGCCAGCTGGTCGGGGTTCATGCCCAGGCACATCGAGCAGCCGGCGCCGCGCCACTCGGCCCCGGCGTCGGTGAACACGGCGTCCAGACCCTCGGCCTCGGCCTGCTGCTTCACCCCGATCGACCCGGGGACGACGAGCATCCGGGTGTCGGCCGCGACGTGGTTGCCGCGCAGCAGCTCGGCGGCGACCCGCAGGTCCTCGATCCGGCCGTTGGTGCACGAGCCCAGGAAGACGGTGTCCACGCTGATCTCGTTGAGCGGGGTGCCGGCCGTGAGGCCCATGTAGGCCAGCGCGGACTCGGCGGCCGCACGGTCCCCGGCGTCGGTGATCTGCGTCGGGTCGGGCACCGAGGCGCCGATCGGCAGGCCCTGACCGGGGTTGGTGCCCCAGGTGACGTAGGGCGTCAGCGACGCGGCGTCGATGACGACCTCACGGTCGAAGACGGCGTCGTCGTCGGTGCGCAGGGTGGACCAGTACGCCACGGCGGCGTCCCACTCGGCACCGGTGGCGGCGTGCCGGCGGCCGGCCAGGTAGTCGAACGTGGTCTGGTCGGGGGCGATCAGCCCGGCGCGGGCGCCGGCCTCGATCGACATGTTGCAGATCGTCATCCGGGACTCCATCGACAGGCCCTCGATGGCGCTGCCGCGGTACTCGATGACGTGGCCCTGGCCGCCGCCGGTCCCGATCTCGGCGATGACGGCGAGGATCACGTCCTTGGCGCTCACCCCCACGGGCAGCTCGCCCTCGACCCGGACCGACATCTGCTGGGCCGGGCGCTGGGGCAGCGTCTGGGTGGCCAGCACGTGCTCGACCTCGCTGGTGCCGATGCCGAACGCGAGGGCCCCGAAGGCGCCGTGCGTGGAGGTGTGGCTGTCGCCGCACACGATGGTCATGCCCGGCTGGGTCAGGCCCAGCTGCGGGCCGATGACGTGGACGATGCCCTGGTCGCGGTCGCCCATCGGGGCGGTGCGCAGCCCGAACTCGGCGGTGTTGTCCCGCAGCGCCTGCACCTGGGCCCGGCTCACCGGGTCGGCGATGGGGGACAGCAGGTCCGTCGTCGGGACGTTGTGGTCCTCGGTGGTCATCGTGAGGTCTGGCCGGCGCACGGTGCGCCCGGCGGCCCGCAGCCCGTCGAACGCCTGCGGGCTGGTGACCTCGTGGACGAGGTGCAGGTCGATGTAGAGCAGGTCCGGCTCGCCCTCGGTGCGTCGCACCACGTGCTGCTCGTAGACCTTCTGCGCCAGGGTCTGCCCCACGGCTGTGCCTCCTCAGGCTGCGGATCACGTCGAGCCGACCTTGCCATCTCATTGTCTGAGATGGGAGTGTCAGCTCGTGGGACAGCCTAACCCCGTTGCCGTGCTGGACAAAGCCGTCGCGATCCTGCACGCGGTGCGCGACGAGCCGGCGACGCTCGCCGAGCTCGTGGAGCGCACCGGACTGCCCCGGGCGACCACCCACCGGCTGGCCGTGGCGCTCGAGGGCCACCGGCTGGTGCGCCGCACCCCGGACGGCTCCTGGGCCCCGGGCCCCGCCCTGGCCGAGCTGGGCCGCGCCGGCGCGGACCTGTCCGAGCAACTCGCCGAAGCCGCCACCCGGCACCTCGTGGCACTGCGTGACGTCAGCGGGGAGAGCGCCCAGTTCTACGTCCGGGACGGCTCCACCCGGGTCTGCCTGGCCGCCGCCGAGCGGCTGTCCGGACTACGCGACACCGTGCCGGTGGGCGCCCGGCTGCCGATGACCGCGGGCTCCGCGGCGCACGCGCTGCTCGCCTTCGCCCCGGCCGACGAGGTCACCCCGCTGCTGCCGGCCGCCAGCTTCACCGCCCGCACCCTGCTCGACGTCCGTCGGCGCGGGTGGGCGCACAGCATCGCCGAGCGCGAGCCCGGGGTGGCCTCGCTGTCCGCCCCGGTCCGGGACGCCACCGGGGCCGTGCTGGGGGCCGTGTCGGTGTCCGGGCCCGTCGAGCGCCTGGGCCGACGCCCCAGCCCCGAGGTGGTCGGCGCCGTCCTGGACACCGCCGTCGCCATCTCCCGCGCCGTCCGCTGACCCCACACCGCTGACCCCACGCCGCCGACCACAGGCGCGGCCCCACGGCGCGTTCTTCGCGACTATCGCCGCCCCTCGACCGGCGAAAGTCGCGAAGAACGCCGCCCCTCGACCGGCGAAAGTCGCGACTATCGCGGGCTGGTCAGCGCGGGAGTCGCGACTGTCGCGGGCTGAGCGTGGCGCGGTCAGGAGACCCGGTGCGCTCCGGGTGAGGGGACGGCGACGAACGTGCGGTAGCTGCCCCCGTCGGGCTGCACCGCGGCGACGACGGCGTCCAGCGCGGCGGTGTCGACCAGCACGACCGCGCTGCCACCGAAGCCGCCACCGACCATCCGACCCCCGTGCGCACCGGCGGCCAGCGCGGCGTCCACCACGCCGTCGAGTTCCGGGGTGGAGATCTCGAAGTCGTCGCGCAACGAGACGTGGCCGGCAGTCAGCACCGGGCCGATGGCACGCGGGTCGCCGCCCTCGGTGAGCAGCTGCACGACCTGCAGCACCCGGGCGTCCTCGGTGACGACGTGCCGGGCGCGCCGGCGCAGCACGTCGTCGGTCAGGGTGGCGACCGACTCCACGGTCGCGTCGCGCAGGGCCGGGACGCCGAGGGCCTCGGTGGCCCGCTCGCACTCCTTGCGCCGGTCGCCGTAGCCGCCGTCGGCGTGCGAGTGCGTGTGCCCGGTGTCGACGACGAGCAGTGCCAGCCCGGTCGCGGCCAGGTCGAGGGGCACCTGCCGGGTGCTGCTGTCCCGGGTGTCCAGGAACAAGGCATGCCCGGCCTGGCAGAGCAGCGACGCCGACTGGTCCAGGATCCCGGTGGGCGCACCGACGAAGTCGTTCTCGGCCCGCCGGGCGACGTCGACCAGGTCCTCGACGGCGAGGTCGGGCCGCAGCAGATCGCGCAGCGCCAGGGCCACCGAACAGGTCACCGCCGCGGACGACGACAGCCCGGCACCGGCCGGCACGTCGCCGTCGATGAGCACGGACAACCCGCCGGGCAGCTCGAACTGGATGGCCACGCCGGCCACGTAGCCGGCCCAGCCCGCCGGGTGCCCGGGGCGCAGGTCGGCCATCGGCACCTGCACCAGCACCCCGGGCTGCTGCACCGACGCCACGGCCAGCAGGCCGTCGGTGCGCCGGGAGACCTGGGCGAGCACCCGGTGCGGGAGCGCGATGGGCAGCACGAAGCCGTCGTTGTAGTCGGTGTGCTCACCGATCACGTTCGCCCGACCCGGCGCCATCCAGGTGCCCTCGGGCTCGCCGCCGAACACCTCTGCGAACGTGGTCACGGCAGGACCACCGCGCGCAGCTCCTCGGCGACGCCCTCCGGCGAGGTGTCGGACACGAAGGCGCCCATCCCGGACTCCGATCCGGCCAGGTACTTCAGCTTGCCCGGGGCGCGGCGGAAGGAGAAGAGCTGCAGGTGCAGCCACCAGTCGTCCCGGCCGGCGCCGTCGACGGTCTGCCGGACCGGGGCCTGGTTCCAACTGGAGATGTAGTTCATCGGGTCCTCGAAGCGGTGCGCGAAGCGGCCCAGCACGTCCAGGTAGACCTCGACGAAGGCATCCCGTTCGGCGTCGGTGAGCGCGGCGACGTCGGGCACCCGGCGGTGCGGGAACAGGTGCAGCTCGTAGGGCCAGCGGGCGGCACCCGGCACGAACGCCGTCCAGTGCTCGTTGCTGGTGACCACGCGCGGGCCGGTGCGCTCGGCCTCGACGACCTCGGCGAGGAGGTCCCCACCGGTGACGGCCCGGTGTGCGGCCACCTGGGTGAGCACCTTCTGCACCCGGGGGGCGAGGAAGGGGTAGGCGTAGACCTGCCCATGCGGGTGGGCCAGCGTCACCCCGATCTCCTCGCCGTGGTTCTCGAAGAGGTAGACCTGCTCGACGCCGGGCGTCGCGGTGAGGACCTCCGTGCGCTGCGCCCAGGCGTCGACCACGAGCCGGGCACGCTCGGCACCCAGGTCGACGAAGGACCGGTCGTGGTCGCTGGTGAAGACGATGACCTCGCAGCGGCCCTCCCCCGGGCGCAGCGTGACCAGCGGGGCGCCGTCGGCGTGCGCGGGGACGTCCCGGTCGACCTGCAGGGACAGCGACGGGAAGCGGTTCTCGAAGACGGCGACCTCGTACTGCGCCTCGGGCACCTCGGTGGCCCGGGCTGGCGTCGAGGCGCACAACGGGCACTGGTCGGTCGGCGGCAGGAAGGTCCGCGTCTGACGGTGTGCGGCGATGACCACCCACTCGCCCAGCAACGGGTCCCAGCGGACCTGGGAGCGGGTGGCGACGGGCGGCAGGTCGCGGGTGTCGACGGCGTCCCGAGCGTGCTCGGTGCTGTCGAAGTACACGATCTCGCGGCCGTCAGCGAGGTGGCGAGTGGTGCTGATCACGATTGTGAACGCTAACACCGGCCCGGTCTGTGCGGGACGACCGGGCCGGTGCGCTCAGGAGCAAGCGCTCAGGACGACGCGCTCAGGACGACGCGCTCAGGACGGCGCGGTCAGATCGTGGCGACGGAGCCGGAGTCCACCCGGTAGTTGCTGCCGTTGACGAAGCTTGCGCGCTCGGAGCACAGGAAGGTGACCACGCTGGCGACCTCGGAGACCTCACCGCGGCGCCCCAGCTCCATGCCCGGCCGCTCCTCCTCGAGGAAGGACTCGATGGCCTCGTCGACCGAGGTCCCGTTCTCCTGCGCCCGCTTGTCCATCATGGCGTCGGTCATCGGCGAGGCGATGAACGCCGGGGAGACCGCGTTGACCAGCACGCCCTCGGAGCCGTAGCTCTTGGACAGGCCCTTGGTCAGGCTCAGGACGGCGGCCTTGGCCGCGCAGTAGGGCAGCTCGTCCGCGTAGGGCTGGACGGCGTCCTCGCTGGCCAGCAGCACGATCCGGCCCCAACCGGCCGAGCGCATGCCGTCGACGAATGCGCGGACCACCCGGACGACGGCGAAGAAGTCGATCTCCAGGGTGGAGCGCCAGCCCTCCTCGTCGATCTCGTGGAAGAGGCCCTGCGCGCCGGTGATTCCCGCGGCGTTGACCAGGATCGCCGGGTCGCCGATCGCGGCGACGACGGCGGTCTTGAGCCGGTCGACGTCCGCGGCGTCGGTCAGGTCTGCAGCGATCGCGGTGACGTCACCGTCCAGCCCAGCGGCGGCCTCGTCCAAGCCCGCCTGGTCCTTGTCGCTGATCACGACCCGGACACCCTCCGCCAGCAACATCCGGGCGGTCTCCAGACCGATGCCGGAGTCTGCGCCGGTCACGAGGGCCGTGCGCCCGCTGATGCCGAGGTCCATGGGTTCTCCCGTCTCCTGCACCCGGGGCCCGGGTGCGTCCAGGGACTCCTGTCCCCCGGACGCACCCGGCTGACACCCGGGCGACGAGGATCACCCCTTGGCGGCCACCTCCGCGGCGTACCGCTCGGTCATCGTCGCCACGGCCTGCATCTGCTGGGCGGCGTAGTCGTCCCGCTTGCTGGTGGCCCGCTCCTTCGCGCCCAGCGTGGCCTCCGCGTGCGTGGTCTGGCCGCCCTGGAAGTGCGGGAACACGTGCTGGGCGATGAGCTCGTAGGAGCGCTTGGTGGCCTCGGGGTTGGCCCACTCGTGCGCCAGCAGCAGCATCGCGCCGAAGCCGCCGGACTGGTCCCACAGCTTCTGGACCTGCTTGCGGGCGTCCTCGACGGTGCCGATCGCGCCGATGCCGGCGTCGTTGATGAAGTCGATCATCTCCTTGACGTCGCCGCCCTCGACCGCCATCTGCGGGAACGCCGCGGTCTTCTGGAAGTAGCGGAACCAGCTCTCGATCCCGAACTGCACGTCGGCGTAGGCCTGCTCGCGGGTCTCCGCGATGTGCATGAGCCCGACCAGCCGCCAGTCCGACCGGGAGACCGTCTTGCCGTGCGCCTCGGCACGCTCCTCGACGACCGACCAGTGGTGGGCCAGGGCGTCGAAACCGTCCGGTGAGAGGGTGGCGCCGATCGACAGCAGGCCGATGCCGTGCGTGCCGGCCTGCCGCGGGCCGGTGGGCGAGGCGACCGCGGCCACGGTGACGTCGAAGAGCGGCTCGCTGTAGGGCCGCAGGTGCAGCCGGGCCTCGACCAGGGTGTGCGTGCGGGTGGTCGCGGTGACCGTCTCGCCGTGCAGCAGCCGCATGATGATGTCGAGGTTCTCGGCCAGCAGCTCACGGGTGTCGGTCGGGTTCAGGCCCAGCATCATCGAGTCCGTCGGCAGCGAGCCCGGGCCGCAGCCCAGCATGACCCGGCCGCGGGTCAGGTGGTCCAGCATGACCATCCGCTCGGCCACCCAGAGCGGGTTGTGGTAGCTGATCGAGGTGACGCCCGTGCCCAGCTTGATCCGCTTGGTCCGCTCGGCGGCCGCGGCGATGAAGATCTCCGGCGAGGCGATGATCTCGCTGCCCGCCGAGTGGTGCTCCCCGATCCACGCCTCGTCGTAGTCGAGCCGGTCCAGGTGCGCGACCAGCTCCAGGTCGCGCTGGATGGCCGTCGTCGGGTTCTCCCCCGCCGGGTGGAACGGGGCCAAGAAGATGCCGAACCGCAACCTGCTCATGTGTGCCTCCACGTGGTGGACGTCGTCGTCCCCACGAACGTAACGTCCGCCACACACCGTGGGTGTCAGCTTTCTTGACGGTCGCCGAGGGGGTCAGCCGTGGGCACGCGATCGGCGTGGGAGGACTTCCAGAGCGGTGCCGCCGACGTCGCGGTGCGCGCGGAGATCCTGACGTCCTGGCGCCGGTCCCAGCTGTCCGGGGTGGACCCGGGCCTGGTCGGCCTGCGCCACGTCGACGCCGACCTGGACACCCGGTTCGCCCGGGCCGCCGTCCCGGTGGTGGGTGGTATGGCCGACCTGCTCACCGGCAGCGACACCTGTCTGGCGATCACCGACGACACCGGTCGAGTGCTCTGGCGCTGGGTGTCCGACCCCGCGCTGCGCCGCCGGCTGGACGCGCTGGAGCTGGTGGAGGGGTTCTCCTTCGACGAGGAGCACGCCGGCACCAACGGCGTCGGGACGTCGCTGGAGACCCGCCGGGTGGTCACCGTCCGCGGCGACGAGCACTTCAAGGAGCCCTTCCACGGGTTCACCTGCGTGGCCGCCCCCGTCGTGCACCCGCTCAGGCGGCGGGTGGTGGGGGCGGTCAACCTGACCTGCCGCGCCGAGGACACCAACCCGCGCCTGGAGCCCGCCGTGCTGCGGCTGGTCGCCGAGGTGCAGGCCGCGCTGCTGGAGGTCGCCGGGGCCCGGGAGAGGTCGCTGTTCGCCGAGTTCCTCTCCACCCGCTCCACCAGCTCCGCACCGGTGCTCTCGCTGTCCGCCGACGTGGTGATCGCCAACGCCGCGGCGGCCGGCATCGAGGTCGACCACGGTGCGCTGTGGGGCCGGGTGCTGGACGCGGTCACCGACGGTGGACCGGTGGTGCTGCCGGGTGCCGGGGGTCGGACGGCGCAGCTGCGCACCGTCACCGAGGGGACCAGGCTGACCGGCGCGGTGCTGGTCGTGGACCCCGAGCCCGGCCCGCTCGCGGTCCCCGGTCCGTCGTCGACGGCGTGGCACCGGGTCGCCGACGAGGTGGCCGGACTGCTGGCCGACGGCAGCGCGGTGCTGCTGCGCGGAGAGCCGGGCACCGGCAAGCGCCACCTGCTCGCCGGGGTGCTACCCGGGGCGACCGTGCACGACGCCGCCGACGTCGCCCGGCTGGGGCTGTCGGCCTGGAGCCGTGCGGTCGCCGCCACCACCGGGCCGCTGGTGCTGCTGCACCTGGACTCGCTGGACGGCCCCGGCGTCCGGACGACGGGTGCCCTGCTGGCCGGCCGGGACGGGCCGGTCGCGGCCACCTGCACCACCGACGCCGGGCTGACCCCGCTGCTGGACGTGCTGGACGCCGTCCCGGTCGAGCTGCCACCGCTGCGGGTGCGCCGGGACGAGCTGCCGGGCCTGCTGACGGTGCTCGCCGGCCAGGTGACCAGCCGGGCCGCGGACCTGCTGGCCGGCCAGCCGTGGCCGGGCAACACCGCGCAGCTGCGGGTGGTGCTGCGGGCCGCTGTGCGGGCCGCCGGCGGGCGACCTGTGGACGTCGACCACCTGCCGCGCGAGCTCACCGGGACCGGGCGTCGACTGAGCCTGCTCGAGCAGGCCGAGTCGCGGGTGATCGAGGAGGTGCTCGCCGCGCACGGCGGCAACAAGACCACCGCTGCCCGGGAGCTCGGGGTGTCCCGGCCCACTCTCTACGCGAAGCTGCGCACCTACCGGCGGTGAGCCGGCCCGCGCACAGCGCGGTGTAGCCACCGTCCGCGGTGACCACCGACCCGGTCATGAAGGACGAGGTGTCCGAGAGCAGCCAGGAGACCACCGGCGCGATCTCCTCCGGCTCGGCGATCCGGCCCTGGGGCGTGCCCTCCGCCATCGCGGCCAGCTGGCTGTCGTCGGACAACCAGCCGGTGAGGATCTCGGTACGGACGGAGCCAGGCGCCAGGACGTTGATCCGGATGCCCGACCGGGCGTAGTCCGCGGCCGCGGAGCGGGACAACCCGACGACGGCGTGCTTGCTGGCGCAGTAGGGGCCGATGCCGGGGGCGGCGATGACGCCGCCCACCGATGCGGTGTTGAGGACCGCTCCCCCACCGGAGCGCAGCAGGGCGGGCACCTCGTGCCGCAGGCAGCGGACCACGCCCATCAGGTTGACGTCGAGGATCCGGGCGATCTCCGCGGGGTCCTGCTCGTGCAGTGGTAGCGACGGGCCCTGGGTGCCGGCGTTGTTGAACGCCGCGTGCAGGCCGCCGTGCTCGTGCTCGCAGAACGCGACGGCCGCGGCGACCGAGTCGTCGTCGGTGACGTCCAGGTGGACCGCGGAGGCGAGCAGTCCCTCGGCCCGCAGGCTCGTGGCGATCGCCTCGCAGGCCGCCGTCATCCGGGCGCCCAGGACGACGGTGGCGCCGGAGGCGGCCAGGTGACGCGCAGCGGCCTCCCCGATGCCCCGGCTCGCGCCGGTGACGAGCACGACCCGGCCTGTGAGGTCGGGGTGGCCGGGGCGCGGGGTGGTGCTCGGGGTGCTGGTCACGAGTCGAGTTCCTCCGGGTGCGTCGTCAGGACGCCGGGGCCGGGGGACGCCGGGGCCGGCGCGGGGACCGTCCGCAGTCGCTGGTGCACGCCGCGGAGCGCGGCATAGGTGTCCCGGTAGACCTCGTGCAGGGCCTCGTGGACCTCCTGGCTCCGCGGGTCGGGGGTCACCACCAGGTCGTGGGCGGCCAGCGCGTGCCCCTGGTCCCAGGGGTCGTCCCCGGTGACCGCGGCCGCGGCCAGCGTGGCCGCGCCGACGACGGCGGTGTCTCGTTCCACCGAGCGTCGGGCGGGCCGGCCGGTGACGTCGGCGAGGATCTGGCACCACAGCGGGCTGCGCGACCCGCCGCCGGAGAGGGTGACCGGCCCGGTGGGCGCGCCCGAGGCCACCCCCACGGCGTCCACCAGCTCGCGGGTCGAGTGAGCGACGCCCTCGAGCACCGCCCGGCACAGCTGCGGGTACGCGGTGCCGGCGGACAGCCCGGTGAACCAGGCCCGGACCTCGTCGTCCCACAGCGGGGCGCGCTCGCCCAGCAGGTGCGGGGCGAAGACCACACCACCGGAACCCGGCTCGGCGGTGGCCGCCGCGGCCAGCACGTCCTCGATCGTGTGACCGGTCGCGGCGGCCCACCAGCGCAGGCTGTCCCCGCCGGACTGGGTGGGCCCGGCGAAGACCTGCCGGCCGCGGAACGGCGCGAACGTCACGACACCGGGCCCGGTGCTGCCGGGCACACCTACTGCGCCGACGATGACGGAAGTACCGACGACGACCATCGTGTCGCCGGCCTCGCGCAGGCCCGAGCCGAGCACGTTGCCGAAGGCGTCCATGGTCCCGGTCGCGACCGGGGTGTCGGCCGGGACGCCGTGCCATTTCCGCAGCGTCGTCCCCAGCCGTGACTCGGGCGGCCCCAGCGGGGCCAGCCGGTCGGCCAGCCCGGGGGCGTGCGCGATGCCGGGCACATACCGGGAGTCGGCACCGACGACCTTGAACGAGCCCAGGGGGTCCGCGCCGACCGTGCCGGTGAGCCAGGCGTTGACCAGGTCCTTGGGCAGCAGCAGCCACCGACCCCGGGACCAGGCACTCGCCCGGTGCTCGGCCAGCCAGAGCGCCCGGACGACGGGGTTGGACGCGTCCAGCGGTCGGGGGTCCCGCCAACCGACCTGCCGCCCGGTCTCGCCGAGGTCAGCGTTGAGCTGTGCTGCCGTGCCCGCGGTGCGGACGTCCTGCCACAGCAGGGCGGGCAGCAGCGGCCGGAGGTCCTCATCCACCAGCACGTGGGTGTCGACCTGGCTGGTGACACCGACCCCGCGCACCCCACCGAGGTCCTGGTGCTGCGCCACGGCGGCGACGCTGGCGTCCACGGCGCGCAGCCACGCCGCGGCATCCTGTTCGGCTTCCTCGGGTGCGGGCCGCTGCACCGGATAGCCGAGGGTGCCCGAGGCCAGCGGTGTGCCGGTGGCGTCGAAAGCGGTGGCCTTCGTGGCCGTGCTGCCGACGTCGATGCCCAGCCATGTGGCCGGGCCGGGTCCGGGCTCAGCCATCGAGTGCCGCCCGCAGCCCGGTGAGCAACCGGCCCAGTTCGGCAGCGCCGGCACGGGCGGCCCGGACGCAGGCCGAGCCCACGATCGCGCCGTCCGCGCCCAGGTCGAGCGCGGCCCGGACGTGGTCGGGGGTCGACAGCCCGAACCCCAGCAGTACCGGCGCGTCGCCACCGGCTGCCCGGACCCGCCGGACCAGCTCGGCGTTGTCCGCCCCGACCACGGCCCGCTCGCCCGTCACGCCGGAGGCCGCGGCCAGCATCGTGTACGCCGAGGTCTCCGCTGCTGCCCGCAGCTGGTCGGGAGTGGGCTCGTGGTCGCAGAACGCGACCGCGGACAGCCCGGCCCCGGTGGCGGCGCGGGCGAGCGCCTGGGGATCGGTGTCGGGCATGAGCACGGCCCCCGCTCCCGAGCCGACGACGACGTCCAGCCCCACCGTGGCTCCCGCGACGTAGCTCATCCACACCGTCGCCGGGTCGTCGGCAGCGGCCAGCCCCTCCCGCAGCAGGTCGGCCGCGTCCGCCCCGCCACCACCGGCTCCCAGGGCACGGCGCATGGAGGCGGCCACCTCCGGACCGTCCAGCACCGGGTCGGGGACGGCGACCCCGGCCTCCACCACGTCCACCCCGTGCTCGACGTAGAACGCGGGCGTGGCGCACGCCGTGTCCGGGTCGCCCACCGGGAGGTAGCAGACCAGCAGCGGGCGACCGGCCCGGGTCACCGCGTGCAGCCGGCGGGCCGCGGCGTTCACACCCGTACCGGGGCGGCGATGCTCGGGTCCGCGGTCAGGACCTCGGGGCGCAGCAGCGCCCGGACCTCGTGGCGAAGAGGCGCGAACTGCGGGTGGGCCAGCAGCTCGTCCTGGGTCCGGGTGCCCTTGAAGGGGACGTCGAACACCCGCCGGATGCGAGCCGGACGACTGGACATGACCACGACCCGGTCGGCCAGCAGCAGCGCTTCGTCGATGTCGTGGGTGACCAGCAGGGTGGTGGTGCCCAGCGCGGCGACGATGCCCAGGAGCTCTTCCTGCAGGTAACTGCGCGTGAGGGCGTCCAGGGCGCCGAACGGCTCGTCCAGCAGCAGCAACCCCGGCCGCAGGGCCAGCCCCCGGGCCAGGGCCGCGCGCTGCTGCATGCCCCCGGAGAGCTGGTGCGGGAACTTGTCACCGTGCCCGGTGAGGTGCACCAGGTCCAGGGCGGCCTCGGCCTGGCAGCGCGCGTCCTTCCCGGTGACCCCGACCTGTTCGAGGCTGAACTCGACGTTGCGCCGTACCGAGCGCCACGGCAGCAGCCGGGGGTTCTGGAAGACGTAGGCGCTGCGGAGGTCGTCCCGGGACAGCTCGATCGACCCGACAGTGACGTCGGTGAGCCCGGCCAGCAGGTTGAGCAGGGTCGACTTGCCGCAGCCGGACGGCCCGATGATGGCCACCAGCTCGCCCGGGGCGACGTCGAGGTCGACGCCCTCCAGCACGGGGTCGGCGGTGCGTGCGTAGGTCTTGCCCACGTCGCAGAAGCGGATCAGGGGTTCGACCATGGTCAGTCCTTCTTGACGTGCCGGGTCAGCCGGCGCTCGACGGGACGGATGACGCCGTACTCGAGGAGCAGGGTCAGCGCGACGACCGACAGCCCCCACATGAAGACGGCCTTGGTGTCCAGCAGTTTGATCGCCGTGGACACCTGGAAACCGACGCCGTCGGTCCCCATCAGGTACTCGGCGAACAGGCAGATCTGCCAGACCACACCGAGCGTGATGCGCGCCCCGGCGAGGAAGAACGGGACCACCGCGGGGAGCACGACCGACCGCATGATCGCGGACTCACTGGCCCGGTAGGCCCGGGCCATGTCGACCAGGTCCGGGTCGATCGCGCGGGTGCCCTGGATGACGTTGAGCAGGAAGTACGTGAGCGCGCCGGCCACGGCCACCCCGACGACCGATCCGTCGTTGGCACCGGAGACAACCAGTGCCAGCGCGATCAGCACGATGGTCGGCACGGTCTGCAGGAAGACCAGCACGACACGGCTGAGGTCCTCGGCGATCGCCGAGCGCCCGATCAGGATGCCCAACGGCAGCCCGACGAGGATGACGATCCCGAAGGCGGTGACGAGGTGTTCGAGCGTGGCGAGGACCTCCGCGGTCCACACGCCACGCCCGAACGCCTCGAGGAAGGACCCCCAGACGTCCACAGGGGCCGGGAGGATGTACCCGGGATATTGCGGCGCCAGCAACGCCCAGGCCAGGTACACGACGACCGCCGCGCCGACCACCCGGACCGGGCGGACCCAGCGGCGCCGCCGTCGCCGGGGCCCGTGGGCCGTCCGCGTCGGTGCGGGGGTCGCCACGTCGGTCGCCACCTCAGTCCTCCGAGCCGGTGATCACGAACAGCGACGCGGGGTCGGCAGGGGCCTCCTGGATGAAGCCGGACTGTTCCAGCAGCGGGAAGATCTCCGACCAGGTCTGCACGTCGGTCTCCGAGACCGTCTTCTGCTCCTCCGTCGTGTCGGCGAGGTTGAGCACCTGGGCCACCAGGTCCAGCTGCTCGGGCGCGATGCCTGAGACCGCACTGGCGTCGGCGATCACCGTCTCCGGGTCTTCCTGGAAGGTGGTCCAGGCCTCCTGGGTGGCCGCCACCAGGGCATCGACAAAGTCCGGGTTCGCGTCGACGAAGTCCGCGCTGGCGATGAACCCGCCGTTCATGACCGCCGGGTCACCGAAAGCCTGCTCGAAGGCCTCCTGGACGCTGAAGACGGGCCGGAAGCCCGCGGCCAGCAGCTCGGCCGTGGCCGGGGCCTCGACGAAGGCCGCGGAGACTCGGCCCAGGGTGAGCTCCTGGGCAGCCGCGTCGGTCTCGGACAGGTCGAAGTACTCCTGGATCGTCTCGCCGGTGGCAGCAGCCACGGCGGCCTGCTCGGCGCCGAACCGGGAGCTCAACGGGGCGATGGCGACCGCCTGGCCGGCGAGGTCCTCGATGGACTGGGCCGTGGAGTCCGGGGCCACCAGGAGCTGGGGACCCGGCGTCCACCGCGCCATCGGGAAGAAGTACCGGGTCTCGATGCCGTACTGCTGCTGAATGGTCGGCATGAAGGAGGGCACCGTCGTGATGACGTCGAGATCACCACGGCCGAACGAGGGCACCTGGGTGGTCGCGTCCAGCACCGTGAACTCGACGTCGTAGCCCGAGTCGCCGAAGAACTCCTCGGTGTTGGCCATCAGGTAGTCGTAGATCGGGTGGAAAGGCACGTCGATGCCGATCGTGACCGTCGAATCGGAGGCGTCCACCGCCTCGGCCGACTGGCCGGTGTTGTCCTGGTTGGACGTGCAGCCGGCGAGCACCAGCACGGTGCCGGCGACGAGCGCGGTGACGCTGAGCCTGGAAGCGGTCATCGTTCCTCCTGGGTGGGGTGGGTTCCTGCAAGGACGTGCGAGGGGTTGGTCAGGGGGTCGTCGACGGGGAGCCGGAGCCGCACGTCCACGTCGTTCACCCGGCGCTCGGCGCTCAGCACGACGCCGTCGCCGGGCATGATCACCCGGTCGTCGAGGACGGCACGACCGGTCGCGTCGTAGGTCAGCCGGCTGCTGACCAGGGCCGGGGAGCCCGGCGGGCGGCACAGCGCCGCGGCGTCGACCTCGCCGAGCGGGGCGGCCCGGAAGGACTCCACGGCGCGCACGACGACGATCCCGAGCTGCTGGGCCAGCGCCTCGTAGAGCGAGGCGTCGCCCATCCGGTCAAGATCCAGCCGGTGGCCGTCCCCGGGGTGCAGGAGCGACATCGAGTACATGAGCGGCTGGTCGTCGACGTGCCGCAGCCTGGTGATCCGGAAGACGACGTCGGAATCCAGGCCCATCCGGGCCGGCACGCCCTTGGGCGCGACCACGTCCTCGGCGGACACGATCTCGCTGCGCAGCGTGCGCCCGGACCGGACGATCTGCTCGGTCAGGCTGGTCAACCCGTCCAACGGCAGACGGTAGACGGGGTCGGCGACGAAAGTGCCCCGCCCGTGCTCGATGCGCAGGTGGTCCTGGTCGGCCAACACCCGCAGGGCCTGCCGCAGCGTCATCAGCGTGACGCCGAAGTGCTCGGCCATGTCCTTCTGCGACGGCAGGGCCTCCCCCGGCCGCAGCTGCCCTGCCTCGATGGCCTCGGTCATCTCGCGGCAGATGCGCAGGTACTTGGGGGTCAACTCGTCGGGGTCACCCGCGTGCCCCGTCCCCCAGAAGTCAGCCACGGCTACCCGCGAGCTTGGGCAGGGCCGGCTGGATGTCCGCGGCCAGGCGACGCACGGCCTCGGCACCCTCCTCGGCCGCCTCGACCATCGCGGTGCCGACGATCACCCCGTCGGCACTGGAGGCGATCAGGGTCTCGACCTCGCGCCGGCCCCGCACGCCGAACCCCACCAGCACATGGGCCTCCGGGTCCGCCAGCGCGGCGCGCAGTTCCGCCAGGCGCTCCTGCGCCTTGGCCGGGTCGAACCCACCGCCGGTCTGCAGGTCGGCGGACTGCACGTAGACGACCGGGCGAAGCAGGCCGCTGGCCGCCAGCCGGGGCAGGTCCTCCGCCAGGTGGATGAAGAGCACCTGCTCCAGGCCTGCGGCCCGGGACCGGTGCGCCATCTCGATCTGCTCGGCCATCGTGTGCTGCGGCATGAGCACCGCGTCGACGTCGGCGGCGACACAGACCCGCAGGAACTCGGTCGCCCCCAGCGCCTGGAAGGCCTCCCGGTAGGCGAGCGCGATGACGGCCTGCCGCGGGTGCACCCGGCCGGCCGCCGCGAGCTCGAGCGCGTGCTGGGGGCTGCGGACATGCGCTGCCCCCGCGGCAGCGGCGGCCTGGATCCGCGGGCCGTCGAGCGGGAGGGGCGGGTTGGGCAGCGCGATCTCCATCGCGTCGACTCCTGCCTCGAAGGCCGCCCGGACACAGGCGGTGTGCGCCTGCGCTGTCGGGTACCCCGCGGGGAGGTAGCCGATGAGGGCCAGGCGCTGGCCCTCCCGACTCCACGCGAGCCGCGCTGACAGACGATTCACGAACGACCCTCACTCATATAGAAGACTAGATCACCGAAAGGTAGTGCTGAGCGGCATCACCGTCAACCGGTCCTGGCCGGTCTCTTCGGTCGCGCCCGACCCAACCGAGGTCCAGCGCCGCCTGGCCGCCCGAGCACAGCGTGTTCTCGCTCGACGTGCCGTGCGAGTAGCCGCGCGGCGTGGGCAGGAACGCCGGGTTGACGGGGACGGGGCGCAGGTCGGTGGCCACGGACGGCTCCTCGGGTCGGTATCGGCGCGTGGATCGAACCCAGCAGCGGTATTGACATCCCGACGACGGTCGTGCTGAAAATGTCATGTCAACTTGACCCGCTCCGTCGGAGGCCCCGTGGTACTCGCGACCATGACCCATGACGGCGGCAGCTGTGCCGCCGTGCAGACCGAGGACGGCTGGCGGACGTTGCCATATCCCGGGCTATCGGCCCTGCTGGCCGCCGTGCCGCTGCAGCGGCCCGCGGACCCGGCCCGGCTGGCCGGGGACGCACTCACCGGGGTCCGGACGGTGCGTCCGCCGCCCTCCCCCGCCGACGTCGTCTGCTGCGGGTTGGACTCCGGCGACCCCATCGCGGTGACCGGGCGGGCGCACCCGAGCCACCCGACGCTGTTCCCGAAGTACTCCGACACCCTGCTGGGACCGGGCGAGGACAGCGCCTGCCCCGTGACGTGCAGGTCGAAGGGAAGGCCGAGCCCGCCGTGGTCGTCGATCGGCCGCTCCGACGCACCGGTCGGGACGAGGCGGCCGCCGCCGTCCTGGGCCGCACCATGGACGACGACGTCTCGGTGCGACCAGCAGGTCCACAACGAGGCCGGGTTCCGCTCGGTGCCGAACCATCATGGCGAGGCCGAGACCGGCGGCTTCGTGCTGTCGGGCGGGGCGCGGATCTCTGTCGGCGCGGACTTCGCCGACTCCGTGGACATGAGCGACGGCGACTGGGTCTTCGTGCCCCCGCCGATGCCGCCCGTGGAGTGCAACCTGGACCGCGACGCCCCGCTCACTTGGATGACCGCCCGGACACCGGACAACATCGTGGTCAACCTGCCCGACGTCTCCGACGACCTGCTGCGCGACTGGTCCGACCGGTGACGGCCCCGGGCGCACCGACGTCTGACCCGCTGCACGCGGCGCTGCTGCCGCCGGAACCGACCGACGCCGGCCGCGCCGACCTGAGCACCGAGCCGTTCCACCCCGACGAGCGAGGACCCCTGATGCAGCTGACGCCGTCCGCCCACCTCGACACGTTCGCCCGCGACCACCTGCCCCCGGCAGACCGGTGGCCGGTCCTGGAGTTCACCACCTCGGCGCTGCAGCACCCCGCACGACTGAACGCGGGGGTCGCGCTCATCGACGACGCGGTCGAGCGGTACGGCCCCGACCGCCCGGCCCTGCGCACGCCCGACGGCGCGGTGTGGACCTACGGCGAGCTGCAGCTGCGGTCCGACCAGGTCGCCCAGGTGCTGACCGAGGACCTCGGCCTGGTCCCCGGCAACCGGGTGCTGCTGCGCGCCCCGAACACGCCCTGGATGGTCGCGGCCTGGCTGGGCACGTTGAAGGCCGGCGGAATCGCGACCACCGCCTTCGCCGCTCTGCGGGCCGGGGAGCTCGAACCCCTGGTGCGCACGACCCGACCGGTGATCGCCCTGGTGGACCACAGGTACGTCACCGACGTCGAGACGGTCCGGGACTCCGTCGCCCCCGGTCTGACCGTGGTCACCATGGGGTCCGACGACGACGCCGACCTGGTGCAGCGGGCGGCCACCAAGAACGGCACGTTCACCACCGTGGACACCGCCGCGGACGACGTCGCACTGTTCTGCCCGACGTCCGGCAGCACCGGCGTCCCCAAGATCACCGCGCACTTCCACCGCGACGTGCTGTCCATCGACGCCACGTTCGGTGCGAGCACGTTGCGGCTGACCCCCGACGACCTGGTCGCCTGCACCGCGCCCTTCGCGTTCACCTTCGGTCTGGGCATGCTCGTGGTCTTCCCGCTGCGCGCCGGCGCCTGCGCCCTGCTCACCGACGGGCTCACCCCGGTCCAGCTGGCCGCCGTCGTGGCCGAGCAGGGCGTGACCGTGCTGGCCACCGCGCCGACGGCCTACCGGCAGATCCTCACCTCGGGTCGAGGCGACCAGCTGCGTGGTCTGCGCACCGTGGTCAGCGCGGGTGAACACATCCCGACGAGCACCTGGGACCGGCTGCACGACGAGCTCGGCCTGGAGGTGATCGACGGGATCGGCGGCACCGAGCTGCTGCACATCTTCCTCTCCGCCGGCGGCGACGACGTCCGTCGCGGCGCCACCGGTCGCCCGCTGCCCGGTTACCGCGCCGCGATCCTGGGCCCGGACGGCGAGGAGCTGCCCCCTGGTGTCGAGGGCCGACTGGCCGTCATCGGCCCGGTCGGCTGCCGGTACCTCGACGACGACCGGCAGACCAGCTATGTGCAGGGCGGCTGGAACATCACCGGGGACACCTTCACCCGCGACGCCGACGGTTACTACTGGTACTGCGCGCGGACCGACAACATGATCGTGTCCTCGGGCTACAACATCGGCGGCCCCGAGGTGGAGGCAGCGATCGACGGCTACCCCGACGTGCTGGAGTCCGCCGTCGTCGCCCGGCCCGACGGCGAGCGCGGGGCGGTGGTGTGCGCCTTCGTCGTCCTCAAGCCTGGCGTGCCGGGCACACCCGAGCAGGCCCGGGCGATCCAGGACCACGTCAAGGCGACCCTCGCCCCCTACAAGTACCCGCGCGACGTCAGGTTCTGTGCCGAGCTGCCCCGCAACACCAGCGGCAAGCTGCAGCACTACCGGCTCCGTCAGCAGTTGGCCGCCGAGGCGGCTGCGTCGGTCCCCCCGCCGGTCACTGCGTCGTGACGACACCGCCCCGCACCTGGACGACGCCGCCCACCCGCACCTCACGAGCGGCAGGACCATGAAGATCGCCATCCTCGGCGGCGGCCCGGAGGCCTCTCCTCCGCCGTGCAGATCCACGGCTACCCGTTCTCCGACGCCGGGGGTGCGGCCATCACTTCGCCGGCAGCCCCGCACGACCCGGCCCGCGGCCGGGCCGCTCCCGGACAGCTCCTGTAGGCGGGGATGGCTGACGGGTTCGCCCACCTGGGCCGGTTCTCCGTGTCGTACCGCCGCCGCTTCGGCGAGCAGCCCCCGCACACGTCGGCCCGCTGACCACCGGACGAACGCCGAGAGCCCCCGACCCGGGTGGGTCGGGGGCTCTCGAGGTGTAGCCCCGAAGGGATTCGAACCCTCGCTACCGCCGTGAGAGGGCGGCGTCCTGGGCCGCTAGACGACGGGGCCAGAACCTGTGGTGCTGCATGCAGATCGTACTGGAGGAGGTGGTGCATTCCTCGCTGGGGTACCAGGACTCGAACCTAGACTAACGGAACCAGAAACCGTCGGGCTGCCAATTACCCCATACCCCATAGGCCTTGCAGCACCTCTCGGCGCCGTCGAAGACACTACCCGATGCCCTCCCGGGGGTTCACGCACCCCCCTCGGGTCAGCCGCCGTGTCGCGACCACCGGGGGTCCGGTGCCGGCGGTCCACCGGCCGTGACCTGCGGCGACAGCGGCGGGGCCGGGACCCACGTCGGCCGCCACGCCGGCACCCGGTACAGGTCGACGGCCGGGCTGAGCGTCTCGGCGGCCAGCCGCTGCCGGGCACGGGCGACGAGCCACACGTAGGCGCTCATCGCCAGCACGTCCAGCAGGGTCACCAGCAGCCCGACGCCGGCCGGGACCACCGAGGTGGCCACGCCGTCCCCGAGCAGGCCGGCAACGAGGAAGACGACGACGTTGTTGACCGCGTGCAGCACGATCGCGGCCTCCAGGCCGCCGGTGAGCCAGGTGACCGCGGAGGCGGCCAGCCCGAAGACGAAGCGGTCCAGGAACGTCAGCACGTCCGGCGGGGCGTGCGCGGCAGAGAACAGCGCCGCCGTCAGGACGGCCGCGACGATCGCGCCGATGCGTTCGGAGCGGATCCAGCCGGCCACGGACTGGCTGAGATAGCCGCGGAACACGAACTCCTCGGCCGCCGACTGCAGCGGGGTGGTGAGCAGCACGACGAGCAGCAGCAGCACGTACGAGCCGTCCGGCCCGGTGAGCCCACCGCCGTCGGCAACGACGCCGATCCCGATGGTGACCACGACCCCGACGCCCAGGGTGGCCAACCCGAGCCCCGCGAGGGGCCTCAGGAGGCGCCAGCGCAACCCACCGACCACCGAGGCCGACCAGCCCGGCTTCATGCCGTGCGCGACCGCCCAGCAGGCCCAGACGATCGGGATCGCCACGATCAGCGACAGGTTGGTCATCAGCAGCGCGCCGGGGTCGGTGAGGTCCAGCAGGTTCGCGACCGGCACCACCCCGGTGAGGAGCACGGCCAGCGTGACGATGACCGCGGCGACAGCGTAGAGCACGGTGAAGAGCAGCAGCCCGAGCACCGGTCGCCACCAGGCCCAGTCCCGGGCCAGCATCAGCCGCAGGAAGGTCCGGGGGACGTCGAAGGGCGGCGCCCCCGGGGGCGTGACCGGCCGGCCGGGGGCTGGGGCCGCGGCCGGCGGCGGGGGCGGGACCGCGGCCTGCACCCAGCCGCGGGGCACCTGGACCGGTGAGTGCCACGGCCCGGTCGGCGGCGGACCGCCGTAGGAACCGACCCCACCCGGTGGTGGCCCCGCTCCGCCGGGACTCACGCCGCCGCGATCGCCCGGGCCGCGGCGAGCCGGACCAGGGTGGTCTCCCGGCCCAGCAGCTCCATCGACTCGTACAGCGGCGGGGACACGGTGCGGCCGCTGATCGCGACCCGGACCGGCCCGAAGGCCTGCCGCGGCTTGCGCCCCAGCTCCTCGACCAGCGCCTGCTTCAGCGCCGCCTCGAGCTCCGGCGTCGTCCAGTCGGTGAGCGCGGTCAGCGCGGCGGTCGCGGCGTCCAGCACCTCGACGGCGTCCGGGCCGCTCAGCTGCTTGGCGACGGAGGCCTCGTCGAAGACGACGTCGTCGACGAAGAGGAAGCCCAGCAGCCCGACTGCCTCGCTGAGCACGACCATCCGCTCCTGGGCCAGCGGCGCGATCGCGTCCAGGACGCGCTGCTGCTCCGCCGTCGGCGGCTCGGCGACCAGGCCAGCACCGGCCAGGTAGGGCACCACCCGGGTGACGAACTCCCCCACCGGCAGCGTGCGCAGGTGGGTGGCGTTGATCGCCTCGGCCTTCTTCAGATCGAAGCGGGCGGGGTTGGGGCTGACCCGGCGGACGTCGAAGGCCTCGACCAGCTCGGCCGGGGAGAACACGTCCCGGTCCTCGGCGATCGCCCAGCCCAGCAGCGCCAGATAGTTGACCAGGCCCTCGGGCAGGAAGCCGCGCTCGCGGTACAGGTCCAGGTTGGAGGTGGGGTCCCGCTTGGAGAGCTTCTTGTTCCCCTCCCCCATCACCAGCGGCAGGTGCCCGAAGCGCGGTGCGCCCGAGGCGATGCCGACGTCGGTGAGCGCCTCGTAGAGCGCGAGCTGCCGGGGGGTGGAGGACAGCAGGTCCTCTCCCCGCAGCACGTCGGTGATGCCCATCAGGGCGTCGTCGACCGGGTTGACGAGCGGGTACAGCGGCTGGCCGCCGGCCCGGGCGAGCACGAAGTCCGGCACGGCACCGGCGGCGAAGGACACTTCACCGCGGACCAGGTCATCCCAGCGCAGATCATGGTCGGGCATCCGGAGCCGGAGGACCGGCGAGCGGCCCTCGGCCCGGAACGCGGCGCGCTGGGTGTCGGTGGTCTCCCGATCGGCGCCGTCGTAGCCCTGCTTGGGGTCCTGCCCGGCGGCGACCCGGCGGGCCGAGACCTCGTCGGGTGTGGAGAAGGACTCGTAGGCGTGCCCGGTCTCGACCAGTGTGGCGAGCACCTCGCGGTAGACCTCGCCGCGCTCGGACTGCCGGTACGGGCCGTGCGGGCCGCCGACCTCGGGGCCCTCGTCCCACTCCAGGCCCAGCCAGCGCAGGCTGTCCAGCAGGTGCCGGTAGGACTCCTCGGTGTTGCGCGCCTCGTCGGTGTCCTCGATCCGGAACACGAACTGGCCACCGGTGTGCCGGGCGTAGGCCCAGTTGAACAGGGCGGCGCGCATGACGCCGACGTGCACGACGCCCGTCGGCGAGGGGCAGAACCGCGTGCGGACGGGCGCCGTCACGGGAACGGCGGGCGGAGGGGTCACGATGCGGTCGAGGTGGTGTCGGCGCCGGTGACGCTGTTGGTCAGCTCGCCCAGCCCCTCGATCGCGCAGGTGACCGAGCCACCGGCGCGCAGCGGACCCACGCCGGCCGGGGTGCCGGTGAGCACCACGTCGCCGGGCAGCAGGGTCATCACCTGGGAGATGTAGGAGATCAGCGTCGGGACGCCGAAGAGCAGCTGGCTGGTCCGGCCGTCCTGGCGGAGCTCGCCGTCGACGGTGGCGGTGACCTGCAGGTCACCGGGGTCCTTGCCGATGCCGGGCAGGTCGGTCTCGATCCACGGGCCGATCGGGCAGAAGGAGTCGAAGCCCTTGGCCCGGGTCCACTGGTTGTCGCTGCGCTGCATGTCCCGCTCGGTGACGTCGTTGCCGATCGTGTAGCCGAAGACGCTGGACAGCGCCTGCTCCGGGGTGACGTGCCGGGCGCCGCGGGCGCCGATGACCACCGCCAGCTCGGCCTCGTGGTGCACGTTGGTGCTGCCCGGCGGGATCCGGATGGCGTCCCCGGGCCCGATCACCGAGGTGGAGGGCTTGAGGAACAGCAGCGGCTCGGTCGGGGCGTCCCCGGTCTTCACCCCGGGCTCCAGCATCTCGGCGACGTGGTCGGCGTAGTTCTTGCCGACGCACACCACCTTGCTGGGCAGGATCGGGGACAGCAGCCGGACGTCGGCGGCGGCGTGCCGCTGACCGGTGTAGGTGATCTGGCCGAAGGGGTGGCCCTCGATCTGGGCGACCTGGCCGTCCCCGTCGAGGACGCCGAAGGACATGCCGGTCGGTGAGGCGTAACGGACGATGCGCACGGGTCGAGGCTACTGACCTGGCGCCCGAGCCACCTGCACGGCCAGGATCGGTCCATGGCCTCCCGCATCACCGCCGTCGCCGTCGACGCGCTCGACCCCCCGGCCCTCGCCGCGTTCTGGGCCGACGTCCTGGGGTGGGAGGTGGTCGAGGAAGAGGACGGCGTGGTCAGCATCGGAACCCCGGGCCAGGGCGCGAAGGGGCCGGTTCCGGGCCTGGACTTCCTGCCCACCCCGGACCCCACGCCGGGCAAGGTGCGGCTGCACCTGGATCTCAACGCCACCGACCGGGACCAGGCCGCCGAGCTCGATCGGCTGCTGGCCCTGGGCGCCGTCCGGGCGGACGTCGGACAGCCCGACGGCGTCACCTGGGTGGTGCTGGCCGACCCGGAGGGCAACGAGTTCTGCCTGCTGGCCTCCACGGTGAGGTGAGGGGACGGCTCCCTCGCCAGGACCCGGCGCGCGCGGCGCCTGCGGTGGGGGCGACGGGGTCCTTCACCGGTGGCGCACCGCGTAGGTGAGCGCGTCGACCAGGGCCAACCAGGACGCCTCGACGACGTTCTCGTGCACCCCGACCGTCGTCCACTCCCCCGCCTTGTCCGCGGTGTCCACCAGCACCCGGGTGGTGGCGCTGGTGCCGCCGGTCCAGCCCAGGATGCGCACCTTGTAGTCGCTGAGGGAGACATCGGCCAGACCCGGCCAGCGGCTGACCAGCGCCCCGCGCAGCGCCTTGTCCAGGGCGTTGACCGGGCCGTTGCCCTCACCGACCGCGACCACCCGCTCGGTGCCGCCCGCGCCGTCCGGGAGGCCGACCTTGACCACGGCCTCGCTGACGACGACGCCGTCCGTGCGGTGCTCGACAGTCGTCCGCCAGCTCTCCAGCACGAACAACGGCTCAGGCGCGTCGGGCAGCTCGCTGCGCAGCAGCAGCTCGAAGGAGGCGTCGGCGGCCTCGAAGGACCAGCCCTGCGCCTCGCGCGCCTTGACCTGGTCCACGACCCGGCCCACCGCCGCGCCCTGCCCGGCGACGTCGACACCGAGCTCGCGGCCCTTGAGCTCGACCGAGGCCCGGCCGGCCATCTCGGTGACCAGGATGCGCATGTCGTTGCCCACGACCTCGGGGTCCAGGTGGTTGTACAGCCCGGGGCTGACCTTGATCGCGCTGGCGTGCAGACCGGCCTTGTGCGCGAAGGCCGAGGCGCCGACGAAGGGCTGGTGGTCGTCGGGGGTCAGGTTGGCCAGCTCGGCGATGGCGTGGCTGACCCGGGTGAGTTCGGGCAGGCACGCCTCGGGGACGACGGGCATCCCCATCTTGGTGACCAGGTTGCCGATCAGGGCGAACGTGTCGGCGTTGCCGGCCCGCTCCCCGTAGCCGTTGGCGGTGCCCTGCACCTGGACGGCGCCGGCCTCGACCGCGGCCAGGGAGTTGGCGACGGCGCAGCCGGTGTCGTCCTGGCAGTGGATGCCCAGCGCCCCGTCCACCCGCGCCCGGACGGCGGCGACCACCCGGCCGATGCCGCTGGGCAGCATCCCGCCGTTGGTGTCGCAGAGGACGCCGACCTCGGCGCCCGCGGCGAAGGCGGCCTGCAGCACGGCGACCCCGTGGTCGGGATCGGCTGCGTACCCGTCGAAGAAGTGCTCGCAGTCCACGAAGACCCGTCGGCCGTGGCCGACGAGGAAGGCGACGGTGTCCGAGACCATGGCCAGGTTCTCCGCCGGGGTGGTGCGCAGCGCGTCCCGCACGTGCCGCGGGTCGGACTTGGCGACCAGGCAGACCACCGGCGTCCGGGCGTCCAGCAGGGCGCGGACCTGGGCGTCGTCCTCGACGGCGACGCCGGCCTTCCGGGTCGCGCCGAACGCGACCAGGACGGCGTGCCGCAGCGCCAGCTCGGTGCGGGCCCGGGCGAAGAACTCGGTGTCCTTGGGCAGCGCGCCGGGCCAGCCGCCCTCGATGTAGGAGACCCCGATGTCGTCGAGCAGCCGGGCGACCGCGAGCTTGTCGGCCACCGAGTAGCTGATGCCCTCGCGCTGTGCGCCGTCGCGCAGGGTGGTGTCGAAGACCTGGACGACGGGGGTCTGCTGGTCGGTCACGGCGGTGCTCCTAGGGAGGGAGAGTGGCCCACACACGAAGAAGACCCCCCGTGGTCACGGGAGGTCTGCGCGCAGTCGGGGAGCTGACTGCGCGCTAGGTGATGGCGATCGTGCCGGTGCTGTGCATCGGCGGCAGTACACCACACCACCCCGACCCACGGCGGAAGTCGCGAAGAACGCCGCCCGACCCACGGCGAAAGTCGCGAAGAACGCCGCCCGATCCACGGCGAAAGTCGCGAAGAACGCCGCCCGGGGAGGCGCTGAGCCTCCCCGGCGCGGTGGCGAGGCGGTGGGGTCAGCCGCCGGAGAGGGCGGCGAGGCGGTCGCCGACCTCGGAGGTGCGGACCGGGGAGCGGTTGTCCCGGGTCGACAGGTCGAAGGCGACGGCGGCGTTGACCTTGCGGGCCTGGTCGGACCGGCCCAGGTGGTCCAGCAGCAGGGCGACCGAGAGCACCGTGGCGGTCGGGTCGGCCTTGCCCTGTCCGGCGATGTCGGGCGCGGAGCCGTGCACCGGCTCGAACATCGACGGGTTGGTGCCCGAGGCGTCCAGATTGCCGCTGGCGGCCAGCCCGATCCCCCCGGTCACCGCGGCCGCGATGTCGGTGACGATGTCGCCGAAGAGGTTGTCGGTGACGATCACGTCGTACCGGCCGGGGTCGGTCACGAAGAACATCGCGGCGGCGTCGACGTGCTGGTAGGCCACGGCGACATCGGGGAACTCCACCGACACCTCCTCGACAGTTCGCGACCACAGCGATCCGGCGTGGGTCAGCACGTTGGTCTTGTGGATCAGCGTCAGGTGCTTGCGTGGGCGCAGGACGGCGCGCTCGAAGGCGTACCGGACGACCCGCTCGACCCCGAAGGCGGTGTTCAGGCTGACCTCGGTGGCCACCTCGTGCGGGGTGTCCCGGCGGAGCACGCCACCGTTGCCGACGTAGGGACCCTCGGTGCCCTCGCGGATGCAGAGCATGTCGATCTCACCGGGCGCGGCCAGCGGGCTGGTGACGCCGTCGTAGAGCTTGGCCGGGCGCAGGTTGACGTGGTGGTCCAACTCGAAGCGCAGCTTGAGCAGCAGGCCGCGCTCCAGGATGCCGCTGGGCACGCTGGGGTCACCGACCGCGCCGAGCAGGATCGCGTCGTGCTGACGCAGCTCGTCGAGCACGGTGTCCGGCAGCAGCTCTCCGGTCCGCTGCCACCGGGCGGCGCCCAGGTCGTAGGGGGTGGTCTCGACGTCCGGGGCGACCTCGCCCAGGACCTTGAGGCCCTCGGCCACCACCTCGGGGCCGATGCCGTCTCCAGGGATCACTGCCAGGCGCATGAGGCCAGAGGTTAGTGCCCGCGGGGCCACGGGCCCGCACCCGGACGCACCGACGCCCCCCGCAGGTGGTGCACGCGGGAGGCGTCGGTGGTCGTGCCGAGCGGTGCTGCCGAGCAGTCGTGCCGTGCGGTGGTGCCGTCCGGTCAGCCGGCCGGCGGCGCCTCCGTGGTGGCCTGCGTCTCAGCGACCGGGGGCTCAGCGGCCGGGGTCTCGGCGACCGGGGTCTCGGCTGCCGGGGTCTCGGCTGCCGGGGTCTCGGCTGCCGGGGTCTCAGCGGCCGGGGCCTCGGTCACCTGCTCGTCCGGTGCGGGCTCCACCGGCGTGCTCTCCGCCGGCGGGACCGTGGTCACCGTGGCGTCCCCGCCACCCGGTGCGACGGGCACCGACTGGGTCCGGCCGACCTCGCCGCTGTTCTGGCTCAGCACGACCATGGCGCCCTTGTCCCCGCCGACCGCGGTGTCCGCGGCGTAGGAGGCTGCGTCCTGGGTGACGGTCAGCTCCGTGCCGTCGGTGGCCGGCACCATCAGCGCGGACTCGCCGTCCACGTCGAAGGACAGGCCCGGGGCGGTCGGGTCGAAGCTCATCGCCTGCGGCGCGAGCTCCGGTCCGGTCTCCCCGCTGACCGTGCCGACGTCGTCCACCGTGCCGCTCGCGGACGACGACTGGACGCCGAAGGTGATCCGGCCCTGCACCCCGGGCAGCGCCGACAGCGGCACCCCCAGCACCTGGACGTCGGAGTCGAACGCGTTGGTGTCGACCAGCCCGTCGTACAGGTTCATCGGCGCCACGAACGGCTCCCCGCCGGGACCGACCAGGGCGAAGTCCCGGTCGGTGATCACGACCAGCGGGATGTCGTAGTCGGCGATCCGGGTGGTGGTCACCTGGTAGTCCCAGGCGCCGTCACCGGTCACGTCGAGGAAGACACCGTAGTTCACCGCGGTCTCCGCCGAGGTGAACCGGCCGTGCGCGGACACCGCGAAGTACAGCCCGGCGTCGTCGCCGTACTGCTGCACGTCGGAGGCGACCCCGACCCCGGCCAGGTCGACCGAGCGCTCGAGCTCGCTCTTGTAGCAGCTGCTCGACGGCTCGGTGGTGCATCGCGGCATCTCCGGGGAGGTGCCGAGCTGCTCGAACCCGCTGACCAGCGAGGTGTAGCTGGTCGGGTCCAGGGCCGGGCCGTTGGCCACGCCCTCACCGGCGAGGGTGATGGTCGAGCCGTCCTCGTCGGCCGAGGCGACGAGCGTGGAAGCCGGCTTGGGGTTGGCGTGCACCGGCACCCGCAGCGTCTGGCCCCGGTGGTTCGTCGGGGAGAGGACGACACGGCCGCTGGCCTCGCCGAGGAACTGGCGGCCGTCGTCGGTGACGACCGTCGGGTCGGCCACCTTGAGCAGTGCGTCCTGGGTGGCGGTCATGGTGATCGTCACGGTGCGGCTCTGGCCCGGGGGCACGGTGAGCCGCTGCGCCGACAGCGAGTAGCGGACACCCGGCTGGGCGACCAGCGCGGCGTAGGACACCCGGTAGACCGCCGCGTTGCGGCCCTTGTTGTCCACGGTGATCGTCTTGGTCGCGGTGACCTGCTCCTGGTCGACCTCGACGACGCCGAAGGACGCGGTGACGACACCCGAGCCGGCCTCGGCGTAGGCGAGCACCTGGTTGCGCAGCGCCGACGCGGCGTCGATGCGCCCGGCGCCCACCCGGTTCGGTCCGTAGACGTCACCGGTCTGGCCCGCTCCGGTGTGGACGTCGTGGGTGGCCGTGTTCATCAGGTCGGCCTTGACGTCCTCGGTGGTCCAGTCCGGGTGCGCCGCACGGATGAGCGCGGTGACACCGGCGGTGACCGGGGTGGCCATCGAGGTGCCGGACTCGCTCACGCCCTGGGTGCCCGAGCCGACGGCCGCGGAGTACACGGTGACCCCCGGTGCCGCGACGTCGGGCTTGGCGCCGTCCTCCTGGCGGGTGCCCCGCGAGGAGAACGAGGCCAGCAGGTCGACCTGCTCGGGGTTGGTGTACGTGGAGGTGCCCCGCAGGCTGGGCCCGAAGGTCACGGTGACGGTCTGCCCACCCGTGACGGCGGCCTCTACGGCCGTCCCGTCGGTGGCGGTGACCAGGATGCCGGGGATCTGGGCGACCCCGGTGATGCCGGTCTCGAGCAGGTCGTCGTCCCCGATGATCACGAAGCCGACCGCACCGGCGTTCGTGGCGTTGGTGCCCTTGGTGACCGACCCGCAGGCGAAACCGTCGGCCTCGATCAGCAGGATGCGCCCGGTGGCGTACCCGGCGGACAGGGCCGCACAGGCGCTCTCGTTGCCCGCGGGCGGCAGCACCAGGTCACCGGTCACGTCCGGCTTCGTCGTGCCGTCCGGGGCCGTGTCGCTGTAGGCGATGGACCGCAGACCCGGCCGCACGCCGTCCAGCAGGCCCTCCGGCGCGGTGACCTGCCAGCCGTCGAAGACGCCGTAGCCGTCGTTGGTGGCGGCCACGCCGATGCCCCGCGGGGCGTTGCCGGGTGAGCCACCGATGTCGTAGCTGTCCCCGGCGTTGCCGGCGGCCAGGACGGCGAGCATGCCGAGCTCCATGGCCCGGTCGATCGCCATCGAGTCGGCGTCGTCGGCCAGGCCGTAGTCCGAGCCGAGCGAGAGGTTGACGACGTCCAGGTGGTCGCTGGGGTCACCGTCGCCGTTGGGGTCCAGGGCCCACTCGATCGCCTGCATGGTGACGTCGGTGGAGCCGTTGCAGCCGAAGACCTTGAGCGCGTACAGGTCGGCGTCGGGCGCCATGCCCGGGCCGATGCTCAGGTCCGAGGGGACGCCGTCGGCGTAGCCGGCCGTGTAGGTGGTGCCGTCGGCGTTGACGCCGTAGCCGGCCGACGTGCCGGCGACGTGCGTGCCGTGGCCGTTGCAGTCCAGCGGGTTGACGTCGGGCTTCGCAACAGGCTGGTAGGTCGCACTGGCCGGGTCGGCGTCGTAGCCGTCGCCGACGAAGTCGTAGCCGCCGACGACCTTGGCGTTCGGGAAGACCCCGGCCGGCGCAGGCTGGTTCTCGTAGGACTGCAGGGTGGTGAACTGGTCGACGCTGCCGCTGCCACCGAAGTCGCTGTGCGTGTAGTCGATGCCGGTGTCGATGACGCCGATCGAGACGCCCGTCCCGGTGTTGCCCAGGTCCTGCCAGGCCTGCACGGCCTGCACGACCGAGGCGGCCCCGGTGTTGGTCACCTCCTTGGGCGTGATCGGGTGCACGGCCACGACGTCGGGCAGCGCGGCCAGGGCCTCGTAGTCGGCGGCGTCGGCGCGGACGGCGACACCGGAGAGCACCGTCGTCGTCGTGTAGAGCACCTGCGCGGCCGGGACCGCGCCGGGGAGCTCGGCGACGACCGCGGACGCGGCGGCCTCGGCGGCCGGCTGGGCCGCGACGGCGGCGGCACCGGCGGCGGCCTCGCCGCTGGGCAGTGCCTGGGTGAAGACCTCGGAGGTCGAGGGGGTGGCGGTCTCCACGAAGAACGACGCCGGGCCGCTCGCGGGGAGGCCTGCCGGGCGGGTGCCGTCCCGGCGGGCGTCGAGCTGCTGCTGGACCTGCGCGAGCTGGTCGCCGGTCAGCGAGAGCGGCTGCTGGCCGGCCCGCGCGGCGATGTCGGCCGGGGCGGCCAGCGCGTTGCCGGCCCCCGCGGTCACGGTGAGGGCCGCCGCGATGGCGACGACCCCGCTCCGGGCGAGGACGCGGTCGCGTCCGGCCCGGCTCGAGCTTCTCGTCCTGGGAACCACGTGCACCCCTGTCAGCGGTGATCTGGATCGGATCCGGCGGCGACACCCTGTGAGCACCCGCCTACGCCGGAGAACGGTTCGAGCCTGGTGCTCAGCCTCGCTGACGAGCTGCCCGCCGTTCGGCCCAATGCGTGAGACCGTCGTGGCGCAGACGGAGCAGCGGCCGGTCCTGAGGAGCGGATGTGCGCGCAACCATCCGCAGACGGCGCAGCGGACCGGGCAGTCGGCCCAACCAGATGACGCCGGACGCGGTGTTCACGAGGGGTTCAACCAGTTGGCTGGACGACGCCTGGCAACGACCCGGGAACGACGGAGGCGGGGGGGGGGGCCGCCCCCGCGGGCGCGCCCGCCCCCCCCCGGGGGGGGGGGGGGGCGGGGGGGGGGGGGCGGCCGCGCGGGGCCGCGGGGCCCCCCCCCCCCCGG
>JBBSVA010000005.1:0-70336 GCA_038233915.1 Mycobacteriales bacterium | reverse complement strand
GTCGGACGTGGCCTCGGCGGTGGTCGCCGTGCCGGCGGTGTCGGTGCTGCTCTGCGGTGCGCTCACGTGGGGTTCCTCCGGAGGAGTGCAGGCGGCCGGGGCGAGCCCGGTGGTGTGGGGGCCGACGACGACGGGGTCGGCGGCTGGCCGCCTCACCCGGGGGGAGGCGGCCGGCGGGTCAGCGTCGTCGACGCTTGCCGCGGTTGGCCGGTCCGGCCGAGCCGCCGGTCGACCCCGACCGCGGCCGGGCCGGACTGCCGGGTGACCGGCTGCCGTTCGGGGCAGCGGTCGAGCCGGTCCCGGCGTCCTCGGCGGACGTGCCGGTGTCGTCGTCCTCGAGATCAGCGGCCACGGCCGGGGCGGGCGCGGCCGTGACGGCCGGCCGGCCGTTCTTCGGCCGCACCGGCTTCGCGCCGGGCTTGGGGGCCAGCAGCTTCGGGTCGACCTTGGGCTTCTCGGCCTCGGACTTGGCCAGTGCACCGGGCGACCCGGGCGGGGGCAGCTTCTTCAGGATGTAGAACTGCTGGCCCAGGGTCCACAGGTTGTTGGTGAACCAGTACAGCAGCACCAGGATCGGGAAGAAGAAGCCGGAGACGAAGAGGCTGACCGGCATGCCGTAGAGCAGCAACTTCTGGATCGTGGCGGCCTGACCCTCGACCGGCCCGGAGCGCTTCTGGATCTGCTTCTGGGTGTAGAAGGTCGTGAAGCACATGATCACGATCAGGATGCCGGCGACGACGCGGATGTTGGTGTAGCTGCCGTCGGTCAGGCGGAGGATCGCCTGTTCCTTCTCACCGACCATGTTGAACGACGAGGCGATCGGCGCCCCGAACAGCTTGGCCTCCGCCGCCTGCTGGGTCAGGTCGGTGGTCCAGCTGTAGAGGCCCTCCTTGCCCGGCGCGATGCGTCGCAGCACGTGGAAGAGGCCGATGAAGATCGGGATCTGCGGCAGGATCGGCAGGCAGCCGGCGAGCGGGTTGACCCCACGCTCCTTCTGCATGGCCATCATGGCCTGGCTGAAGCCCTGCTTGTCACTGCCGTACTGCTTGCGCAGCTTCTGGATCTCAGGCTGGATCTCCTGCATCGCCCGCTGGCTCTTCACCTGCTTGACGAACAGGCGGAACAGGAGGATGCGGATCGTCACCACCAGCATGACGACCGACAGCGCCCAGGAGATGCCCCCGGCCGGGTCGAGGAACGTGGCGAACAGTGCGTGCCACTGCTTCATCACCCACGCGATCGCGGTGTACAGCCAGTCAAGCAACGCCAGCCTCCTGCTGCGGGGTCCGGCCACGGGTGGGCCGGGGAACTCGGGTGGGGCCGCCGGCGGCTGCCGGTCCCGCCCCCGTGTCCGACGAGTGGACGTGCTGTGCAGTTCCTAAGACGGTGCTGCCTAAGACGGTGCTGCCTGGGACGGTGCCGCCTGGGACGTCGGCAGCCGTCGGCCCGGTGCCGGGCACCAGGTCGACCCCACCGGGGTGCCAGGGGGCGCACTTGGCGATCCGGACGACGGCCAGCCAGCTGCCCCGGGCGGCGCCGTGCACCTGCACGGCCTCCAGGGCGTACTCGCTGCAGGTCGGCGCGAACCGGCACCGCGGTCCGAGGACCGGGCTGATCGCCCGCCGGTAGAACCCGACCACGGCCACCAGGCCCCGGGCCAGGGGGCTCACGGGCGTGCCCTCGCCGGGCGACCGTCGAGCACGCGGTCGATCCCGCGCGTGAGGTCCCGGCGCAGCATCGCGACGTCGGCACCGGCGGCCTCGGGGCGGGCCCGGACCACCAGGTCCGCGGTGTCGGGCAACCGGTGCAGCTCCTCGCGCACGAGGTGGCGCAACTGACGGGTCACCCGGTGCCGACAGACCGAGTTGCCGACGCTTTTGCCCACCACGAAACCGGCCCGCGGCCCGCCCGAGGGGTCCACCGGACCCCCGGCACGGACGGCGGGCCGTTCGGGCAGGTAGTGCAGCACCATGGTCGGACGTCCGGCACGCCGGCCGGAGCGGACGACGACGGTGAACTCCGGACGCCGGCGCAGGCGTGCCTGCGCGGGCAACACCTCAGGCGGAGAGCTTGTCGCGACCCTTGCGGCGGCGGCCGGCGAGGATGGCGCGGCCGGCACGGGTGCGCATCCGGAGCCGGAAGCCGTGCGTCTTGGACCGACGGCGGTTGTTCGGCTGGAACGTGCGCTTGCTCACGAGGTACTCCCACTGACGACGTCGAGGCGGCTGCCGGCCTGTCGGGCCGACGGCGCGGCGGTACTGGGCGGGGCGCGACGACGTCGCGACCCGGGTCCGCACCGAGGCTGGTCTGCTGCGGATCACGCACGGAAACACGCAGCGCACACGTGCCGAACCGCCCGCTGTCCACAGACGCCGATCAGCATAGCCGAGGAGCTTCGAGCACCGGTGGCGGGAGGACGGCGGACCCGCCATGTTGCACCAGCAGCCGGTGCGGCGCCGGCCCGACGCGCCGGGGTGCCCGGCGCGGTCGTTGCCGGCCTGTGGATCCGGCTGTTAACGTCGCCGCGCTCCCCGAGGACCGGGAGGGCACCCCGGGACACGTTCCCCGTCGGTCACCGGACAGCAGTCCGGAGCGCCGTCCGGCAACGGGAACGGGTCCCTGACCTGGGTGTCCGGACCGCCCGACGAGGATCGGACCCACCCGGTCGCACGCCGTCCCGCCCTCTGTCCACAGACTGTGGACCCCGGTGTGGACGCCGCGCGCGGACGGGTCCACACCTGGGGACCGACCGGGGGACGGAGCGGTCCGCCCCCGGTGGGGGCGCGGGCCGACCGGGCCGGACGACGACGTCCGCACGGGGTGTCGCGCAGCTGACCGGTCGACCGTGCAGGGGTGACGGGGGAGCCACCGGCAGGGCAGGCTGCAGTCACGGCCCCCGCGCCGTAGCGCGCACCCGACCCACGCCGGACCAGCACACCGCACGCCAGCACACCGCACGCCAGCACACCCGAGCCACCGCACCGCAGTCACACAACATGGCAGGCACACAACACGGCAGGCACAGCACTGCACACAACACGCACGATCGCCGGCACGCGGCACGCACCACGGGGACGCACGGAAGGGGACACAGCCGATGGCCGACTCCACGGTCGACCTGGCGACGGTCTGGGACGGCATCCGCGAGCGACTGGCCGGCAGCCTGTCCCCGCAGCAGAACGCGATGCTGAACCTGACCCGTCCGCTGGGGCTCGTCGAGGGAGTGGCCGTCCTGTCGGCCCCCAACGAGTTCACCCAGACGGTGCTGGAGTCCCGGATGCGCACCGCGCTCACCGAGGCGCTGTCGGCCGAGTTCGGCCGGGAGATCAAGGTCGCCGTCCAGCTCGAGGACGCCCCGAGCGAGGCCGCCCGGGAGGCCGTCGCCGAGACCCCGGACACCGGCTGGGAGCGGGTGCCCGACCGGGTCGCCGAGCAGCGCGACCGTCGTCCGGAGTGGGAGCGCGAGGACCGCGCCCGGGAGGACCGGGCCCGCGAGGACCGCGCCCGGGAGGACCGGCAGCGCGACCGCGAGGACGAGGACCGCGCCGCGCGGGCCCAGCTCGACGACGGCCGCAGCGCCTTCGGCGTCCGCACCGACGCCCCCCGCAGCGACGTCTGGCTCCCGGAGTCCGGCGACGGCCGGGACTGGTCGCGGGGCACCACCTCGCGCGAGCAGTCCCGCGACTCCTACGACGACCGGGCCCCGGCCTGGGACCGCCCCCGGGTCGACCCCCGCCGGCCGGCCCCCTGGGACGTCGCCGACGCTGCCGGGGACCCCGGGCAGGAGGACGCCGGCGGTTCCCGCGACAGCGACCGGGGCGGCGACCGTGGCGGCATCGGCCGGAGCACCGTCCCGCTGTTCGCCGACCGTCGCTCCGGGGGCAGCGACCTGGGCCTGAACGCCAAGTACGTCTTCGACAGCTTCGTCATCGGCAACAGCAACCGGTTCGCCCACGCGGCCGCGGTGGCCGTGGCCGAGGCGCCGGCCCGGGCCTACAACCCGCTCTTCGTCTACGGCGACTCCGGGCTGGGCAAGACCCACCTGCTGCACGCGATCGGGCACTACGCGGCGCGGATGTTCCCCAATGTCCGGGTCCGCTACGTCTCGACCGAGGAGTTCACCAACGAGTTCATCAACCTGGTGCACTCCGGGCGGGCCGAGGACTTCCGCCGGCGCTACCGGGACATCGACTTCCTGCTGATCGACGACATCCAGTTCCTGGAGCGCGCCGAGCGCACCCAGGAGGAGTTCTTCCACACCTTCAACACGCTGCACAACGCCAGCAAGCAGATAGTGATCACCTCCGACCGGCCGCCGAAGAAGCTGACGACTCTGGAGGACCGGCTGCGCACCCGCTTCGAGTGGGGGCTGATCACCGACGTCCAGGCGCCGGACCTGGAGACCCGCATCGCGATCCTGCGCAAGAAGGCCTACGGCGAGCGGCTGCAGGCCCCCGACGTGGTGCTGGAGTTCATCGCCAGCAAGGTGCAGACCAACATCCGCGAGCTCGAGGGCGCGCTGATCCGGGTGACGGCGTTCGCCAGCCTGAACAAGCAGCCGGTGGACCTCGCGTTGGCCGAGATGGTGCTCAAGGACCTGATCAGCGACGAGCAGGGCCCGCAGATCACCGCGGCGATCATCATGGCCGCCACCGCCGAGTACTTCTCCGTGACGATGGAGGAGCTGCAGGGCGCCAACCGCAGCCGCACCCTGGTCAACGCCCGGCAGATCGCGATGTACCTGTGCCGCGAGCTCACCGAGCTGTCGCTGCCCCGGATCGGCGCCTCCTTCGGTGGCAAGGACCACACCACGGTCATGCACGCGGTCAAGAAGATCACCGGCCTGATGAGCGAGCGGCGAGCGACCTACACCCAGGTCACCGAGCTCACCGCCCGGATCAAGAGCCGCGCCCGCCAGTAGTCCCGCACGCCCTGACGGGCCCCCGACCTCACCGGTCGGGGGCCCGTCGTCGTCCCCGCACCGGCGAAAGTCGCGAAAAACGCCGCCCAAGGAGCGGCGGAAGTCGCGAAAAACGCCGGTGGGGGCCAGCGTTGCGGCGGTCGTCGGGGCCGTGGCGGACGACGAGGGTCCACGGCAGGCAGGTCACCGGACACGTGACCCACCGCCGACCGTCGTCGAGTCGACCGACGCACCCCACTCTCTATGGTGACTCTGCGCAGTCGGACCCGTACTCCGACACCACACGGGTCCCGCTGTCCCCAGGACTGTGCACAGGTTGGGGAGATCGCGTGTGGTCGGGGTCACGTCCGGTGACGACAGTCGGTGATGCGGTCTCCATGCAGGTCAGCGATCCGCTGGCCGGCGCGAGCCGGTGACCGGACGCCTGGGGACGGTCACCGGCGGTCGTCGTTCACACGGTGTCCCCATGTCGACCGGACCTCTCCCCAGGCCCTCCACCCCTGGTCCCCGGGACCGTCCCCCGTGCGGGGGGTGACCGGGGTCCTGTGCAGGGAAGGGGGGTGGAGCCGGGAGAGCAGGTGGACCAGGGGTGGAGGCAGCCGGTCACCGGTGGACCGAGGCCGCTGTGTCCCCATGTCGACCCCAGGTAGACGGTCACCGACCCACACCGGGCCAACAGGCCCACACCGGGGCTGACCTGCGTCAACGGCGCCTTTCCCCAGTACCCACACGTGTGATGACGATGATGAGTTGATTCCCCCGAGGAGTTCTGGAACCACACACTGGGTGTGCACGTGCCGGTCGCCGAGTCGACACGGACGAGCAGCGGCCAGAGCAGGGGCCGGAGCGGTCGGGCGCACGGGTGGCTGTCGACGTCCGGCCCCGGGCAGGAGACACTGACCGCCGCAGGTCACGGGCAAGGTCACGGGCGCTGCCCGCGGCCCGGTGCTGCACGCAGACCGACGGACGGCGCAGGCCGACCGAGCACGAGCACGGACCAGCACAGCGCAGACGAGCAGGGGTGGACACGACATGAAGTTCCGGGTGGCACGCGAGGTGCTCGCCGACGCGGTCGCGTGGACGGCACGCAGCCTCCCCCCGCGACCCTCCGTCCCGGTCCTGGCCGGGATCATGCTGGAGGTCGAGGGCAGCCAGCTGTCGGTGTCGGGCTTCGACTACGAGGTCTCGGCCCGCTCCGAGGTCGACGTCTCCTCCACCGAGGGCGGCCGCGCGCTGGTCCCGGGCCGGCTGCTGGCCGAGATCACCCGGGCCCTGCCGCCGCACCAGGTCGAGGTCGTCGCCGAGGGGGCCCGGCTATCGATCACCTGCGGCAACGCGAAGTTCTCGCTGCCGACGCTGCCCGTCGAGGACTACCCCTCGCTGCCCTCGATGCCCTCCACCGCCGGCGTCGTGGACAGCGACGCCTTCGCCGAGGCCGTCGGGCAGGTGGCGGTGGCCGCCGGCCGCGACGACACGCTGCCGATGCTCACCGGCGTCCGGCTGGAGATCGAGGGCGACGTCGTCACCCTGGCCGCGACCGACCGCTACCGGCTGGCCGTCCGCGAGTTCACCTGGCGCCCGGAGACCCCGGGGTTGTCGGCCGCGGTGCTGGTGCCCGCGCGCACGCTCGCCGACGCCGCCAAGACGCTGACCAGTGGCCCCGAGGTCGTGCTGTCGCTGTCCTCCGGCGGCTCCGGCGAGGGCATCCTGGGCATGAGCGGCAAGGACCGGCAGACCACGACCCGGCTGCTGGACGCCGAGTTCGTCAAGTACCGCGCGATCATGCCGAGCGAGTCGGCCTCACACGCGACGCTGCCGGTGGGGCTGTTCACCGACGCCGCCAAGCGGGTGGCCCTGGTCGCCGAGCGCGGCACCCCGCTGCGGTGCGAGTTCACCCCCGGTCAGGTCACCCTGCGGGCCGGCGGCACCGACGACGAGGGCCAGGCCGAGGAACGCTGTGACGTCGAGTTCGACGGCGACCCGCTGACCATCGGCTTCAACCCGACGTTCCTGCTCGACGGGCTGGCCGCGGTGCACACCGACCGCGCCCGGATGGACTTCACCAGCGCGTTGAAGCCCGCCGTCCTGTCCGGGGTCCACGAGCAGCCCGCCGACGGCGGCGCCGCTCCCCAGCCGGGCAGCTACCGCTACCTGATCATGCCGGTGCGTCTGCCCGGCTGAGTCGAATCGCGCTCGGCACCGCCGGGCGCGCACCATGGGTCCGTCACCGGGGGCAGCGTCGCGGAGACCGGGCAGGGCGACCCACCACTGACGAAGGAGGACCGGCGTGCAGCTGGGGCTGATCGGACTGGGCAAGATGGGCGGCAACATGGCCGAGCGGCTGCGCCGCGCGGGCCACGAGGTCGTCGGGTACGACCACGCACCGGGCACGCGGGACGTCGACAGCCTGCAGGGCCTGGTCGACGCGCTCGAGGCGCCGCGGGTCGTCTGGGTGATGGTCCCCTCGGGTGACCCGACCCGGGAGACGGTCTCCGCCCTCAAGGGGCTGCTCAGCGAGGGCGACGTCGTCGTCGACGGTGGGAACTCGAAGTTCACCGACGACAAGATCCACGCCGACGACCTGGCGACGGTGGGCATCGGCTACGTCGACGCCGGCGTCTCCGGGGGTGTCTGGGGCCTGGAGAACGGCTACGCGCTGATGGTCGGCGGGTCGACCGACGACGTGGCGAAGGTCCAGCCCGTCTTCGACGCCCTCAAGCCGCCGGCACCGAAGGACGAGTCCGGCGAGGCGATGCCCGGCGCGGGCTTCGTGCACGCCGGTCCGGTGGGTGCCGGGCACTTCTCCAAGATGGTCCACAACGGCATCGAGTACGCGATGATGCAGGCCTACGGCGAGGGCTACGAGCTGCTCGCGGCCGTCGACCTGGTCGAGGACGTCCCCGGCGTCATCGCCTCCTGGACCCAGGGCACCGTGATCCGCTCCTGGCTGTTGGACCTGCTGGTCCGCGCCCTGGCCGAGGACCCGGGCCTGGAGGACATCACCGGCTGGGCTGCCGACTCCGGCGAGGGCCGCTGGACCGTCGAGCAGGCGATCGAGCACGCCGTCCCGATGCCGGCGATCTCGGCGTCGCTGTTCGCCCGCTTCGCCTCCCGGCAGGACGACAGCCCGACGATGAAGGCCGTCGCCGCGCTGCGGAACCAGTTCGGCGGGCACGCGGTGCAGGCCACGAAGCAGCAGGCCACGCAGCAGCGGGAGGTCGAGGACCCCGCGTGAGGAAGGACCCCCCTGCCCCCCACACCTCGCAGGCTCGGCGCGGGGCCCTGCAGGGGGGCCGTCCCAGCACCGCACGGTGTTCCTGAGGTGTACGTCCGGCACCTGCAGCTGGGGTCCTTCCGCAGCTGGGACGCCGTCGATCTGCCGCTGACGCCGGGTCCGACGGTCTTCGTCGGCCGCAACGGGCAGGGCAAGACCAACCTGGTCGAGGCGGTCGGCTACCTGGCCACGCTGGGCAGCCACCGGGTGTCCACCGACGCCCCGATGGTCCGGCACGGCGCCACGCAGGCCGTCGTCCGGGCGGCGTTGCGCAAGGACGACCGGGAGCTGCTGGTCGAGGTCGAGATCAACCCGGGCCGGGCCAACCGGGTGCGGGTCAACCGGTCACCTCTACCCCGGCCGCGCGAGCTGCTGGGCCTGGTCAAGACGGTGCTCTTCGCCCCCGAGGACCTCGCCCTGGTGCGCGGCGACCCGACCGAGCGACGCCGGTTCCTGGACGACCTGCTGGTCAGCCGCACCCCGCGGCTGGCCGGCGTCCGGTCGGACTACGACCGGGTGCTCAAGCAGCGCAACGCCCTGCTGAGGACGGCGAAGCTGGCCCGTGGCGGCGCCATCGCGACGCTGGAGGTCTGGGACGGCCACCTCGCCGACCTCGGCGGGCAACTGCTGGCCGCCCGGCTGCAGCTGGCCACCGTCCTGGCCCCGCACGTGACGGCGGCCTACGCCGAGGTGGCCGGGGACGGCGCCGATCGGGTCACGCTGGGGTACACCAGCTCGGTGCCGATGGCCGGGGACGGGACGGCCTTCCTGCCCGGCTACGGCCTCCCGACGGCGGCCGAGCTGACCGCGGCGCTGCGCCAGCGGGTCGAGGAGCGCCGTAAGGAGGAGCTGGACCGGGGGGTCACCCTGGTCGGCCCGCACCGCGACGACCTGGTGCTGCACCTGGGGCCGGCGCCGGCCAAGGGCTACGCCAGCCACGGGGAGTCGTGGTCGTTCGCGTTGGCGCTCAAGCTGGCCTGCTTCCAGCTGCTGCGCGCCGACGGCGAGGAGCCGGTGCTGGTGCTCGACGACGTCTTCGCCGAGCTGGACGCCGGTCGCCGGAGCGCGCTGGCCGAGGTCGCCGGCACCGCCGAGCAGACCCTGATCACCGCGGCCGTGGCCGAGGACGTGCCCGAGGCGCTGCGCGGCACCCGGGTGCTGGTCGCCGATGGCACGGCGACGGTGCTGGACCAGGACGAGGTGCGGTCCGGTGGCTGAGGAACGGCCCGCCCGGCCCAGCGACATCGCCCGGGCCGCCCTGGACGCGGCGCGCGCCGCGTCGGCGGCGCGGCCCAAGCCGACCCGACGCCGGGTGGCCGGCCCCCGACGGTCCTGGACCGGGGCGCACCCGGGCGCCGACGACCCGCAGACCCTGGGGTCGCTGGTCGACTCGCTGGTCAGCCACCAGGACTGGAGCGAGCGCACCAAGGTCGGCGCGGTGTTCGGCCGCTGGGACGCTCTGGTCGGTCCGGAGATCGCCGCGCACTGCGCCCCGCAGTCGTTGTCCGAGGGCGAGCTCACCGTCGTGGCGGAGTCCACGGCCTGGGCGACCCAGCTGCGGATGATGGCCCCGACGATCCTGGGCCGGCTGCACGCCCAGGTCGGTGGGGACGTCGTGACCCGGTTGCGCGTTGTCGGTCCGACGGCACCCAGCTGGAAGAAGGGCCCGCGCACGGTCCGCGGACGCGGGCCCCGCGACACCTACGGCTGAGCCGGACGGCACCGCAGCACCCGCACGCAGCACCGCACCCGACCCGAGAGCGAGCACCTGATGAGCACCCCCCGCGACGGCGGCCCCGACGGCGCCGACGAGCGTCCCGAGGACCAGCGCGGCTGGACCGAGCCCACCCATCCGGGCGGTCCCGGCAGCGGGGACGCACCCGGCAGCAGCAGCGACGGCGGCGCGACCGAGCAGGCGTGGGAGCCGCCGGGTTGGTCGCTGCCCAGCGCAGAACCCGACCGCCCGACGCCGGCCCCGCCGGAGAAGTGGCAGCCCCCGCAGACCAGCCAGCAGCAGCCCGACCAGCAGCAGGACTGGGACGCGACCCCGCCGGCGCCGCAGGGCCCACAACCCTGGGACGCACCCCGGCAGGCCGAGCCCTGGGACACCCCGCAGCAGCAGGAGCCGCCCCGCCGCGGTGGCCTCCTCGGCGGCCTGTTCGGGGGCGGACGTCAGCGGCAGGGACCGCAGGACGAGCGGCGCGGCTGGGGTGAGCGCGAGCAGCTCGGTGAGGCGCTGGTCCCCGACGTCGACCCCACCGACCGGTACGGCACCCGCTCCTGGGGTGCCGCGATGGGCTGGACGGCGACCGACGGCTCCGGCCCCGAGGACGCCGCGATCACCGCGCTGGTGCAGTCCGCGCCGATCCGGGCGGGCAAGCAGGACGGCCCGGGCAACGTGCTGCGCGGTCGCGCCGACGGCCTGGACCTGGTCGTCTTCGACGTCGTCAGCCCGGTCGGCCGGGGCTGGGCGGTGACCCACGCGGTCACCGCGGCCCCGCTGCTGGGCCACGTGCCGGACTTCCGGCTGACCCCCGCCCGGTTCTGGCGGCACGGCACGGGTGGTCTGCTGCAGATCCCCAGCGGGGACCCCGAGTTCGACCAGCGCTACGTGCTGCTCAGCAGCGAGGACGGGCCGCAGGTCCGCCGGCTGGTCGACGACCCCGTCGTCCGTCAGGCCCTGCTCGGCAGCGACGACGGCGACGAGGTCTGGTCCGCCGTCGGCTTCGTGGCCGCCGTGCGCCCGGACGCACACCGGCCACAGCTGATCCAGCACCACGCCCGGCTGCTGGCCGCGGTCAGCGCTGCCCTCGCGGCCGGGTCACCCAGCTGACAGCGGACCCCCCCGCAGGGGCCGGGCTGCGCGACCTGCTGCCGCTGCTACGCCCGCACCAGCGGGCGCTCGCCGCGGCGGCGGTGCTGTCGCTGGTGTCGGCCGCGGCCGCGTTGGCCCAGCCGCTGCTGGTGTCCCGGGTGGTGCAGGCCGTCGGCTCCGGGGGCGCGCTGCTCCCCCTCGTCGCCGCCCTCGTCGTCGTCCTGGTGGTGGCCGCGGTGCTGGGTGCCGGCCAGCAGTACCTGCTGCAGCGCACCGCCGAGGGCGTGGTGCTGTCCACCCGCCGGACACTGGTCGACCGGCTGCTGCGGCTGCCGGTGGCCGAGTACGACCGGCGCCGCACCGGGGACCTGATGAGCCGGGTCGGCGCGGACACCACGCTGCTGCGGGCCACGGTCACCAGCGGGGTCGTGGAGGTCGGCGGCTCGCTGGTGCTGGGCATCGGCGCGCTGATCGCGATGGCGCTGGTCGACGTCTGGCTGCTGCTGGTCACGCTGGCCTCGGTCTCGATCGGCGTGGTCACCGCGATCGCCGCGGCCCGCCGGGTCCGGGTGCTGTCCCGGCAGGCCCAGGAGCAGGTCGGGGCCATGAGCGCGGCCGTGGAGCGCGCGCTGTCCGCGGTGCGCACCATCCGGGCCAGCAGCGCCACCGGCCGCGAGGTCGTCACGGTCGGTTCCTCGGCGGAGAAGGCGTTCACCGCCGGTGTTGCGGTGGCCCGGCTGCAGGCGCTGGTGCAGCCGGCCAGCTCGGTGGCCGTGCAGGGCGCGTTCCTGGCGGTGCTCGGCGTCGGCGGCTACCGGGTGGCGACCGGCGCGATCGAGGTCGCGGACCTGATCGCGTTCATCCTCTACCTGTTCCTGCTGGTCCAGCCGCTGGGCCAAGTCATCCGGGCCTACACCGAGCTGCAGACCGGATTCGGGGCGCTCGCCCGGGTGCAGGAGGTCCTCGCGCTCACCCCCGAGGACGACGACGTCCCCGAGCGCCCCGGGACGACGACGACGCCCCGGCTCCCGCAGGCCGGCGACCGCATCCCGCTGCTCGAGCTGCGCAACGTCGACTTCGACTACCCGGACGGCACCCGGGTGCTGCACGGCGTCTCCTTCAGCGTCCCGGCCGGCACCCGGACGGCGCTGGTCGGCCCCTCCGGGGCGGGCAAGTCCACCCTGCTCGCGCTGGTCGAGGGCTTCTACCCGCTGTCCGGCGGTTCGCTGCACTGGGCCGGCACCGACGTCCGCGAGCTGCCGCGGGCGGTGCTGCGCGCCGGGATGGGCTACGTGGAGCAGGAGGCCCCGGTGCTGGCCGGCACCGTGCGGGAGAACCTGCTGCTCGCCGCCCCGGACACCCCCGAACCCGCGCTGTGGGCGGTGCTGGAGGCCGTCGGGCTCACCCCGGTGGTGGCCCGCTCCGAGCTGGGTCTGGACGTGCTGGTCGGCGACGACGGCGTGCTGCTGTCCGGCGGCGAGCGCCAGCGGCTGGCCATCGCCCGGTCGCTGCTGGCGAAGCCGGCGCTGCTGCTGCTCGACGAGCCGACCGCCAGCCTGGACGCCCGCAACGAGACCCTGCTCCGGCAGACCCTGGCGACCGCGGCACAGGACCGGGCGCTGCTGGTGGTCGCCCACCGGCTGTCCACGGTGCGTGACTCGGACCAGATCGTGGTGCTCGAGGGTGGTGCGGTGGTCGCCGTCGGCACGCACGACGAGCTGGTCGAGACCGACCCGCTGTACCGCGAGCTGGCCACCGCTCAGCTGCTGGTCTGAGTCAGCGCTTCCCGGACGGCGTCCTCGAAGCCCAGCCGGGGCGGCGAGCCGATCAGCCCGGCCAGGTCGTCCTCCCCGGCGACCACGGTGTTGGCGAGTGATGCCACCAGCGAGCGGGCCAGCTCCCGGGACACCGGGGTGAGCAGGTCGATGCCGACCGCGGCCAGCGCCGGGCTGCTCAGCGGGACCGGCAGGAACCGGCGCCGGCCCAGGCCCGCGACCGCGGCGTACCGCTGGACCAGCTCCGCGTAGGTCAGCACGTCCGGCCCGGCGACGTCGAAGGCGCGGTTGACGTCGGCCGGCAGGGTCGCGCAGCCGACCAACGCGGTGACGACGTCGCGCAGCGCGACCGGCTGTACCCGGGTGCGCACCCAGGCCGGGGCGGGCAGCACCGGCAGCCGTTCCGTCACGTGCCGCAGCATCTCGAAGCTCGCCGACCCGGCGCCGATCACGATCGCCGCACGAAGCACCGCCGTCGGCACCCCGGAGGACAGCAGCAGCGCGCCGACCTCCTCCCGGGAGCGCAGGTGGTCCGACAGCTGCTCGTCCACCGGCCGTGGTCCGCCGAGGTAGACCAGCCGGGACACCCCCGCCCGGCGGGCGGCCCGGGCCACCACCCGGGCGGTGGCCCGGTCGGTGTCAGCGAACCCGGGGCCGGCGTCCAGCGCGTGCACCAGCCAGTGCACGACGTCGACGTCCGCGCAGGCCCGGGCCGTGCCCTCGGGGTCGCCCGCGTCGGCGACCACCACCTCGACGTCGCCCAGCCACGGGCGGTGCGCCAGCCGGTCGGCGTCCCGGGTCAGCACCCGGACGGTGTGGCCGTCGGCGAGCAGAGCAGGTACCAGCGCGCCCCCGACGTGCCCGGAAGCGCCGGTCACCAGGCAGCGCAGGGGGGTGGTCACGGTGCGAGTCTGCTGGTCGGGGCGCGGTCCGGCCGATCGGCGCCCGCGCAGCGGTGACCCACGGCCCTCCGCCGGGGCAGGTCCGACCCTCCGCGCTCCCGCTCCGAGCCGGCTCAGGACGGCCGACGGGTCCCACCCGTCCGAGGAGGCCGTGTCGTCGCCCGGGCCAACACTGGTGGTGGTCGCGGTCCTCCTGGTGCGGCAGGGACGACGTCAGGGCGTGGACGGTGCGGTCTGGCTCCCGGGACCCGGTACCATCGAGAGGTCACACCGCCAGCAGCCCGCTGTGCGCCGTTCTGAGCGTCGTCCACCCACCCGGTGGCACCGACCGGCGGCCCCGGCGGCGTCGCGCGAGAAGAAGGGCCCCCTGTGGTCGCTGGAACCAGCACACCTGCGCAGAACGCCTACTCCGGCTCCTCCATCACCGTCCTCGAGGGGCTCGAGGCGGTCCGGAAGCGCCCGGGCATGTACATCGGTTCGACCGGCGAGCGCGGCCTGCACCACATGGTGTGGGAGGTCGTGGACAACGCGGTCGACGAGTCGCTGGCCGGCTTCTGCGACACGGTGCGGGTGACCCTGCTCGACGACGGCGGCGTCCGGGTCGAGGACAACGGCCGTGGCATCCCGGTCGACGAGCACCCTGTGCAGAAGCGCCCGACCGTCGAGGTCGTCATGACGATCCTGCACGCCGGTGGCAAGTTCGACGGCAAGTCCTACGGGGTGTCCGGCGGTCTGCACGGCGTCGGCGTCACCGTGGTCAACGCGCTGTCCTCCACGTTGGACGTCACCATCTGGCGGGACGGCACCGAGTACTTCCAGCACTACACCGAGACAGTCCCCGGCACCCTGCAGACGGTCGGCCCGACCGGCAAGCGCGGCACGGCGATCACGTTCTGGGCCGACCCCTCGATCTTCGAGACGACGGTCTACACCTTCGAGACGATCCGCCGCCGGCTGCAGGAGATGGCGTTCCTGAACAAGGGGCTGACCATCGTGCTGCGCGACGAGCGCCGCGGTCACACCCAGGCCGAGACCGGGCTGGGCCAGGTGCCCTCGCTGGCCGAGTCCGCCGCGCCGCTGACCCCGGAGGCCGAGCACGAGGCGTTCGAGCCCACCGAGATCAGCTACCGCTACGACGGCGGTCTGTCGGACTACGTCCGACACCTGAACGGCAAGAAGACGCCGATCCACAAGTCGATCATCGCCTTCTCCGCCGACGGCGTCGGCAAGAACGACACCGCGATGAGCCTCGAGGTCGCGATGCAGTGGTCGGAGGCGTACGCGGAGTCCGTGCACACCTTCGCCAACATCATCAACACCCACGAGGGCGGCACGCACGAGGAGGGCTTCCGGGCGGCGCTCACCTCGATCGTCAACCGGTACGCCGTGGAGAAGAAGATCCTCAAGGACAAGCCCGAGGACAAGCTCACCGGCGAGGACATCCGCGAGGGCCTGTCCGCGATCGTCTCGATCAAGCTGGGCGACCCGCAGTTCGAGGGCCAGACGAAGACCAAGCTGGGCAACACCGAGGTCAAGGGCTTCGTGCAGAAGACCTGCAACGAGCAGATCAGCCATTGGTTCGAGGCCAACCCGGCCGAGGCGAAGACGATCATCACCAAGGCCAGCTCGGCTGCCCGCGCCCGCCGCGCCGCGCAGGACGCCCGCAAGCTGGCCCGGAAGAACCCACTGAACTCCACCGGCCTGCCGGGCAAACTGGCCGACTGCCGCTCCACCGACCCGCGCAACTCCGAGGTCTACATCGTGGAGGGCGACTCGGCCGGCGGCTCGGCCAAGTCCGGCCGGGACTCGATGTTCCAGGCGATCCTGCCCATCCGCGGCAAGATCATCAACGTCGAGAAGGCGCGCATCGACCGGGTGCTGAAGAACAACGAGGTCCAGGCGATGATCACCGCCTTCGGCACCGGCATCCACGACGAGTTCGACATCACGAAGCTCCGCTACCACAAGATCATCCTGATGGCGGACGCCGACGTCGACGGCCAGCACATCCGGACCCTGCTGCTCACGCTGCTCTTCCGCTTCATGCGGCCGCTGGTCGAGGCGGGCCACGTGTACCTGGCCAACCCGCCGCTGTACAAGATCAAGTGGGGCGCCAAGCTCGGCGACGAGTACGTCTACACCGACGCCGAGCGGGACGCCGTCCTCAAGGCCCGGGCCGCCGAGGGCCGCAAGCTGCCCAAGGAGGACGCGATCCAGCGCTTCAAGGGCCTGGGCGAGATGGACGCCAAGGAGCTGTGGGAGACCACGATGAACCCGGAGACCCGGATCCTGTCGCTGGTCACCCTGGACGACGCGGCCTCGGCCGACGAGCTGTTCAGCATCCTGATGGGCGAGGACGTCGAGGCCCGACGGTCCTTCATCACCCGCAACGCCAAGGACGTCCGGTTCCTGGACGTCTGACGGCTGGACGCCCCCGACACTGCGCGTCCACCCCGATCTACCTGGCCTTTCGTCCACCGCTGTGCACTGACCTGTGGAGAACTGAACCGTGACGGAGACCCCCAGCCGCGACCGCGTCGAACCGGTCGACCTCCAGCAGGAGATGCAGCGCAGCTACATCGACTACGCGATGAGCGTCATCGTCGGACGTGCGCTGCCCGAGGTGCGCGACGGGCTCAAGCCCGTCCACCGCCGCGTGCTGTTCGCGATGTACGACCAGGGCTTCCGACCCGACCGCTCGACGGTCAAGTGCGCGCGCGTCGTCGGTGAGGTGATGGGCAACTACCACCCGCACGGCGACTCCTCGATCTACGACGCCCTCGTGCGGCTGGCCCAGCCGTGGTCGATGCGTTACCCGCTGATCGACGGCCAGGGCAACTTCGGGTCCCCGGGCAACGACCCGGCGGCCGCGATGCGCTACTGCGTCACCGGGGACACGCTGGTCCGCACGGTCGAGGGCACCGTGCGCCTGGACGAGCTCGCCGAGGGCATGGCGCCCGACAGCGAGCGCGAGCTGGGCTTGAAGGTGCTGGACCGCAACGGCGACCCGGTGCTGGCCAGCACCCTGTTCCACTCCGGCACGCACCCGGTCATGACGCTGACCACGACCGGTGGCTACGCCTTGACTGGCACCGGCAACCACCCGGTGCTGTGTCTGGTCAGCCTGCTCGGCGTTCCCACGCTGCTCTGGAAGCTGCTCGACGAGGTCGTCCCCGGTGACCGGGTGGTGCTGGCGCGTACCCCGCGCGTGGAGGTCGACGTGCCCTCCACGGCCGACGCCGATGCAGCACTGCTCGCGGGTGCCTTCGTCAGCGAGGGGTGGGTGTCGGCCGGCCGGGCCGGGTTCAACAACACCGACCGGGAGTTCTTCGACGGGGTGCTGGCCGCTTTCGACCGGCACGTCGGCGGACGTCGCTACGTCTCGTCGCGGGTGATCGCCTCGGGCAGCACGCTGCACGAGCTGGACGTGCAGGACACCTCGGCGCTGATGCGGACCGACCTCGGGGAGATGCTCGCCCAGCGCAGCGCCGCCAAGCAGGTGCCGGCGTTCGTCTGGGCCTCGACCACCGGCAGCCGCAGGCTCTTCCTGCAGGCCCTCTTCGAGGGGGACGGCTCGTCCTCCCTGCTGGCGCGCAACTCCATCCAGGTCAGCTACTCCACCCGCTCGGACCGGTTGGCCCGCGAGGTGCAGCAGCTGCTGCTGGAGTTCGGCGTCGTCTCGGCGCTGTGCCGGTACGCCGGCGGGGAGATCAAGGTCGTGATCAGCAACAGGCGCGATGCCCGGCTGTTCGCCGCGCACGTGGGCTTCCTGGGACGCAAGCAGGTCAAGCTAGAGGCCGAGCTCGACCGCGTGCCGCGGACCAGCACGGCGATGTCGGACGACCACGTCCCCTTCGTCGCGGACTTCCTGCGGGCCACCGGCGCCGACCGCTGGACCGAGCGCGACTGGCTGCGTCGGCACAACATCGACCGGATCGAGCGCTGGGAGCGTGACCGCGACCTCATCGGGGCCCGGATCACCCGCGCGGAGGCCCTGGACGTCGTCTCCCCGCTCGTCGACGGCCGGTTCCACTACGCCGAGGTCGCCTCGGTCCAGGACGCCGGATCCGCCCCGGTCTTCTCCCTCAGGGTGGACACCGAGGACCACGCGTTCCTCACCAACGGGTTCGTCAGCCACAACACCGAGGCCCGGCTGACCCCGCTGGCCATGGAGATGCTCGCCGATATCGGCGAGGACACCGTGGACTTCCAGCCGAACTACGACGGCAAGAACATGGAGCCCCTGGTCCTGCCGGGGCGCATCCCGAACCTGCTGGTCAACGGTTCGTCCGGCATCGCCGTCGGGATGGCGACCAACATGCCCCCGCACAACCTGCGCGAGGTCGCCGCGGCCGTCTTCTGGATGCTCGAGCACCCCGAGGCCGAGGCCGAGGAGGCGCTGGCCGCGTGCATGGAGCGGGTCAAGGGCCCGGACTTCCCCACGCACGGCCTGATCGTCGGTCGGGACGGCATCGAGGACGCCTACCGGACCGGTCGCGGCTCGGTCCGCATGCGCGCCGTGGTCAGCGTGGAGGAGGACAGCCGGGGCCGGGTGCAGCTCGTCGTCACCGAGCTGCCCTACCAGGTCAACCCGGACAACCTGGCCGAGGCGATTGCCGAGGGTGTCCGGGACAGCCGGCTGCAGGGCATCTCCGAGATCGCCGACGAGTCCTCCGACCGCGTCGGCCGCCGGCTGGTCATCACGCTGCGCCGCGACGCCGTCGCCAAGGTGGTGCTGAACAACCTCTACAAGCACACCCAGCTGCAGACGACGTTCGGCTGCAACATGCTCTCGATCGTCGACGGCGTGCCCCGCACGCTGCGCCTGGACGAGCTGGTCCGGCAGTGGGTCGCCCACCAGGTCGAGGTCATCCAGCGGCGGACCCGGTACCGGCTGCGCAAGGCCGAGGAGCGCGCGCACATCCTGCGCGGTTGGGCCAAGGCGCTCGACCAGCTCGACGCGGTCATCGCACTCATCCGGGCCAGCGAGTCCGCCGAGACCGCGCGCACCGGCCTGATGGACCTGCTGGACGTCGACGAGGTCCAGGCGCTGTCGATCCTGGACCTGCAGCTGCGCCGCCTGGCCGCCCTGGAGCGCCAGCGGATCCTGGACGAGTTGGCCGAGATCGAGGCCCGGATCGCCGAGTTGCAGGCGATCCTGGACTCCCCGGAGCGGCAGCGGCAGATCATCCACGACGAGCTGGCCGAGATCGTCGAGAAGTACGGCGACGAGCGGCGCACCCAGTTCGTCGCGCACGACGGCGACGTCTCGATGGAGGACCTCATCGCCGAGGAGCAGGTGGTCGTCACGATCACCCGCACCGGCTACGCCAAGCGCACCAAGGCCGACCTGTACCGCAGCCAGCGGCGCGGCGGCAAGGGCGTGATGGGGGCCACCCTCAAGCAGGACGACCTGATCCAGCAGTTCTTCGTGGGGTCCACCCACGACTGGATCCTGTTCTTCACCAACAAGGGCCGGGTGTACCGGGCCAAGGCCTACGAGCTGCCCGAGGCCGCGCGCACCGCCCGCGGCGCGCACGTGGCCAACATCCTGGCCTTCCAGCCCGACGAGAAGATCGCCCAGGTCATCCAGATCAAGGACTACGGGGTCGCCCCGTACCTGGTGCTGGCCACCGCCAACGGGCAGGTGAAGAAGACCCGCCTGGCGGACTTCGACTCCCCCCGCAGCGGTGGCGTCATCGCGATCAACCTGCGTGAGAACGACGAGCTGGTCGGCGCTGCACTCATCGCGCCAGACTCCAACCTGCTGCTGGTCACCCGCAAGGCGATGTCGATCTGCTTCAAGGCCGACGACGCCCAGCTGCGGCCGATGGGCCGGGCGACCGAGGGAGTCCGCGGCATCTCGCTGTCCGACGACGACCGGCTGCTGTCGATGATCGTCGTCACCGAGGGCGTCGACGTGCTGGTGGCGACCGAAGGCGGCTACGCCAAGCGGACCGGGATCGAGAACTACCCGGAGCAGAACCGCGGCGGCAAGGGCGTGCTCACCGCCGACCCCAAGTCCCGCAAGGGCGTGCTGGTCGGTGCCCTGTCGGTGGTGCTCGGCGACGAGCTGTACGCGATCACCACCACCGGCGGCGTGATCCGGACGCCGGTCAACGGCGTCCGGCACAACAAGGACCGGGCCACCATGGGTGTCAAGCTCATGAACTTGCCGGAGGACGTCTCGATCGTGGCGATCGCCCGTACGACGGACAACGACGAGCCCGACGCCTAGGCTGACCCCGATGTCAGACCCGGGGCCGGACCGACCAGTCCGGTCCGGTCCCGGATCGTCTGGAGCACACGGGACTGACCGATGCGCGGACGTCCCCCCGATCCGGGGGACGCCGGGCGCAACGGGGCGGCGAGGGTCGTCCGGGGACGGGAGATGCGCATGAGCGACCGGACGCAGGGCTCGGTCAGGGCCGAGGACCGGGAGCAGGGCCCGGCGGGCCAGCGGCCCGCGGCACAGACCCAGGCGATGCCCGTCGGTGGCTCGACGTCCGCGGCCGCTGCCGCGACGTCCGCGGCAGCGGACGAGCCCGAGGCCGCGCCGAAGCCCGCAGCGAAGGCCGCCCAGGCCAAGCCCGCCGGCAAGCCGGCCGCCGCCGCCGCCTCGTCGAAGCCGGCGACCGCACCCGGCTGGGGCGGGGCCACCCCGGCCCGCCCGGCGGCCGGGACGTCGTCCGCCCAGCGCGGTGCTGCCCCGGCAGCCGCCGCTGCCGCACCCGCCGCTCGGCCGGCCGCTGGCGCCACCTCGCCCCCGCCGGTCAACCGCGCCCCCCGCGAGCCCGAGCAACAGCGCTCGGCCGTGGCCCGCGCCCCTGCCCGTGGTGCCGCCCCCACGACCTCCCGGGTCGCCCCCGGTGACCCCGCGCGCGGCAATCAGTCCCGGAACGCCGCCGCGGCCCCGGTCACCTCCGCCGCTGGTCCCGGCGGCCCGGCCGGCCCCGGTGGCCCGGGCCGACCCACCGGCGGTTCCGGTGGCGGTGGCTCCGAGGAGTCCTCCGGCGGCCGGGTCAGGGGCACCAAGGACAAGGTCCGCGGTCCTCGCCGGGCCCGCCTGCAGCTGCGGCACATCGACACCTGGTCGGCGCTGAAGATCTCGCTGGTGCTGGGCATCGCGTTGTTCTTCGTCTGGATGGTCGCCGTCGGCGTGCTCTACGGGGTACTCAACGGCCTCGGCGTCTTCACCACCCTCAACGACCTGATCGGCCAGCTCGGTTCCTCCTCCGCGGACACCGGCACCGGCGGCAACGTGATCAGCCCCGGGATCGTCTTCGGTGGCGCCGCCGTCATCGGTGCGGTGAACATCGTCCTGTTCACCGCCCTGTGCACCGTCGGCACCTTCGTCTACAACCTGTGCTCCGACCTGGTCGGCGGTCTCGAGGTCACGCTGGCGGAGCGGGACTGAGGCTGGGTGATCGGTCGGCCTCCGGCCTCCGGTCGCGGCCAGGAGCGTGGGTGCTGCCGCACTGAGCCCTCCCTGCTCTCCCAGCGGCCATGACGCGCAGCTCCGCGGCGGCAGTGCTCACCCCGGTGCAGGTGCCTGCCGGCCGGACAGGTATGGTTTCCGAGGTTCACGGGCCTGTAGCTCAGACGGTTAGAGCGCATCCCTGATAAGGATGAGGCCGGAGGTTCAAGTCCTCCCAGGCCCACCCGTGCACCGCCGTGGGGCCCTCCCGGCGCCGCGACGGACACCGGCACCCGCGCTCGCGGGGGCCGACTCGTCGAGGAGGTCCCCACCTGTGCTGAAGTCCCTCGCGGTGGCAGCGCTGGCTGCCGCAGCTCTGGTCGTCGTGCGCAAGCGGTCCGCCGCCCGGGGCGACCAGGACCTCTGGTCCCAGGCCACCACCGGCCCGCAGGCCGTCAGCACGCCGCCCACCCGCTAGAACCCCCCCCGCGGCGCCCGCGCCGCGACCCGGGGACGTAGCTCAATTGGTAGAGCACCGCCTTTGCAAGGCGGGGGTCAGGGGTTCGATTCCCCTCGTCTCCACTCCACGGCACGGTTGCGACCTCCCGCCGGGCTCCCGGGGGATCATCGAGAGGTGCCTCCGCCCCGCTGGCTGCTGCTGCCCCTGACCGTCGCCCTGCTCGCCGGGTGCGGGGGCCCCGCTGACACCGCCGTCCCCGCGACCACCTCGTCGGCGGCGAGCACCACGGCCGGCACCACCGCGCCGACCACCGCTCCGGCGCCCACCACCGCGGCGTCCCCGGTGACGACCGAGCAAGACTGCCCCTACCTGGACACCGCCACCGTCCAGGACACCGTGGGCCAGCAGACCCCCACGGTCACCACGACCGGCGTCCCCGGCGGACCGCTGCCCACCTGCACCTTCCGCAAGCCCGACGACGAGGCGGCCGTCACCGTCGAGGTCAGCCAGGCCACCGACGCCGTCGCCGCGCAGACCGCAGCCGTCCAGCGCGTCGCCGGCATCGGGGGCACCGCGGTCGACGACGTCGCCGACGGCGGAGGGATCGCCTCGGTGGACGGCGGGACGGTGCTCGCCGTCGCCGACGGGACGCTGGTCGTGGTGGTCACGATCAACCAGGAGTCCAGCCTGCAGGCCCGCGAGCTCGCCCTGGCGGTCACCGCCGCGCTGTGACCCGGCACCGGCCTGGGCGTGACCCGCTCGGGGCCCTGCAGGTGACCGGTTCGTCCCCCGTGGGCTCGGGTGGGACCATGGGACGCGTGACCGAATCGACTCCTGCACGGCGCGCAGTCCTGCACACCAACCACGGCGACATCACCGTGGACCTGTTCCCGGACCACGCCCCCAAGACCGTCGCCAACTTCGTCGAGCTCGCCGAGGGCAGCCGCGAGTGGGTGGATCCCCGCACGCGGGCCAAGACCACGGACAAGCTGTACGACGGCACGATCTTCCACCGCGTCATCGACGGCTTCATGATCCAGGGCGGCGACCCGCTCGGTCAGGGCACCGGCGGGCCCGGCTACCGCTTCGGCGACGAGTTCCACCCCGACCTGCAGTTCTCCAAGCCCTACCTGCTCGCGATGGCCAACGCGGGCCCGGGAACCAACGGCTCGCAGTTCTTCATCACGACCGGCAACACCCCGCACCTCAACAACAAGCACACGATCTTCGGCGAGGTGGCCGACGACGCCTCCCGCCAGGTCGTCGATGTCATCGGCAAGGTGCCCACCGCCCGCGGTGACAAGCCCCTCGAGGACGTCGTGATCACCTCGGTGGAGGTGCAGCGCAGCTGAGCACGCCCGACGTGCCGGGCGGCGTCGGCGGCGAGCAGCCGTCGGCGCCTCCGGCCACCACCTGCTACCGGCACCCCGACCGACCGACCCGGATCGCCTGCGTCCGCTGCGGTCGGTCGATCTGCCCGGAGTGCATGCACCCCGCCTCGGTCGGCTTCCAGTGCCCCGAGGAGCTCGCCGACGCCCGGCGCACCGTCCGCCAGCCCAAGCGCAGCACCGGCCTCCGTGTCGCCGGCCGCCGCTGGGGCACCGTCACCGTCGTCCTCATCGCGGTCAACGTGCTGGTCGCGATCGCCACCGCCGTCTCCGCGATCAGCGTCGGCGTCAGCCCGCTGACCTCGTTCTCCTCCCCGCTGCAGTCCGAGCTGCTCACCGCGCCGGTCCTGATCGACCAGGGCTACTGGTGGCGGGCCCTCACCAGTGCGTTCACGCACGCCTCCCTGGTGCACCTGGCGCTGAACATGCTCGCGCTGCTGCTCTTCGGCTCCGAGCTGGAGAAGCAGCTCGGCAAGGCCCGCTACCTGACCGTCTACCTGGTCGCCGCACTCGGCGGGGCCGCCTCGCTGCAGCTCTTCGGCGCCTACGCCGGCGGGGTCGTCGGGGCGTCCGGGGCCATCTACGGCCTGCTCGGCGCGTTCGGCGTCGTCCTGGTCAAGCAGAAGCAGGACCTCCGCGGCCTGCTGACCCTGCTCGCGATCAACCTGGTGATCAGCTTCCTGCCCGGCGTCTCGCTGCTGGGCCACCTCGGCGGCCTGGTCGCCGGTGCCGCGACCGCCGCCGTGCTGGTCTACGCCGGCCGGCGCACCGCGCTCGCCGTGGGCGGGGTCGCCGTGGTCGTCGCCGTGCTGCTGGTGCTCACCTTCGGCGGGCTGCGCTAGCCCGTCAGCTCTCCTCGGGCACGGGTCCCGTCCGGGACACCAGCTCGGCACCGACCCGCTCCGGGTCGGTGCCGAGGTCGCGTCGGCCCAGCACCAGCAGCACCGCGTCGTCCGCGGCGTCCTCCAGCTCGAGGGTCGTGCTGCGCACGCCGAACCGTCGGCCGGTGCGCACCCGGGCATGCAGGTCGGTCCAGGCGATGACCCTCCGACCACCCGCCGTCGCGACGACGACGCCCTCGGGTTCGGCCCGCAGCCGCGGCCGCAGCACCAGGTCCCGGACGACGACGGCAACGAGCAGCAGCGCGGCCGTCCCCACCAGGAACCGGCCCACCGGGTCGACGACGAGGGCCGCAACGGCCAGCCCCAGCGCGACGACCCCGGCACCGATCGTCTCCTCGAGGCGGGTGGACCACTGCACGGTCACCACCCTCCCAGGTCCGTGCCGGGCACCGCCGTCCCCAGGCCGCGGCGGCCTCGCCGGGGCCGGCGGGCCGGCTGCGACGCCCGGCCCGAGCTGGGGGTTCATCCTCGGCGGGCCGGGTACCCACAGGGCACTCGGCCTCCTCCGCTGCCGGGTGGTCGACCTCGGCGAGTCGATTCGTCCACACCTGTGTGCACAGGTGGGGACAGAAGCACAGGTGTGTAGTTACGCGGCCGCACTCCCCGCCCCACGAGTCACACGGCGTGCATCGGTGCAGGTCAAAGGCCCGTTGTGCGAGGTCCGCAGTCCACACTCGGTGGACAACCCTGGGGGCGGCGGCTGTCGGGGACTGTGGACGGTCATCGGTCGGTGTGCACACTCGCCGGGAGCGGGCCGGTCGCCGTGTCGACTCCCACGCCGTCCCGTATCGCGGAGTCCGTCCACAACCCCGAGGCTGGGGCGGTGCAGGTTCTGGTGACGGGTGCGTCGGGTTTCGTAGGCGGTCGGCTGGCGCCGGCCCTGGTCGAGGAGGGGCACCGGGTCAAGGCGATGACCCGCCGTCCGGAGTCCTACTCCGGGGCCGGTGAGGCGGTCGCCGGCGACGTCTCGGACGAGGCCTCCCTGAGGGCCGCGCTGGAGGGCTGCGAGGCTGCCTACTACCTGGTGCACAGCCTCGGTGACGCCGACTTCGTGAAGGAGGACGCCGCGGCCGCCCGCTCGTTCGGCCGGGCCGCCGCCGCCGCCGGGGTGCGCCGAATCGTCTATCTGGGCGGGCTCGGCGACAACGCTGACGACCTGTCCGACCACCTGCGCAGCCGCCGCGAGGTCGAGCGACTGCTGGGTGAGGGCGGGGTCCCGATCACCGTCCTCCGGGCCGGGATCGTGGTGGGCCACGGCGGGGTCTCCTGGGAGTTGACCCGTCAGCTGGTGGCGCACCTGCCGGCGATGATCACTCCGCGCTGGGTGCACACCCGGACCCAGCCGATCGCCGTCGCCGACGTCGTCCGGTACCTGGTGGGCGTGCTGGAGGCACCCGAGGCGGAGGGCCGGACCTACGAGGTCGGCGGCCCCGACGTGCTGGAGTACCTGCAGATGTTGACCCGGGTCGCGGAGATCCAGGGCCGGCACATGTTCGTGGTGCCGGTGCCGTTCCTGACCCCGCAGCTGTCGGCCCGCTGGCTGGCCCTGGTCACCGATGTCGACCTGCAGACCGGCAAGTCGCTGATCGACTCGATGACCAACGAGGTGGTCGTCAAGGACGACTCGATCCGGCAGGTCGTGCCCTTCGAGCCGATGGACTACGACCAGGCCGTGCTGACCGCGCTCGGGGAACGCGCCGCCGAACGACGACGGGTGGCCGGCAACGCCACCAGGCACGGGGGCCTGCTGGCCCGGGGCGCCCGGTCGTGAGGCGGGGACCCTCGGGTGCGCTCGACCGCACGGTCACCCGGCTGGCCGCCCGCGCGCCCGCCTGGCTCATCGACCCGGTGCCCCGCGACCACCGCGAGACCGACCGGGCGTTCCGCAGGCGACGCCGGGTCACCGCCGGGGTGTCGGTGCTCGGCGCCGGGTTGTTGGGCGTCTCGTTGTCCCAGAAGCCGGACTCCAAGGAGTTCTACGGCCTCACCATGGCCGTGGCCGGCACCTGGGTTGCCGGCGGCATCGGCTCGGGCCCCCTGCACCTGGGCTGGATGCGCTCCTCCCAGGAGACCCTGCACCGCCCGGTGGTCACCCCCCTCGTCACCGGGGTCGGCGTGTTCGGCCTGTTCTACAGCGCGGCGCTGGTCGCCCGCCGCATCCCGGTGCTGAACCGGGCGGTCACCCGGGTGCTGCGGTACGCCCACCAGGGCAACCCGGCGCTGGTGGCGACGACGACCCTGGCGAACGGGATGGCCGAGGAGGTCTTCTTCCGCGGCGCGCTCTACGCCGCGGCCGGCACGACGCACCCGGTGATGAAGTCGACCGCCGTCTACGCGCTGGCCACCACCGCCACCCGCAACCCCGCGCTGGTGCTGGCCTCGGTGGTCATGGGCGTGCTCTTCGGCTGGCAGCGCAAGGTCACCGGCGGCATCCAGGCCCCGCTGTTGACCCACGTGGTGTGGTCGACGCTGATGCTGCGGTACCTGCCGGCGCTGTTCGAGGACCAGCCCTCGATCGACGTCGAGCGGCCGCAGGACGACGCCCGCGACGGCGCCTGAACGACGACGGCCCCGTCCCGGGCGGGACAGGGGCCGTCGTCGGCGGGCGCGGGGGTCAGCGCCAGCGCATCGACATCACCAGGCCCGCGACCATGGCGCCGAAGCCGATCGCGAAGTTCCAGGCCGACAGGGACACCATGAACGGGATGTTGTCGCCGGCGACGTAATAGACGACGATCCACAGCAGGCCGACGACCATCAGCGCGACCATTACCCCGGCGTACCAGCGGGGGCTGGGCTGCTGGGCCCGCGCGCGGGCGGCGCTGGCTGCCAGCACCCCCTCCGGCGGGGTGTAGACCGACTTCTTGCGCACCTTGGACTTGGGCACCGCGCGGACTCCCTCGCATGTCACAGGACGGCGCCGGGGCTCCCGGCGCCTCGCGACCGGTCACCACGACCGGCCTGGACTGACCCCAGCCTAGGCTGCAGGTTGGGCCGTCGGTGGGCACGGCCCACAGACGGACCCGGGAGGTGCCAGTGAGCGGACCCGTCATCGCCCCCGCGCGGGCGCGCGGGGGCCGGGCCGAGAGCCGCCGACGACGTGGGCCCCGCCGGACCGTGTGGACGGCGCTGGTCCCGGTCGTGGCGCTGTCGGCGGGCCTGCTCTTCGCCACCTCGAGCCAGACAGCGCGGGGCACGGACCTCCGCGCCGGGGACACCACCCAGCTGTCCCAGCTGATCGAGCAGCTCAACGTCGGGGTTGCGCGCCAGGACGACGAGCTGGCGGCTCTGGAGGCACGCAGCCGGTCGCTGACCGAGGGAGTGGCCGGTCAGGACACCGAGGTGGCGGCCGCCGTGGCCGCCGCCGACGCCGGTCTCACCTCGGCCGGGCTGACCGAGCTCACCGGCGCGGGCGTGGAGATCACCCTGGACGACGCGCCCGGGACGACGGACGGCACGCTGCCCCGCGGGGCGACGGCCGACGACCTGGTCATCCACCAGTCCGACGTCCAGGGCGTGGTGAACGCGCTGTGGGCCGCCGGGGCCGACGGCGTCACGATCATGGGCCAGCGACTGATCGCGACGAGCGCGGTGCGCTGCGTCGGGAACACCCTGCTGCTGCAGGGGCGGACGTACTCCCCGCCGTTCGTGGTGACCGCCGTGGGCGACGCCGAGGAGATCCGGACCCGGCTCGGCCAGTCCTACGAGGTGTCCCTGCTGGAGGACGCCGTCGACCGGTTCGGGCTGACCTACCGGATCCAGGAGAGCAGGGACGTCGTCCTGCCCGCCTACAGTGGCGCACTGGACCTGCAGTACGCCACGGCCGTCGGCTGAGGTCGCCGGTCCGACCGACGGCGCGGGGAGCGACGATGGACGGCGAGAACGACGAGCGGGCAGGCGGCGGGCGGCACGCCCACCGGCGTGCCGAGGACCCGGTCGACGCCGGGGCCGTCGACGACGCCGAGGACCGCGACGGCGGCACCCAGTTCCGGTCGGGCGGCCCGACGGTCCCGGTGCCCGGGACGGTCCGCGAACCGGCCCCGGAGGCCCGCGAGGAGGCACACGCCCTCCGATCTCGCTCCGATGTCGTGCACGACGACCTCGACGTGGACCCCGCCGACCCCGTGGAGGACACCGGGGCGGGCGGGGCGACCGCGGCCCGGCGACCCGAGCGGCGCTCGGGCGACCTGGTGCGCACCGGTGTCCGCGGGGTCGGCCAGCTGCTGGTCACCGCCGGGCTCGTCGTGCTGCTGTTCGTCGTCTACGAGGTCTGGGTGACCGACCTGTTCAGCGACCGCAAGCAGGACCAGCTCAGCACCGAGCTGCGCGAGGACTGGCGTGGCGGCGGCGGCGACCCCACGGTGCCGACCCTGCCCGGCGGCGGGCTGTCGGACATCCCGCTCGGTGCGGGCTTCGCTTTCATCCGCATCCCGCGCTTCGGGGAGGACTACGTGAAGGTGATCCTGGAGGGCACCGACGAGGAGGAGCTCGTCGAGGGCCCCGGGCACTACGTGGACTCCGCGATGCCCGGCGAGGAGGGCAACTTCTCCCTCGCCGGCCACCGGGTGGGCAAGGGCTCGCCGTTCCTGGACCTGGACCAGCTGCAGCCCGGCGACCCGATCGTCATCGAGACCGTGGACACCTGGTTCGTCTACCGGGTGGTGGGCGGCGACGACCCCAACGGCGTGCCCTCCCAGCAGATCGTCAGCCCCAGCGACGTCTCGGTGATCGCCCCGACGCCCAACGGCCCGCTGGACGGGCCGGCCAGCGGGGCGTACCTGACACTGACCACCTGCCACCCCAAGTTCTCGGCCCGGCAGCGACTGATCGTGCACGCCGTGCTCGACGGCGGGCCGGTCAGCAAGGCCGATGCCCCGGACGGGCCACCGGCCCTGACGGAGGGCTGAGCCCGTGTACACCTGGATCTGGCGGCATCTTCCCGGGGGACCCGCGGTGAAGTCCGTGCAGGCGCTGGTGCTCGTGCTGGCGGTCTGTGCGCTGCTGCTCTTCGTGGTCTTCCCGTGGATCGAGCCCTCGCTGCCCTTCAACGACGTGACGGTGGACCAGTGACAGTGACCCCGGACGAGGGACGGCGGGTGCTGGTCGTCGACAACTTCGACAGCTTCGTCTACAACCTCGTGCAGTACCTGGGTCAGCTGGGCGTGCCCAGCGTGGTCCGGCGCAACGACGCGGTGACCGTCGAGGAGCTCGCCGACCTCGACGTGGCCGGCGTGCTGCTGTCCCCGGGCCCCGGCACGCCCACCGACGCCGGGGTGACTGTCCCGATGGTGCGGGCGGCCGCCGAGGCCGGGGTGCCCGTGCTGGGCGTCTGCCTGGGCCACCAGGCCATCGCCGAGGCCTTCGGGGGGGACGTCGTCCGGGCGCCGGAGCTGATGCACGGCAAGACCAGCCAGGTCGTGCACGACGGGGTGGGCGTGCTCGCCGGCCTGCCCTCGCCGTTCACCGCGACCCGGTACCACTCGCTGGCCGTGGAGCCCTCGACGTTCCCCGCCGAGCTCGAGGTCACCGGCCGGACGCCGTCGGGGATCGTGATGGCGCTGCGGCACCGCGAGCTGCCGATCGAGGGCGTGCAGTTCCACCCCGAGTCGGTGCTCACCGAGGGTGGCCACCAGCTGCTGGCCACCTGGCTGGACAGCTGCGGCCTGGCCCCGGACCCGGCCCTGGTCGAGAGCGCGTCCGCCGCCGCCCGGCGGCTGCTCACCGCGGTCGGCTGACGGGCCGCGCCCTCCGCGGGACGACAAGAACGGCCCCGCTGCCAGGCAGCGGGGCCGTTCGTCAGTTGTTGGGTGCTGGCGGGATGGGTATCGGGGTCCCGGGGGCGGTCGTCGTCGGTGCCGTGGTCGGCGGCGGCGGCGGGGTCGTCGTCTCCACGGGCGTCGGGACGGCGACCAGCAGGGTGATCTCGTCGTTGATGGCGAGCTGGGTCCTCGCCCCCGGCTCGGTCGCGGCGACCAGGCCCGGGGCGACGTCGTCCCGTTCCACGTTCTGGACCGTGATGTTGGTGAACCCGGCGGTGCCCAGGGTCTGCTCCGCGGTCGCCTGGTCCTGACCCACCACGTCCGGCAGCGGCAGGGTACCGGTGGAGACACCCAGGCTGATCGTGATGTCCGGGGCGACCTGGGAGCCCGACGCCGGGTCGACGGTGACCACGGTGCCCTCGGGCGCCAGGGAGTCGACCTGAGTGCTGTTCACGTCGCCGGTGAACCCGGCGTCCTGGAGGTTGGCGCGGGCGTCGGCCTCGGACAGGTTGACCACCACGGGGACCCGGATCGGGTCCGGTCCCGCGCTGACCACCAGGGCGACAGTGGTGCCCTCGTCGACACTGGCGTCGGCCTCGGGGTCGGTCCGCAGCACCTGGCCGGCCGGGACCGTCTCGCTGGCCTCGGGGGTCACGGTGCCCACGACGAGGCCGGCCGAGGTCAGCGCGGTGGACGCCGCCGCCTGGTCCTGGCCCACGACGTCGGGCACCTGCACGGTGACGACCGTCGGCTCGGCCGGGGTGACGTCGCCCCCGCCGCTGTTCAGTGCGACCAGCAGCGCGATCAGACCGGCGAGCACGAGCACGCCGGCCACGACCAGGGCGATGACCCCGCGACGGCGGCGCTTGGCAGCGGCCTCGTCGTCGGCGTCCCACCGGTCATCGTGACCGGGGTAGCCGCCCGCACCCATGAAGGAGGTGCGCTCCGCGTCGCCGAGCACCGGGGTGGCCTCGACCTGCTGACCCGCAACGGCCCGCAGCAGGTCGTTGCGCATCTCGGCGGCCGACTGGTACCGGTTGGCCGGGTTCTTGCTCATCGCCTTGAGCAGGATCGCGTCCAGCTCCGGCGGCACGACCGGGTTGATCGAGGACGGCGTCCGGGGGTCCTCACGGACGTGCTGGTAGGCCACCGCGACCGGGGAGTCCCCGGTGAACGGCGGGGCACCGGTGACGAGCTCGTAGAGCAGGCAGCCGGCCGAGTAGACGTCCGAGCGGGCGTCGACGCCCTCGCCGCGGGCCTGCTCCGGGGACAGGTACTGCGCCGTGCCGATGACGGCGGCGGTGGAGGTCATCGTCGCCGCGGAGTCCGAGACGGCCCGGGCGATGCCGAAGTCCATCACCTTGACGGTGCCCTGCGGGGTGATCATCACGTTCCCGGGCTTGACATCCCGGTGCACGATGCCGTTGCGGTGGGAGAAATCCAGCGCGGCGCAGATGTCCGCGGTCAGCGACATGGCGCGCTCGGGGGGCAGCTCGCCCTCCCGGCGGAGCACGTCGCGCAGGGTGTCGCCCTCGACGTACTCCATGACGATGTAGGGCGTGGCGCCCGTGGTGGTGCGGTCCTCGCCGGTGTCGTACACCGCGACGATGGCCGGGTGGTTCAGCGACGCCGAGGCCTGCGCCTCACGGCGGAAACGGACCTGGAAGGAGGGGTCCCGGGCGAGGTCCGAGCGGAGCACCTTGACGGCGACCTCGCGGCCCAGCCGCAGGTCACGGCCCCGGTGCACCTCGGCCATGCCACCGCGACCGAGGACGCCCCCGATCTCGTAGCGCTCGCCGAGCACCTGCGGGGTGGTCATCGGACGTCCTCTCGGGAAACGCGGGCTCGGGGTCCCGGGAGCAGCGGGGCGGGGTGGCAGGTCGCCGTCCGGCCCTCGGCGAGCGTAAGCGATCCGGGGGTCCCGGCCGGGCCGACGCGAGGGAGCACTGTCACGGTGGCGTCGTCCCCTGTGTGGCCGTGGTTGCCGGTGCCGTGGTGGTCGGGGCGGTGGTCGGGTCGGTGGTCGGTGTGGTGGTCGTCGTGGGGGCCGACGAGGTCGTGGGCGCCGGCGGCCGGGTGGTCGTCGGGGCCTGGGTCGTCGCGGGCGGCGGCGCCTCGGTGGTCACCTCCGGCTCCTCCGTCGTCTCCTGGGCCTCGGTCGTCGTCTGCTCCGCAGTGGTGGTCGGCGCCGTCGGCGGCGCGGTGGTGGTGGTGGTGGTCACCGGCGCCGTCGTCGTCGGGGTGTCGTCCCGGCCGGAGTCACCGCCCCCGCCGAGCAGGGTGAAGGCCAGCACGCCGCCGAGGACCAGCAGCGCCACGGCGGCGGCCGCGACCCAGGGCCACGGCGAGCGTCGTCCGGGCTCGTCGTCCCAGCCACGGTCGGCGTACGGGTCCTCCCCGATCGGTGGGCCCTTGACCGGGGGCATGGTGCGCGGCGCGGGCCGCGGACCGCGGGCGGTGGTCGCGGCGGCGCCGAGCCCCGCGGCGGCGCCGAGCCCCGCGGCACCGGCGCCGGCCGCGGCGATCGTGCGGGTGCTGCCGCCGCCGTCGTCGACGGCGGGCAGGTAGGTGGTGGTGGCCGAGGCGGTGTCCGGGCCCGGACCGCCGGCGGCGACCTGGCGGGCAGCCGCGGCGACGGCGCCGCCGTCGGCGAACCGGTCGGCCGGGTTCTTGGCCAGCGCCTTCTCGATCAGCGCGCGGACCGGGGGCGGCACGCTGTCGGGCAGCGGCGGCGGGGGCCGGTTGATCTGGGCCAGGGCGATCGCGACCTGGGACTCGCCATCGAAGGGCCGGTTGCCGACCAGGCACTCGTAGCCCAGCACGCCGAGGGAGTAGACGTCCGAGGCCGCCGTCACCAGGTGACCCTGGGCCTGCTCGGGGGACAGGTACTGCGCCGTCCCCACGACCATGCCGGTGCGGGTGAGCGGGGCGGCGTCGCGGGCGTAGGCGATGCCGAAGTCGGTCAGCTTGACCACGCCGTCGGGCCGGACCATGAGGTTGCCCGGCTTGATGTCGCGGTGCACGACCCCGGCCCGGTGCGCCGCGGACAGCCCGTCGCCGGCCTGGGCCAGCACGTCCAGCGTGCGCTGCGGGGTCAGCGTGTGCTCGCGCTCGAGCACGCTGACCAACGGCTCGCCCTCGACGAACTCCATCACCAGGAACGCCAGCGTCTGGCCGTCCTCGACCGTCTCGCCGTAGTCGTAGACCGAGGCGATGTTGGCGTGTGTGAGCCCCGCGGTGTGCCGGGCCTCGTTGCGGAACCGCTCCAGGAAGCTGGGGTCGCCGGTGTACTCGCTCTTGAGCACCTTGGCCGCGACAGTGCGGCCCAGCGTGCGGTCGGTGGCGCGCCAGACCTCGCCCATGCCGCCGGTGGCGATCGGGGCGGTGATCTCGTAGCGCCCGACCAGCAGGCTGCCGACCCGCAGCGCCATCAGAACCCCCGGGCCATCAGTTCGCACCCTGCGCGGCGAGGTACGCCGACATGACCTGCTGGGCGATCGGGGCCGACAGGTCGCCGCCGGTGCCCTGGCCGCCCTCGATGAATACCGCGACGGCGATCTGCGGGTCGCCGTCGGGACCGGCGAAGCCGACGAACCACTGGTTGTCGTCGCCGCCGGCGGTGGTCTGGGCGGTGCCGGTCTTGCCGCCGACGGTGACGCCGTCGATCTGGGCCCGCCGGCCGGTGCCGTTCTCCACGACGCTGACCATCATCTGCTGCAGCTGCTGCGCGGTGTCGGCCGAGACGGGTTCGCTCATGACCTCGGGCTCGGTCTGGTCGATGACGGTGAGGTCGGGGGCCTGCACCTGGTCGACGAGGTAGGGCGTCATCAGGTCACCGTCGTTGGCGATGGCCGCGGCGATCATGGCGCCCTGCAGCGGGGTGATCTGGACGTTCTGCTGGCCGATCGAGGTGTTGGCCAGCTGCGCGTTGCCGTCGATGTCGCCCACGGTGCTCTCCGCGACCTGCAGCGGCATCTCGAACCCGCCCTGGTCCAGCCCGAAGGCCTCGGCTGCTGCACGGATCCGGTCCTCGCCGAGCTCTACGCCCAGCTGGGCGAATGCGGTGTTGCAGGAGATCGTCAGCGCGTCGATGAGCGTCTGCTCACCGGTGGGGGAGCAGGACTCACCGTTGTAGTTGATCAGCGGCCGGGAGGTGTCCGAGGCGGTGTAGGTGTCCGGCGCCGGGATGACGGTGTCGGCGCTGTAGCCGTCCTCCAGGGCGGCGGCCGCGGTGATCAGCTTGAACACCGAGCCGGGGGAGTGCCGCTCGGCGATCGTGGTGTTCACCCGGGGGTCGGGGTCCATCAGGTCGAGGGTGGCCGAGTAGTCCCGGATGGCCTGCGGGTCGTGGCTGGACAGCTGGGCCGGGTCGTAGGTGGGCGTGCTGGCCATGGCCAGCACCGCACCGGTCGCCGGGTCCAGCGCGACCACTGCGCCGTCGACGTCCCCGAGGCCCTGCACGGCAGCCTGCTGCGCGGCCGGGTCCAGGGTCAGCTCGACGTTGCCGCCGGAGGGGTCGCGTCCGGTGAACAGGTCGGCGATCCGGCGGAAGGTCAGCCGGGCGTCCGACCCGGAGAGGATGTCGTTCTCGGCGCGCTCGATCCCGGTGTTGCCGTAGACCAGCGAGTACGCGCCGGTGACCGTGGAGTACAGCTCGGCCTGCGGGTAGGTGCGCAGGTAGGTGAGCGTGTCATCGGTCGGCACGGACTGGGCCACCAGGTCGCCGTCGACGACGATCGAGCCGCGCTCCCGGTCGTACTCCTCGGCGAGGACCCGGGTGTTACCCGGGTCGTTACGCAGGTCCGAGGAACGGATGACTTGGATGTAGTTGGCGTTGAGGATCAGCAGGGTGAAGAGCACCAGCACGCTGATCGCGACCTTGCGCAGCGGGGCGTTCACCGTTTCACCACCTCGGTCAGGGCCTCGCCGAGCTTGGGCGGCGGGGGGGACGGCGGGGTGGAGGGACGGCGGGCGGCGTCGCTGATCCGTACCAGCAGGGCGACCAGGCCGAAGTTGGCCACCAGCGAGGACCCGCCGTAGGCGACGAACGGCGTCGTCAGCCCGGTGAGCGGCAGCAGACCGGTGACCCCGCCGAGGACGACGAACACCTGCCAGGCGATCCCGAAGGCCAGGCCCGCGGCGAGCAGCTTGCCGAAGGCGTCCCGGACGACGAGGGAGGTGCGCAGCCCGCGCTCGACGAGCACCAGGTAGACCACGACGATGGCGACCAGGCCGAACAGACCCAGCTCCTCACCCAGGGCCGCGGCGATGAAGTCGCTCTTGGCGACCGGCACCTGGTCCGGGCGCCCGCCACCGAGGCCGGCGCCGAACAGCCCACCGGTGCCCAGGCCGAACAGCGACTGCACGATCTGGTAGCCGCCGGTGTCCCGGTAGGCGAAGGGGTCCAGCCAGGTGTCCACCCGGACCCGGACGTGCCCGAAGAGCTGGTAGGCCACGAACGACCCGGCGGCGAAGAGCAGCACGCCGATGACGAGCCAGGACGCCCGCTCGGTGGCGACGTAGAGCATCACCACGAAGATGCCGAACAGCAGCAGCGAGCTGCCCAGGTCGCGCTCGAAGACCAGCACCAGGATCGACAGGCCCCAGGCAAGCAGCACCGGGCCCAGGTCGCGTGCGCGGGGGATCTCCAGGCCGAGGAAGCGGCGGCTGGCCAGTGCGAGCACGTCGCGCTTGTCGTTGAGGTAGGCCGCGAAGAAGACGACCAGGCAGATCTTGGCGAACTCACCGGGCTGGATGGAGAAGCCGGCGACCCGGATCCAGATCTTGGCGCCGTTGACCTCCGACAGCGCCGAGGGCAGCACGGCCGGGATCGCCAGCAGCACCATGCCGACCAGGCCGACAGTGTAGGCCAGCCGGGACAGCGCCCGGTGGTCCCGGACGACGAGCAGCACGGTGACGAACAGGACCAGCCCGACGGTCGCCCACAGCAGCTGGGTGGGCGCGTCCTCGCGGGTGGTGACGGCCTCGCCCAGGGCGTTGGCCGCGATGTCCAGCCGGTGGATCATCGACAGCCCGAGGCCGGTGAGCAGCGCGATGCAGGGCAGCAGCAGCGGGTCGGCGTAGGGCGCGAACGTGCGCACCACCAGGTGGGCGACCAGCCAGATCCCGGAGAACCAGATGCCGAACGTGGCGATCTCCGGGCTGGGGGACCCGGTGACGGTGATGTCGACGATGGTCTGCGCGACGAGGGTGATGACGACTGCTGCGGCCAGCATCGCCAGCTCGGTGGTGCGGCGCTTGGGGGGTGCGGCGATGCCGGGGACGGCCTGCCGAGGGTCGGTGCCCGGGCTGACGCTCAGCGGTCCCCCGGGGATGGCGGCGGTCATCAGTTGGCCTCCCGGCAGTCCACTCCCGGCTCCTGCGTCCTGGTGGACGTCGTGGTGGTCGCGGTCGTGGTCGGCGCCGCGGTGGTCGTCGGTGCGACGGTGACGGACGGGTCGACCGGGGTGGTCGGCGCCGCGCTCGTGGTGGGGGCGGGGGTCGTCGTGGCGCTGGTGGTCGGCGTGCTCACCGTCCGGCAGACCGGCAGCCGCTGGTCGGTCAGGTTCGCCAGGATCCGGGTCGCGTCGTCCCGGTCGGCCGCCGCGATCCCGGCGACCACCCGGCTGCGGGCGGCCTGGGTCAGGTCGCCGGGGGCCAGCTGGGTCGTGGTGTCGAGGGAGAACAGGTCGATCCCGACGATCGAGGCGTTGACGCCCCGGTAGACCCCGACGTCGCCGTCATCGACCGAGCGCACGAACCAGTGGTCCATGACGAACAGGTAGGCGCCCACCGCGGCCACGCCGAGCACGACGACGGCGGCCAGCGCGGTCAGCGCGGTGCGCAGCGGACGACGCCGCTTCGCCGGCGGCGAGGCCGAGGAGAGCTGGGCGGACGGCGTCTGCGGGCGCGGGTCGGCCAGCGCTGCCCGGCCGGCCGCGGACCGCGGGTCGACCTCGCGCTGGCCGCGGTTGTCCCCGGCGGCGCCGTCGATGACCGGGTCCATCCGTGAGCTGCCGTCGTCGTCGACGACGTCGGCCACGATCACGGTGATGTTGTCCGGGCCGCCGCTGCGCAGGGCCAGCTCGATCAGCCGGTCGGCGGTGGCCTGCACGTCGGCCTCGCGCACGGCCTCGGCCATCGTCTCGTGGCTGACCACGCCGGACAGGCCGTCGGAGCAGATCAGGTAGCGGTCCCCGGCGCGCGTCTCGCGCATCGACAGGTCCGGCTCGACGTCCTGGCCGTTCAGGGCGCGCAGCAGCAGCGAGCGCTGCGGGTGGCTGTGGGCCTCGTCGGCGGTGATCCGGCCGTCGTCGATGAGGGTCTGCACGAACGTGTCGTCGTGGGTGATCTGGGAGAGCTGGCCGTCGCGCACCAGGTAGGCGCGGGAGTCACCGACGTGGCACAGCGCCAGCCGGCCACCGGCGAAGAGCACCGCGGTCAACGTGGTGCCCATGCCCTCCAGCTGCGGGGACTCCCGGATGACCTCGCGCAGGTGCTCGCTGCCGTCGAAGACCGCACCGCGCAACAGCTGCAGCATGTCTCCGGAGGGGGCGTCGTCGTCCAGGTGCTCGAGCGCGGCGATGACCACCTTGCTGGCCACGTCACCGGCGGCGTGCCCGCCCATCCCGTCGGCCACGGCCAGCAGCCGGGGCCCGGCGTAGACCGAGTCCTGGTTGCTGCCGCGGATGAGCCCGCGGTCCGACCGCGCTGCGTACCGCAGCACCAACGTCATGAGCGCAGCTCCAGCACGGTCTGTCCGATCCTGATCGGTTGGCCCTGGGCCACCAGCAGGGGGCCCTGCACGCGCTGCTGGTCCAGGTAGGTGCCGTTGGTCGAACCCAGGTCCTCGACGTACCACTGTCCACCACGGTTGGTCAGCCGCGCGTGCCGCGAGCTCGCGAAGTCGTCGGTCAGCACCAGGGTGGAGTCGTCGGCGCGGCCGATGAGGATGGCCTGCTCGCCCAGGGTGATCTTGGTACCGGACAGCGGTCCGGCGGTGACGAAGAGGGTCTTGGGACCGCGGGGGCCCTTCTTCTTGCCGGCCTGCGCGCGCGGCGGGACCGAGGCGACCCGGCCGGGTCGGCCACCGAAGAGGTCGGCCCGCACGACCCGGAAGGCGGCGAAGACGAAGAGCCAGAGCAGCAGCAGGAACCCGAACCGGAAGACCTGCAGGACGATCTCGGCGGTCATGCGCCGTCCTGCCGGTAGACCAGCACGGAGTGGCCGATCCGGATGACGTCGCCATCGCTCAACGGCTGGCGGCCGACCCGGCGGCCGTTCACCAGCGTGCCGTTGGTGGAGCCGAGGTCCTGGACGGCGGCCGTGCCGCCCTCGAGCTGGACGTCGACGTGCTTGCGGCTGACGCCGGTGTCGGGCAGCCGGACGTCGGCCTCGGTGCCGCGGCCGATCACGTTGCTGCCGGCCGACAGCACGTGCCGGGTGCCCGGGCCGTCGACGACGAGGGTGTGCGTGACGCCGGGGCGGGAGCCGGCCCGGCCGACGACCGAGGCCGCCGGGGGCGCGGCGTCGGTGCGACCGCGCAACGGCGGGAGCGGGGGCAGCGGCGGGCGGCCGGGGACCGGCGGCGGGCCGGGCACCGGCGGGGGACCCGACGGCCCGGGGACGGGGCCACCCCAGTCGTCGTCGAGCCCGGCGGTGAACCGCGGACGGGCCGGGGGCGCGGCGGTGCGGCCCGGGTCGGCCACGTGCGAGGCGACCTCGAAGACCCCGGTGTGCAACTCGTCGTCGCGCTCGAGCCGGACCTGGACGTCGCCGAAGGTCTGGAAGCCCTCGTCGGCGATGTGCTCGGCGACCATGTCGGCGAGCTCGGCGGCCAACTGCTCGGACCACTCGGCGAGGTTGTCGTAGTCGGCCGGGCCCAGGCGGACGTCGTAGACGTTGGGGACGAGCACACGGCCCTCGCCCATCACCTTGCGCTGCTCGGTGGCCTCGCGCTGCAGGGCCTTGGCGATCTCCGCCGGGTGCACCTTGCCCTTGAAGACCCGGGCGAAGGCCAGACCGACCATGCCCTCCAGGCGCCGCTCGAAGCGCTGCAGCACACCCACAGTCGCTCCCTACGCTCGGCTGACCTCCCACTGACTGAAGCCCGATCGTAACCGTGGCCGGGGCGGAGTCCGGCTCTGGCGCGTGCGACGCCCCGAGCGGATCTGTCGCCGTGACCCGCCCGGCGGGGGCGCCTGGGGCGGCTGATACGGTTCTCCCTCGCCAGGGCAAGTGGCGGAATGGCAGACGCGCACGGTTCAGGTCCGTGTGTCCGAGAGGACGTGGGGGTTCAAGTCCCCCCTTGCCCACCACATCGAGAGGCCCCACCCAGGTTTCGGGTGGGGCCTCTCGTCGTCGTGGGGTTGGTCAGCCGCGCCGGGTCAGACCCCCGCGGGTGGTGAGGGTGCGGGCCAGCAGGACCGCGCCCCAGGGGCCGACGACCCAGACCGGCCACGGGTAGAGCCAGTCGCCGGTGCCGATCACCGTCGCGACGTAGACCGAGCAGACGATCAGCGCCACGGTGATCCAGCCGCGCCAGGCGTTGCGCAGGTCGCCGCCGTCCGCGCACTCCGGCCCGGGGGCCGGAGCGGTCTTCGTGGGCGGCGTGGGCAGGTCGGCGGTCAGCGGGGCCAGGTCACCGAGGGTGCGGGCGGAGTAGGCCTCGGCGAGCCGGCCGTCGTACTCCTCGACGGTCAGCCGCCCGGTCCGCAGGGCCTCGCCCAGGAGCTCGGCGACCGCCGCGCGGTCGGTGTCGGCGGCACGCAGCTGGGGCTCGGACACGGTGACCTCCTGGATGGGCATGCCCCGAGTCTTCGCTGCCGAGGGCCCCGCGCACCACTGACGTCTGTCACCGATGTGGACCCCGGCCGTCACCGGGTAGGCGCCCACCGACGCGGCCGCCCTCGCCGGCCCCGTGGACGGCGACGACCTCGCCCGGTTCGCGGCCGCGCTCGTCCGGGTCTCCCTGCTGCCCGCGTCGGCCGACCCGCTGCCGGGCTGACCACGGGGTCGCTGGCCGAGGACCCGCGTGGTGAGCTGACCGCATGCCGCTCGACCCGCACTTCCCGCCGTTCCTGGCCCGCCTCACCGAGGCCGGCTGGACCCCGCTGGTCACCGGGGACGCCGTCGCCGACCGGGCCCGGTACCGCCGGCTGTCGCTGGTCCGCCGGGGTGAGGGGTACCGGCCCGAGCCGGTCGCCGACGTCGAGGACCGCACGATCGAGGGCCCGGCGGGCGAGCTGGCCGTGCGGGTGTACCGCTCCGGGCTGGGCCGGGTGCAGGGCGGTCGGACGCCGGGGACGGCCCGCCCGGTCGTCGTCTGGCTGCACGGCGGGGGCTTCGCGGTCGGCGACCTGGACACCCACGACCCGGTCTGCCGGGCGGTCGCCAACCGGCTCGGCGCGATCGTCGTCGCTCCTGCCTACCGGCTGGCCCCCGAGCACCCGCACCCCGCCCCGCTGGACGACGCCATGGCCACCCTGCGCTGGGCCGGGCGCCGGTGGCCGACGGCTCCGCTGGTGGTCGCCGGGGACAGCGCCGGCGCAGCCCTGGCTGCCGGCTGCGCGATCCGGGCCCGGGACGAGGACGGCCCGGTGCTGGCCGCGCAGCTGCTGGCCTACCCCTGCCTGGACCCGACGCAGTCCATGCCCTCGGTGGCCGCGAACGGCACCGGCCTCTTCCTGGAGACCGGGGACATGCGGACGTTCTACGACTGGTACCTCCCCGGCGACCTGGCCGGCGACCCCCTCGTGGCCCCGCTGGGCACCGACCTGACCGGGCTGCCGCCGGCCGTCGTCGCCACCGCCGAGTACGACCCGCTGCGCGACGAGGGCGACACCTACGCCGTCGAACTGGCCGCGGGCGGCGTCCCGGTCGTCCACCTGCCCGGGCCGGGGCTGGTGCACGGGTACTTCGGGCTGACCGAGGTCGCACCGGCCGCGGCGGTCCGCCGGTCGGAGGTGCTGGACGTGCTCGCCGACCTGCTGGGCACCCCGGGCACGCTCCCGGACGGCGACGCGTGGCCGACCACCGAGCCGCTGGGCGCCTGGTTGGAGCGCGGTGCCGCCCGGGTTGCCGTGGACCTGCGCGGCGGCGGGCTGCGCCGGCTCGCGGTCGGCGACTGGGACGTGCTGGACGGCTATCCGACCGGGGTGGTGCCGAAGGGCCGCCGCGGCGGCCTGCTGCTGCCCTGGCCCAACCGGCTGCGCGACGGTCAGTGGAGCTGGGAGGGCACGGACCTGCAGCTGGACACCGCCGGCCCGGGCGGGCACGCCATGCACGGGCTGCTGTCCTGGCAGCCGTTCGCGGTGCTGGACCGCACCCAGGACCAGGTCACCGTCGGCACCGTCCTGGAGCCCCGCTCGGGCTACCCGTTCCGGCTGGCCGTGGCGCTGGACTACCGGCTGGACCCCGACCGGCTGACGGTCACCGTGCGGGTGCGCAACGCCGGGACCCGGCCCGCCCCGTTCGGCGTCGGCATGCACCCGTACCTGCACGTCGGCGCCGAGGCCGCCGGCGACCTCGGCGTCGCCACCGTGCAGGTGCCGGCCCGCACCCGGCTGGAGGTCGACGGCGGCCTGCCCACCGGCGGTCGCAGCCCGTTCGACGGGGCCGTCGGCGTGATCGGGGACCGCGAGCTGGACGACCCGCTCACCGACCTGGTCCGGGACGACGACGGCTGGGCCCGGGTCCGGATGTCCGGACCGGCCGGGTCACTGGAGCTCGCTGTCGACGAGCAGTGGCCCTGGCTGCAGGTCTACAGCGGCGACACCCTGCCCGAGGGCCAGCGGCGCCGGAGCCTGGCGGTCGAGCCGATGACCTGCCCGCCGAACGCGCTGGCCGACGACGCGGACCTCGTCGTCCTCGCGCCGGAGGAGATCTGGTCGGGCACCTGGACGCTGAGCTGGCGCTCGGCGCGGTGCCGGTGACCGGCGGGCGGATCGCCGTCGGCGACGAGCTGCAGACAGACTGACCCCGTGCAGACCATCGAGATCCGTCCCGGCGAGGACGTCATCCGGCTCGGTCAGCTGCTCAAGCTGATCGACGCCGTCCCCTCCGGTGCGCAGGTCAAGGACGTACTGACCAGCGGGGACATCACGGTGAACGGCGAGCCCGAGGAGCGCCGCGGGCGGCAGTTGCACCGCGGGGACGTCGTCGGCGTCGAGGGCCTGGACTCCTTCCGCATCGCCTGAGCAGCCTGCGACGGGGCCGAGGGGCGTGGCCCCTGGCGGGCCTGGTCCTCCCGCTACCCGGGGCCCGGTGGCACGCGACGCCACCGTCTGGCACTCTCTGGACTTCCGTGATTCCGGATGAACGGAGTTCCCCGTGGACCGTCGTCAACCACTCGTCGTCCTGCCCGCCGTCCTGCTGCTGGGCTGCAGCAGCAGCCCGACACCCGAGCCCGCCGCCACCGCCGCCGGGAGCAGCACTGCCGGGAGCAGCCCCGTCTGCGCCACCCCCGCCGCCGCGGACACCAGCACGCCCGAGGGCTTCCGCGGTTGGCTGGCCGAGCACCCGGACGACGTCTCGCTGGTGCTCGACGGGTTCGAGCATCGGGCCGACGACGCCCGACCGGTGGCCTCGGCCCGCAAGGTCGTCCACCTCGCCGCCTGGGCGGCCGCCGTCGAGGACGGCCGGCTGACCGCGGAGCAGACGGTGCGGGTGGGGGATTGGGAGCGTTGGTACCTGCCCGGCACCGACGGCGGCGCGCACGTCGCGGCGCTGCAGCGCCTGGGCATCGCCGACGACGGCGTTCGGGCCGTCGACCCCGAGACCCTGGTCCCGCTGTCCGACGTCGTCTCGGCGATGGTGCAGGAGAGCGACAACGCAGCCCCCGACCTGCTGCGCGAGCTGCTGGGCCCGGACTCCCTGGCCGACACCGCCGTCGACCTGGGCTGGGAGGACGCCCCGACCGCCAGCTTCCTGGGCGACTTCCTCACCCTGCTCGAGCCGGTCGACGGCGACCCGGAGGCCGCCGCCCAGCGGTACGTCGACGACCCGACCGAGGCCGCCCGGGTGCAGGCGCTGCCCACCCCCGACCTCACCGCGCAGACCACCTGGACCACGGACTCGGTGCCCGGCACCGCCGCGGGCCTGGCTGCCGTGCACGCCGCGATCAGCGGTGGCGCGCTGCCCGGGGCCCGGGACCAGCTGGAGTGGCAGCAGCCGCCGGCCGGGTACGCCGGGCTGGGGTTCAAGGGCGGGTCGCTGCCCGGCGTGCTCGCCGAGGCGATCGCCCTGCGCACCGACGACGGCGAGGTCACCGTCGGCGTGCTGCTCGTGCAGGGCCTGGACGGCGAGGAGTGGGCCGGCGCGCTGACCTCGGGCCTGCCGCAGCAGCAGCTGTTGCTCGCCGCGATGACCGACCCCGTGGAGGCCGCCCAGCTGGAGTGCGTGCTCGGCTGACGGGTCGGGTGTGACGATCAGCGGATGATCGACGATCTCCCGGGCCGGCTGGCCGACCTCGAGGCCCGGGTCGCCGCGCTGGAGGGCCGCGCCCCCGTCGAGGCCCCGGCCGGGCCGACCGGGGCCGCCGGCAGCGTCGCCTACGGCGGTCACGTCACGCTGGCCGGCGAGGTCAGCTGGCAGATCGCGCTGGACGCGGCCGCCGTGCTGGAGCTGCCACCGGCCGGGGCGGTCCGGGTGCTCGCGGCGCTGGGGCACGCCGTCCGGTTGCAGTTGGTCCGCCGGCTGCTGCAGGGGCCGGCCACGGTCACCGAGCTGGTCGAGGCGGTGGGCGGCTCGTCGTCCGGGCAGGTGTACCACCACCTCTCGACGCTGACCGCCGCCGGCGTGGTCGAGGCCGACGGTGGCGGGCGGCACCGGGTCCCGGCCACCGGCGTCGTCCCGGTGCTGGTCACGCTGCTGGCCGCCGCGGACCTGGGCGGCGCGCTGCGCTGAGCCATCGGTTCCACGTGGAACCGGCGGGTGGGGCGGGGGCAGGTGTGCCACGGTGGCGGCGTGGCTCGCGTGCTGAGGGTGTCCGGTCCGCTCGACTTCGCCGCCGTCCGGGCGGAGTTCGGCGTCCCCGACGCCTTCCCGCCCGAGGTGCTGGCCGAGGCCGACCGGGTGGCCGCCGACCCCCTGCTGCCCGAGCACGACGCGACCGACCTACCGCTGGTCACCATCGACCCGCCCGGTGCGCGCGACCTGGACCAGGCGGTGCACCTGGCCCGCACCGGGAGCGGCTACCGGGTCTCCTACGCGATCGCCGACGTCGGCGCCTTCGTCCCGCTGGGTAGCGCGATCGACGCCGAGGCCCGCCGCCGTGGCCAGACCGTCTACTGCCCCGACGGCCGGACGCCGCTGCACCCGCCGCAGCTGTCCGAGGGCGCGGCGAGCCTGCTGCCCGGCGAGCTCCGCCCGGCCGCGCTGTGGACCATCGACCTGGACGCCGACGGCGAGGTCACCGCCGTCGACCTGCGCCGGGCCCGGGTGCGCAGCCGGGCCCAGCTCGACTACGAGACGGTCGGCGGCCAGGTGCCGCCCGAGCTGGAGCTGCTGCCCGAGATCGGCAGGTTGCTGCAGGCCCGGGCCCGGGACCGCGGTGCGATCGAGCTGGGCACGCCGTCCCAGGAGGTCGAGCCCGGCCCGGACGGGGGGTGGACCGTCGCCTTCCGTGGCCAGTCCGACGTCGAGGGCTGGAACGCGCAGATCTCGCTGCTCACCGGCCGCTGCGCCGCCCGGCTGATGCTGGAGGGCGGGGTCGGCGTGCTGCGCACGCTGCCGCCGGCCGACCCGGGCGCGGTCACCGCGCTGCGCCGGCTGGCCCCCGGGCTGGGCGTCGACTGGCCCGAGGGTGCGACCCCGGGCGACGTCATCGCCAGCCTGGACCCGGCCCAGCCGCGGCACGCCGCCTTCCTGGACGCCGCTGCCTCGCTGCTGCGGGGTGCTGCGTACACCGCGTTCGACGGCGCCGCTCCCGCGCAGCCCGGGCACGGCGGCGTCGGCGGGCCCTATGCGCACGTCACCGCCCCGCTGCGCCGGCTGGTCGACAGGTTCGGCACCGAGGTCTGCCTAGCGCTCGCCGCCGGTGAGCAGCCCTCGGCGGAGCTGCGGGCCGCGCTGGCGGAGCTGCCCGCGCTGATGGCCGGCTCCGACCGGCGGACCCACGACGTGGAGCGCGCCGTCATCGACTTGGTGGAGGCCACCCTGCTGGCCGGGCGGGTCGGCGAGGTCCTTGACGCCGTCGTGCTGGACGCCGAGGACAAGCGCTCCACCGTGCTGCTCACCGAGCTGGCCGTGCAGGCCCGCTGCGACGGTCGGCTCACCCCGGGCGAGCGGGTCCGGGTCCGGCTGACGACGGCGGACCCGGCCACCCGCCAGGTCCGGTTCGAGGCCGCGCCGGGCTAGGAGTAGTTGCCGCGCAGGCCAGGTGTGGAGGCTGGTTCCTCTCTGCACCCCACCCTTCCGTCGTGCTGAACATGGTTCCCACTACCGTCTTGGGCGCAGAGCGCTGCGCGTCCGATCGAGAACGAGGAGTCATCGTGGCCGAGTTGAAGAAGTCCCGTAGCGCCGGAGCCGGCTCCCTGCTCCGCAAGGCCGTGGGGGCTCTGGCGACCGGGGTGGTCGGGGTCGTGGTGGTCCGGGCCGCCGAGAAGGGTGAGCCCGGCAGTCTGCCGACGAAGCTCGCCGTCGGTGCCACCAAGCTCGGGATCCGGGGAGCCCGGCGGGCCGAGACCGCGGTGGAGAAAGCACGCTTGGCCGCCGGTGACGTCCGCGCGCAGGCCTACGCCGACCTCGGGGAGCAGGCCCCGCCGCCCGCCGACCGGTCCGCCGGCCACGACCACAGCCACTGATGGCCCTGATTCCGGGGACCGGCGCGCCCCCGGCCCCCCGGATCATCAGCGATGCCGGCGGCCGGGTACGGCTCCACGCGCCCTGGTTGGCCGGATCGCCGTCGCGGGCTGTGCTGGTCGAGGACGCCCTGGACGCCGTCGCCGGGGTCCGGGCGGTGCAGGCGTTCCCGGTCACCGGACATGTCCTGGTCTGGACCGCCCACGATGCCCCCGCCGAGCGCGTCGCCCTGCTCGCCGCCGTGCTGGTCGAGGTCACCGCCGTCGCCGGCCGGCCGGTGGATGTCGCCCGTCGCCCGTCGCCCGTCGGCCGCGCTCGGCCGACGTAGCCAATGGTGAGCTGTTGCGGATCGGTGTCGGTGGCGCCGCCCTGGTGCTGCTGGGCGTGCGGCGGTACGCCCTGGGCCGCCCGCCCGCGCTGTCCGGGAGCAGCCGGTTCGCCGCCAGTGTGGTGACCGTCTTCACCGGTTACCCCTTCTTGAAGGGCGCCGTCGGAGCGCTCAGCGGCAAGCGGACCGCAGGGACCGACGCACTGGTCACCGCCGCCAGCGTGGCCAGCCTGCTGCTGCGGGAGAACGTCGTCGCCCTGACCGTGTTGTGGCTGCTCAACATCGGTGAGTGGCTGCAGGACCTCACCCTGCGTCGTACCCGGAACGCCATCTCCGCCCTGCTGGCCGGCACCCAGTCCACCGCCTGGGTGCTCACCCGCACCACCGACGGCGAGGTCGAGCGACAGGTCGACCTGGGCCAGCTGCGGGTCGGTGACCTGGTGGTCGTGCACGAGCAGGCAACGACCGCCGTCGACGGCGAGGTGGTCGGGGGGCAGGGTGTCGTCGACCAGGCCGCGATCACCGGCGAATCGCTCCCGGTGACGGTGGGGGCCGGCGCGCTGGTGCACGCGGGCTCGGTGAACCTGCGTGGTCGGATCGTCGTCCGCGCCTCGGCGACCGGGGCGGACACCGCGATAGGCCGGATCATCGCCCGGGTCGAGCAGGCCCAGGACGATCGGGCCCCGATCCAGACCGTCGGCGACGAGTTCTCCCGTCGGTTCGTGCCGGCGTCCTTCGCGCTGGCCGGGCTGACCTGGCTGCTCACCCGGGACGTGCGGCGTGCGATGACGATGCTGCTGGTGGCGTGCCCGTGCGCGGTCGGGCTGTCCACCCCCACCGCGGTCAGCGCCGCGATCGGCAACGGCGCCTCCCGCGGGGTGCTGATCAAGGGCGGGGCGCACCTGGAGGCGGCCGGTCGGATCGACGCCGTCGTGTTCGACAAGACCGGCACGCTGACCATGGGCCGGCCCGTCGTCACCAACGTCGTGTCCTTCTCCCCGGAATGGGAGCCCGAGCAGGTGCTGGGCTATGCCGCCAGCTCGGAGGTGCACTCCCGGCACCCGCTGGCCCAGGCGGTCATCCGCTCCACCGAGGAGCGGCACGTCTTCATCCCGCCGCACGAGGAGTGCGAGGTGCTGCTGGGCCTGGGCATGCGCACCCAGGCCGACGGCCGGGTGCTGTTGCTGGGCAGCGAGGCCCTGATGGCCACCCAGGGGGTTCCGGTCGGCGAGGAGGCGCGAGGCTGGCTGGCGACGCTGCGCGAGCAGACCGAGACGCCGCTGCTGCTAGCCGTGGACGACGAGCTGATCGGGTTGGTGAGCCTGCGCGACGAGGTCCGGGCCGAGGCCGCCGAAGTGCTGGCGACCCTGCGGGCCACCGGGGTCCGACGGATCGTGATGCTCACCGGGGACCATGCCGCCAGCGCGGCCGCCGTCGCCGCCCAGCTGGGCATCACCGAGTGGCGTGCCGAGGTGCTCCCGGAGGACAAGCAGGACGTCGTCACCGAGCTGCGGGCACAGGGGCACACCGTGGCCATGGTCGGGGACGGCACCAACGACGCCCCGGCGCTGGCCGCAGCCGACATCGGCATCGCGATGGGCGTCTCGGGCACCGACGTCGCTGTCGAGACCGCCGATGTCGCGCTGGTCGGGGACGACCTGCGGCACCTACTGGACCTGCGTGACCTCGGTGGCCGCACGCTGGGCATCGTCCGGCAGAACTACGGCATGTCGATCGCGGTCAACGGCGTCGGCCTGCTCGTGGCCGGCGGCGGCGCACTGTCCCCGGTGCTCGCGGCAATCCTGCACAACGCCAGCTCCGTGGCCGTGGCCGTCAACTCCGCGCGACTGGTTCGCTACCGCGGGATCCAGCGGTAGGACCGGGCAGTCGAACCAGCGGGCATCCACCCGCCCGACGCGATCTGACCCCGTCCGGCGGCACTGGTACGGGTACCCCGGCACCCTTCACGGCCAGGGGGCAGGGGGCAGGGGGCACCTCTACCGGGTCGGGAGGCCTCAGCGGCCCTTCGACGGGTAGGGGAGCAGGGCCATCTCGCGGGCGTTCTTGATCGCGCGGGCAACCCGTCGGTGTGTTGTGGGGTCCAGGCCGGTGACCCGGCGGGCCCGGATCTTGCCGCGGTCGGAGACGAACGTGCGCAGCAGCGTCACGTCCTTCCAGTCCACCGGGCCCTCCAGTCGGCGCTTCTTCGTGGGCCGCGGGGGCCGGGGCGCTGCCCCGCTCACCAGCTGGCCTTGGTGATGCCGGGCAGGTGGCCGTCGTGCGCCATCGACCGGAACCGCACCCGGGACAGCCCGAAGGCCCGCAGGTACCCGCGGGGTCGGCCGTCGACGACGTCCCGGTTGCGCACCCGGGTGGGGCTGGCGTCCCGGGGCATCGCCTGCAGTGCTGCCTGGGCGGCGGCGCGCTCGTGCGGGGTGCCGGTGCGGACGGTGTCCTTCAGGGCGGCGCGGCGCTGCGCGTACCGGGCCACCACCTCCCGGCGCTGGTCGTTCTTGGCGATCTTCGAGGTCTTGGCCATGGTTGCGCTCCTCAGCGTTCTTCGCGGACGTCGACGTGCCGGCCGATGACGGGGTCGTACGTGCAGAGCACGAGACGGTCGGGGTCGTTGCGACGGTTCTTGCGGGTCACGTACGTGTAACCGGTGCCAGCGGTGCTCGTGAGCCGGATGACCGGACGGACGTCGGTGGCGCGGGCCATCAGAGCCCTCCGCCGTTCGCCGCACGCTCGCGGCGGACCCTCGTCCAGACGGCCTCGATGCCCTGGGCGTCGATGGTCTTGATCCCCCGGGTGGACACGGTGAGCCGGACGAAGCGGTTCTCACTGGGCACCCAGAAGCGCTTGCGCTGCAGGTTCGGGTCGAAGCGGCGGGGTGTCCGCCAGTGGGAGTGGCTCACGGCGCGCCCGAAGGTGGGACGGCGACCGGTCACCTCGCAGTAGGTCGTCATGCTCTCACCCTAGATGACAACGATTGTCGTTTTTGTTTAGGGTGGGGTCATGACAGATCGATCCACCCCACTTGTCCTCGTCGGTGGCGTGCACCGGGAGCACACCGCCCGGGCCGCCGATGACCTGCTCATCGCGGCCCCCGGCACCGTCGTCGTCCACCACGACGTGCGCGACCTGGACCAGGGCGTCGCCGTCCGGACCGTGCGGACCCAGGTCGACGGCGTGGTCACCGTCGAGCGCACCGCGGTCGAACTCGCCCACGGTTGCCTGTCCTGCACGCTGCGGCTGGACCTGCTGCCGCTGCTGCGTGACCTCGCCGCCCGGACGGAGGTCGAGCGGATCGTGCTCCAGCTGGACCCGGCGCTGGAGCCCGAGCACCTGTGCTGGTCGATCGGATCGGTCCTGCTGGAGGGTGGCGGCACGGCCGCGGACGCGGTCACCGTCGAGGCCGTCGTCGCCGTGCTGGACGCGGCGAGCTGGCTGCCCGACGTGACCGGTGAGGACACGATGGCCGACCGTGGACTCGCCGCCACGGCCGACGACGAGCGCACCGTGGCCCAGGTCGTGCTCGGTCAGACCGGCATTGCCGACGTCGTCCTGCTCGCCGGGCCGCCGACGGATGACTGGACCGCCGCGCGACTGCATGCCGCCCTGGACCGCTGGGTCCCGACCGCCCGCACCGGCTCGGTGGAGCACTGGCACCCGGCCCGGGTGCTCGCAGGTCTGGGCCCGCGCGCCCGCCGTGGTCGGGTGCGCCACCCGCACGACCCGCTGCTGGCCGGTCAGCCACCGCTCACAGCTGACGCCGGGATGGAGCTGGTCCGCTTCTCCGCGCGCCGGCCCTTCCACCCGGAGCGGCTGCACGAGGCCTTCGACGTCCTGCTCGACGGTGTCGTGGGATCGCGCGGGCGACTGTGGCTGGCCACCCAGCACGACCGGGCCGTGTGGCTGCAGTCCGCCGGGGGCGGGCTGCAGGTCGGAGATGCCGGCCCGTGGCTGGACACCCTGGGCGAGGACCCCGACCTGTGGGCCCAGGCCGACCCGGAACGCCGGGTGGCCGCCGCACTGCGGTGGGACCCCCTCTACGGGGACCGGGACACCGAGCTGGTGGTGCTGACCCACCGGCAGTCCCGCGAGGCGCTGACGACGGCGTTCCTCGACGCCCTGCTCACCGATGAGGAACTGGCCCTCGGCGTCGAGGGCTGGGACTTCCCCGACCCGTTCGGCGAGTCGCACGAGGACCCCTGCGAGGCCTCGAGCCCCGCAGAGGACCCACACGTCACCCACACCACCGAGGAGAACCGATGAGAGACGGCATCCACCCCGGATACCGGACGGTGGCCTTCCGCGACACCGCCACCGGCACCATGTTCCGCACCCGCTCCACCATGGACAGCGACCAGACGGTCGACCTCGATGGGGAGACCCTGCCCCTGGTCACCGTGGACACCAGCGCGGCCTCGCACCCGTTCTGGACCGGGAACCAGCGGGTGCTGGACACCGCCGGCCGGGTCGAGCGGTTCCACGCCCGCTACGGACGGCGTAGCTGATGGCGGTCCCCAAGCGTCGGACATCGCGGTCCAACACCCGGCACCGCCGCGCCCGGTGGAAGGCCACCCCGGTGCCGCTGGTGCGCATCGTCGTCGACGGCGTGGAGGTCCTCGTCCCACAGCGCCTGAGGCGGGCCGCCGAGCGGGGACTGCTGCGGTGACGGTCGAGCGCTCACCGGGCTGGGCCGATGCCGATGCCGATGCCGGTGGCCCGGTGGTCGCAGTGTGCCTGGGGCACCGGTGCTCAGCGCTGCGCCGGATGGCGGGGACCGACGGGCACGTCGACGCCCTCACCGGCTCCGTGCGCGACACCGCGGGGGCGGTCCTGGTGAAGACTGGCTGCCTGAACGCCTGCTCACTGGCGGCCGTCGCCGTGATCGGGCACCGGGGTCCCGGTAGGAGCATCAGCGGCCCCGCGCTGTGGCTGTCGGGCGTCGAGCGAGCCGATCGTGACCAGGCGCTCGCTGCCTGGGTGGAAACCGGCGGGCCGGGCCCCACCCCACGCCCCGACCGTCGGATGCCTGACCCACTGCGCAGAGCTCTGGTCGGGCTCGGCCGCCCAGTCCGCTTCTCCCCGGCACAGACGGCGTAGGGCGGCCACCGGCTGCTGGGCCGGAGCGACTCGCTGACCGCCCGGGTCGGTGTCTTCGGCCGGCACCTGCGGGCGCTGGCCCGGCCAGGACCGTGGCCATCCGGGTCGGCGTGTGCCGGTGCCGGGTTCGTCGGCGTCGGAGCAGGCGCGGTCTGAGGCCGCGTCTTACCGGGCACCGGATGCGCGCAGCGGGCGGTCGTTGCTGTGGCGGAGGTGAGCGAGTAGGGGGCCGGTGATCAGCCACAGCAGGAGTGCGCCGCTGGGCGCCCACGCCCAGGTGCCGAGCTCGGCGGTGCGTGTGGGGTCGCCGACGACGGCGATGGCGGTGAGCAGGAGCTCGCAGGGCGGTTGACCTCGTCACCTTGGGGCTCGCCGCGATCGTGGGCGCGGCCCGCGCAGGCGGCCAGCTGCCCGACCGGTGCAACCCCGACACCGCCGCGGCCGTCCTCGCGGCGGTCGTGGACGGGCTCACCCTGCACGGCATCGCCCACCCGGGCCAGGACCTTGCAGGCACCCTGCAGGCCGCCGCGGTCGCGCTGCTCAGGTAGCAGCTCGAACCGACCTGGCTCACAGCAGCAGTCGAACCCCGTTCCCGCGCAGGTCTGGGGCCGGGAACTCACGAGCCCTGGACTGTTGCGCCCAAGCCGACCCGAGACAAGCGCGATCCACAGACCCCCGTATCCGGGTCTGCAAGTCCACGAGTGGCTACGTGATCTTGTGACCCGCAGCGGCTACGGCGCAGGCAGTTGCGGGGGCCGGCGGCGCCGTGGGAGTCGGCGATGGCGTCTGGGGTCGCCGTGATCGGGTGGGTGTGTACTGGGCGCAGGCGACTGCGATCATGGCCAACGCGAACCCGGTGGCCTGCAGTGGGGTGAGTGACTCTTCCAGGACGGCCCAGCCCAGGGCTGTCGCGACCAGGGGGGAGATCAGCGGCAGGAACGCGACCGCGCCGGCGGGCATGTGTCCCACTCCACGGAACCACAGGGTGTAGGCCAGAGCGGCCCCGATGAGGCCCAGCCAGGCGTAGCCGGCGATGGCGGCGGCGTCGAGGGCGGGTGGCCCGCCCTCGACAAGCAGAGCGAGGGGTCCCATGACCAGCCCGCCGGCGGTGAGTTGCCAGCCGGCGTAGGACACCGGGCCGGTAGGCCGGCCCCAGCGCTTGCTGAGCACGATGCCCAGCGCCATGCACAGCGTGGCCGACATCCCGGCCAGCGCACCGGTCAGGCTCAGTGCCGCGTGGGGGGCGAGCACCATCAAGGCGACGCCGAGGACTGCCAACGCGCCCCAGGACAGTCGCCACCTGGTGGGCCGCTCGTGCAGGAGTGGGAGGGCGAGGACGGCGATGATCAGTGGGTTGGCGGCTCCGAAAATCGCTGCCACTCCGCCGGGTAACAGGGAGGCGGCCAGGAACAGCAAGGGGAAGAAGGCCCCGATGTTCAACGTGCCCAGTACGGCCGCTCTCCACCACCATGCACCACGGGGTAGTACGCGACCGATCGCGAGCGCGATCAGTCCGGCCGGCAGCGCCCGCAGCACTCCCGACCACAGCGGGTGGCCCTCGGGCAAGAACGAGGTCGTGACCAGATAGGTGGTGCCCCACACGGCCGGGGCGAACGCCGTCGATGCGACGAGGCCTGGTGTCGAGGACGCCACGTGAACCACCCAACGCCAACCTCTAGAGGGCGAACCTTTCGACCTAAAAGAACAGTAGAAGGCGCTACCCTTGCCGTCAAACGGTTCGATATCGAGAGGTAGTGGGCTGGTGGGACGTGACCGGGTCAGTGACTACCTGCAGCAGTGGCGTGTGGCGCGACCCGACCTCGATCCTGCCCCGATGGGGGTGATCGGCCGGCTGTCGCGGGCGAGTGAGTTGGCGGGGCGCTCCAGCCGCGTGTTCTTCTCCGGACATGGTCTGCAACCGGGCGAGTTCGACGTCCTGGCCACCCTGCGCCGGTCGGGGGCACCGTTCACTCTCACCCCGGGTGAGTTGGCCGATGCCACGATGATCAGCTCGGCGGCAATGACCAACCGGCTGGGCAACCTGGAGACCAAGGGGTTGCTCAGTCGCCGCACCGACCCGGGCAATCGGCGCAACGTGCTCGTCGCCCTCACCGGGGACGGGCTGGATCTCGTCGAGACCGTCGTCGTCGGGCACCTGGCCAACGAACGCCAGATCCTGTCCCCACTCTCCGCCGCTGACCAGGATCGCCTAGCCACCCTTCTGGAGCGGTTCCTGGCCGGATCGGGCGACGTCAGTCACGAGGGCCGCGCGGATGCTGCGGGTGGCTGACCGATCCGACGGCAGGTCCCCATCGTCGAGAACGTGACCGCCCCTCAGTCCCGCCGACTGCACTCCGGGGATGGCGGCCACCCGGACTTCGGTACGGGTGGCCAAGCCATGACCGTGCGGCACCACACCGCCCGCCGGATCGGAGTGTCGCCGCGGGCCTACGCCCAGGTCGGGGTCTTCTCAGGCGTCCTCAGTCGGCTCGTTGCCGTGGCGACGACCGTCGGCCGGGTGGCTGCAACAGGGCCGGTGCGTCGTGCGACGCCGAACCCGGGGTGGCGCTCAGCATGAGCAGCCGGTGTCCGGTGGAGGGCGTGCTGGTCATGGTGAAGGCCAGCTCGAGCGGGCCGACGGTGGGGTGTCGGAAGCGCTTGACCCCGTCGGTGCAACTGCGCACCCGGTACCGCGCCCACAGCGTGGCGAACTCAGTGCTGCGGACGGCCAGGTCGCCGACCAGGGCGGCTAGTTGTCACCAACCTGATGGCTGGGTTCACCTAGCTGGCCGTTACAGCGTCGTTGGTCGCTGCGGCACCGACCGACGTTGCACTAACAGGTGTGCCAGCCGCGACGGGTCGACGTGGCCTGGCCTTGGGCGGGCGGGGTGAATTGACGGGCAGGATCCGGCACCGGGCCCATGCCCCAAGGCAGCTGACAACAGACTGTTGCAAAAACGCTTACTCGGGCTTAGCCGTGAGTATCTCTAGGGTTGACTGGCCCACTCCCCGGGGCGTGGGCTGCAGCAGGGCCCAAGCCGCGTGCGTTCCGTCCTGCAGGGCCTCGACGCGCTGCAGGCGCCGGCGGTCCTTGGCAGTCATCTCCTCGGTCATCGCGAAGGGGTCGCCCACGATGGATAGCAAGAGGGCGAGATCGCGCAGGTGCCGGCTGATGTCTCCGCCGAGCCCACAGGCAGCAGCCTTCATCACTACTGCACCGAGCAGGGTCGGACGGGGGACCGGCCCAATACGTCCCTCGTGGTCGATCATGACCTGCTCGGTGCGGTGCAGAGCCTGAGTCCCGCCCGGAGTCGTGATTGTCCGGCCAGGGGGGACGGTAAAGAGGGGAGCGTCAGGCCGCAGGCCCTCGGGTGCCAAGACATCCACCTTGATCGGTTTGGGTTCAGCTGGGCGGACAAACCGGTGCGCTAGGCCATCAGCACTGATGTCTGGCTCGAAAGCTGCCGCAGTCAGAGCCGCCGACAGGCGCGGCAAGACCTGATGCACGGTGCGAACGTCAGCGACGACGTCTCCATCCTCGCTGACCTGGCTTGGCGTGACGCCGTGCTCAATAGCGTGGAGGAGAACCATCTGGCCTCCGATGAGCGTCCAGGCCCCGGGCAACGCTTCGGCAAGGTCCAAGAGGACGTGCCAGAGCCGGTCCACCGGTGCCCCGAGAGGGGGCAGTGTGATGACGGGTGAGGTCAAGCCTTCACCCGGCGACGACTGGCCGGCAGGTGGCTCGCCAGTCGATTGAGCGCATCGACGCCACCGCTGATGGCCCGGGGCTCGGGAGAGTCGAGGAGATCGGCTGCCAGCAGTGCGAGCCCAGGTCTTGGTGGTCCGACGACGTCAGGAACGGGCCAGGCGCCCTCGGGGACGTGCACGACCAGATTGGCATCTGAGGCGGCGACGTTCTGTCGGATCGCTAGGCGGCGCGCGATGCCCGGCCACGCCCACTCGGGGACGTACACCTCGGGGACAACGTCGAGTGCGACCAGGTCGACGCCTGCGGCTGCCGCTACGGCCGGCCCGACCTGCACGACTCCAGGCGCGTCGTAGAGGCGTTGGAGGGCGGCCGGGTGGGCGCGGCAGTCCATGCGCTTCTGACGGTTGCGGAGAGCGGCGCGCCAGCGACCGGCGTCGGCACCGGCGAGGTTGCGAGCGTGAACGCGAGCACGGCTCCGATCAGCCCTATCAAGCCAGGGGGCCGATCCGTCATCGAGCAGGTCAAGGACCCCCCAGGCCAGACGAGCCGCCAACGGCCTGCCTGAGGGGGCGCGGTGGGCCACAGCACGCTGGATCTCACTGCTGTCGATCAGCCACTGGCGACCGACCTTGCGCCCTGCCAGGCGGCCTGACTGCAACATCTGGCGGACGCGGACCTCCGCGACGCCAAGGTCGGCGGCGGCATCTGCGACTGACCTCTCCACGAGCCCTCCAAGGTGTCGTCGGTTGTAGTGGAAATTCTATCGTGGAACCAACTGTTTCATAGTTTCTCAGCGCGTGCCCTTTGGACGAGTGGCCAGGGGCGGCTGAACAACTGGACTGCGTCTGTCACCAAGCTCACCGAGGTGCTCGTTGCCCAACACAGGACGCCGGCCGACGCGGATCACCCGATCATGACTGAGCACGGTCAGGGTGGCCCAAGGTTCCAGCCGGCCGAGGACTTCCCGGTTGCCTCAGGAACGCACACGCTGGGCCGAGGACTGAGCCAGCCCAGCTAGCCGCCAACCGCGATCAGGGAGGACGAGCTGGCTCGGCAGCGCCGCCTCACCCCCTAGCCGGGTCGGTCGCCCACGTCGACCCGGCCACCGGCAAGGACACCGCGACCCCGCTGGTCGCCGTGGCCTGCGACCGGGCCACCTTCGAAGAGCTCGACCTGCGCCGGGTTGAGCCCGCCGAGACGATGCGGCACCTGGGCGCCGTGGTCAGCAAGAACCCACACGCCCTGGCCCCCATCGCGCAGGGCCCCGGCGTCCGCACCGCCCGCTAACGGCGAGGAGCACACGATGAGCAACGGGCTGCGCTTCCAGACCCCGCCCGGCTGGCCGGCACCCCCGGCCGGCTGGGTGCCACCGGCCAGCTGGGTGCCCGACCTCAGCTGGCCACCCCCCCGCCCGGCTGTGAGTTCTGGGTCCCCGACAGCGACGCGAACAGTGACCTGGACGGCGCCCCCAGCACAGGGGCGCACGACGCAGGCCAGGCCACCACGCCGGCGCCTGCGAGCATCGGCGGCGGCACGCACGGACCCGTGAACGACGAGCTGATCGAGCTCGACGACGCACTACTGCTGCAGCAGGTCGGCATCTACGAGTACCACCACCCGCTGGAGAACGCAGAGATGTACCGGGAGCGCCTGACCGCGCTCCTCGACGATATCAAGGACACCGTCCGAGCCGGGAACGCCATCGAAGCCTCCGACCCGTTCGCCTACAACAACTCCCTGGCGGCCGGCCGGAAGATGACCGCCGACTTCTCCAAGCTGATGCTGCGCGCCTACAACGCCGAAGCCGACAACTGCGTCCGATCCCTGCGCGCCGGCGCGCTGGCCACGGCCACCAAGCGGCTGGAGACCGCCGCGGCCACTATCGCCAGACTGGGCAAGACGATGGAGATGCACGTCGCTGACGGTCACCGCGCGCTGCGCATCACCGAGCTCGAGCTGACGGCCGACTCCCCAGCGGGAAAAGCTGGACAAGGAGCGCGCCCGCTACGCCAACACCCTGGCCGCCGTTCGCATCAGCGGCACCGCCGACGAGGTCGCCGCGCTGGAGTCCAGGCTGGCTGACTTGGACGCAGCCATCAAGCTCAACGACTTCCGCGCCGCCAACATCCGGGCCGGCTACGTTTACGTCATCAGCAACATCGGGGCGTTCGGAAAGCCCGTAGTCAAGATCGGAATGACCCGCCGACTCAAGCCGATGGACCGCGTCCGCGAGCTCGGCGACGCCTCGGTGCCGTTCCCCTTCGACGTGCACGCCATCTACTTCTCCAACGACGCCATCGCGCTGGAGAACGAGCTCCACCACGCGTTCGCCGACCGCCGGCTCAACCAGGCCAACCTGCGCCGCGAGTTCTTCTTCGCCACCCCCGAGGAGGTTCGCGACGTCCTCGCCGAGAAGGTCGGCAACCTGCTGGAGTACGCCGCCGCACCCGAGGCCGAGCAGTATGACCAGAGCCTGCCTGGCTGGCCGACCCTCTCCTGAGGTGGCCCAGCTAGGTCCGCGCAGCGGAGATCAACTGGTCCGCCCTCCGGTGACCACAAAGCCCCGTACGTGACAGCACACGGGGCAACGGCAGCCGGCTGGGTGAACCTGCAGGTCACGTCTGCCGCGAGAGGCCCGAAAGCCATTCCGAGATCAACGGCCCGGAAAGCCCCGCCTTGTGTCTTCTGGGTCGACAGATCGGTGCTGATCGGGTCCGTGACTGACCTGCCGGTCTCCTCACGCGCGTCGCCCGTGCCTGCGATCACGTACGTGAGGGACGGTCCGGTCCCGCCAGCAGGGAGGAGACCTCCACCACCGGGACGCCGGCTCGGGGTCCCTGGCCACCGGATCGGCAGGACCCCGCCGGTCTGGGAAGCTCGCTACCGTGACCACCTCGCCTGCGACCCAGCACCTGGCCCAACGGCTGCAGGGCTTCGGCACCACGGTCTTCGCCGAGATGAGCGCGCTGGCGCTGGCCACCGGGTCGGTGAACCTGGGCCAGGGCTTCCCGGACACCCCTGGCCCGCCCGAGGTGCTCGACGTCGCCCGCGCGGCCATCGGCACCGGCCTGGACCAGTACCCGCCCGGCCCCGGGCTGCCGGTGCTCCGCGAGGCGGTTGCCACCCACGTGCAGCGCTTCCGCGGCCTGGCCTACGACCCGGACACCGAGGTGCTGGTCACCGCCGGCGCCACCGAGGCGCTGGCCGGCGCGCTGCTCGGCCTGCTGGACCCCGGCGACGAGGTCGTCGTCTTCGAGCCGCTGTACGACAGTTACGCGGCCGGGATCGCGATGGCCGGCGCGGTCGCCGTGCCGGTGCCGCTGCGGCCGCCGGCCGTGGGTCCCGGTGAGGTCAGCACCGGACCGTGGACCTTCACGCCGGCCGAGCTGCGGGCCGCGGTCGGACCGCGCACCAGGCTGGTGCTGCTCAACACCCCGCACAACCCGACCGGCAAGGTCTTCGACGCGGCCGAGCTGCAGCTGGTCGCCGACGTCGCCACCGAGCACGACCTGCTGGTGCTCACCGACGAGGTCTACGAGCACCTGGTCTTCACCGGCTCCACGCACGTCTCGCCGGCGGAGCTGCCCGGGATGCGCGAACGCACCCTGGTGGTCAGCAGCGGGGGCAAGACCTTCTCCACCACCGGCTGGAAGATCGGCTGGGTCTGCGGCCCGGCCGAACTCGTCAGCTGCGTCCGGACGGCGAAGCAGTTCCTGACCTACGTCAACGGCGGGCCCTTCCAGCCCGCGATCGCCGCCGGGCTCGGCCTGCCCGACGCGTACTTCACACAGCTGGCCGCGGACCTGGAGCGCAAGCGGGACACCCTGGTGGCCGGGCTCGCCGCAGCCGGGCTGTCGGTCCTCAGCCCGCAGGCCACCTACTTCGCCACCGTGGACGTCGGTCCCGGCACCGACGGGCTGGCGTTCTGCCGGGACCTGCCGCACCGGGTGGGTGTGGTCGCCGTCCCCAGCGCGGCGTTCTACACACCGACGCACGCCGTCCTGGGGCGGCACCTGGTTCGGTTCGCGTTCTGCAAGCGCGACGAGGTGCTCGCCGACGCCGTCGCGCGGCTGGGCCGGCTGTCGTGAAGATCGCTGCGGTCCAGCACGACATCGTGTGGGAGGACCGGGCCGCGAACCACGCCCGGCTGGCCGACCACGTGGCCCGCGCCGTGGGTGCCGGTGCAGAGCTGGTGCTGCTGTCCGAGACGTTCTCCACCGGGTTCTCGATGACGCCCGGGATCGGCGAGCCCGAGGGCGGGTCGTCGGCGCAATGGTTGCAGGCGCAGGCAGCGGAGCACGGCGTGTGGGTGGGCGGCTCGTGCGCGGAGGTCGCGGCGGGGGAGGAGTTGCCGCACAACTCCTTCGTGCTGGCCGGGCCGGACGGCACCGTGCACCGCTACCGGAAGCTGCACCCGTTCACGTACGCCGGGGAGCACGAGCACTACCGGGCGGGTTCCGCGCCGGTGACCGTGCAGGTCGGGGACCTGCGGGTCAGCCTGTTCGTCTGCTACGACCTGCGGTTCGCCGACGAGTACTGGGCGCTGGCGCTGGACACCGACGTCTACCTGGTGCCCGCGAACTGGCCGGCCGCCCGGCGGCTGCACTGGCAGACGCTGCTGCGGGCCCGGGCCATCGAGAACCAGGCCTACGTGGTGGGGTGCAACCGGGTGGGCACCGCCGGCGACGGCACCGAGCACGTCGGGGACAGCGCGATCGTCAGCCCGCTCGGCGAGCTGCTGGCCACCGCCGCCGGCGGCGAGACGATCGTGCTGGCCGACGTCGACCCGGCCGAGGTGGCCCGGGTCCGGGAGCGGTTCCCGTTCCTGAGGGATCGACGGAGCCTGGGACGCGACTCCACCCCGATGTGACGCCGGCCCGCTGTCGGGCGCTCAGTCGGTGGCGGCCGGCAGGGTCAGCTCGGCGACGACGGCCCGGTGGTCGCTGCCGAGCACCCGGCGGACCCGGACCGAGCGCACGCCCACCCGCCGGTCCACGAGCACGTGGTCGATCGTCAGCTGTGGGTGCGGCGCCCGCTGCGGCGTCCAGGTGGTGCTCAGACCCTGTCCCGCGGCACGGGCGGCGTCGACGTACCCGCGGGCCAGCAGGGCCCGGAACCCGGCGTGGTCCAGGGTGGCGTTGTAGTCCCCGGCCAGCACCCGGACGACGTCCGGGCCGGGGTCGGGCAGCGCGTCGAGGTCCTCGACCCAGCGGGCAACCGCCCGACGGGACCGGTCCGGGGGCTGGGCGTGTACCGCGGTCACCTCGACGTCCGGGCCGCCGGGGACGGCGAGCCGGACCCACGGCTGGTCGAACCGGCCCGGCACGGCGCCGCGGGCCAGCACCGGGTGCCGGGACCACACGGCGCCGCCGGCGCCGGGCGGGTTGCCCGGGCGGGCCTGCAGCACGTGGTCGTGGGGGAGCAGGTCCCCGATGCCCGCACCTCGCAGGCCCGCCTCGGCCTCCGGCGTGACCTCCTGCAGGGCCAGCACGTCCAGGTCGTGATCGCGGACCAGTGCCACGACCCCGGCGGCGTCGGCCCGGCCGTGCAGCAGGTTCACCGTGGCCAGCCGCAGCGGGCGGGGGCCGGTCGGGGTGGCCAGCGTGCCCCGTCGTCCGAGCACGGCGGTGGTCAGTGCCCCGGTGGCGACGGCGGCCAGCGCGGTCGCCGGCCGGGACCGGCGGGCCAGCGCGATGCCCAGCGGGAGCACCGAGCTGGCCGCTGCGTAGGGCGTGAAGGATATCGCCGGGACCCCCGGGAAGCCCCGCTCGGTGCCGGTCGCGCGCAGCCCGGCCCACACCGCCCAGGGGGTGACGAGGGCGAGGGGCAGGAGGTCACGCGGGAGGGGGCGCATCGTCGGCCACGGTAGGCGTTCGGGTCCCCAAGATCGACTCGACGTGTGGCGTTCACCTGGATGCGGTAGGAACCGCTGGACCAGCCCCAGAGCGGGACGTGGACCGACGAGCAGGGATGTGCACTCCGTGGCGGCGACCGAACACGTGGAGATCGAGCGGAAGTTCGACGTTGGGGAGGCGTTCGTCCTGCCCGACCTCGCGGGGGTCCCGGGGGTCGCCTCGATCGGCGCGCCGGTGGTCCACGAGCTGGACGCCACGTACTACGACACGGCCGACCTACGGCTGGCCCGCGCGCACGTGACGCTGCGCCGCCGACTGGGTGGCACCGATGCCGGCTGGCACCTGAAGCTGCCTGCCGCGGCAGGCGCCCGCCGGGAGCTGCACTCCCCGCTGGGCCGCGCGGTGAAGGCGCCGCCGCGCGCCGTGATCACCCCGGTCCTGGGCATCGTGCGCAAGGCCCCGGCGGCCGCGGTCGCCACGCTGGCGACCCGGCGCACCGTCCGCACGCTGCTGGCCGAGGACGGCCGGGTGCTGGTCGAGGTCGCCGACGACCTGGTCACCGGCACCCAGCTGCCTGCCGGCCCGGGTGACGCCGCCGTCGTCACCACGTGGCGCGAGGTCGAGGTCGAGCTGGTGGACGGCGAGGAGGAGCTGCTGGGTGCCGTCGGTGCCGAGCTCGTCGTCTCCGGGGCCCGCCCGTCGGCGTCGGCGTCGAAGCTGGCCACCGTGCTGGCCGGGCGGCTGGCGCCGAAGGCCCCCGAGCCCGTCGACGAGGACGACGACGACTCCCCGGTCGGCGAGCCCGAGGTGGATCCGGTCGAGGAGGATCCGGCCGCGGAGCCCGTCGCCGCGGAGCCGCTGCCCGAGGGCACGAAGGCCCGGGCGAAGGAGCTGGCGCGTCGCGCCGCGGCGCAGAGGAAGGCCACCAAGGCGCTCGCCAAGGCCACGGCCACGGCGGAGAAGGAGCGCGCTGCCCAGGTCAAGGCGGCCGCGAAGGCCGCCAGGAAGTCCCGCGCGGAGGCTGAGGCCGCTGCTGCCGAGGAGACCCGGCTGGCGGCGGTCCCCCAGGCCGGGGACGTCGTCCTCACCGCGGTGGCCGCACAGCTCGTGGCCCTGCAGCGGGCCGACCTGATGGTCCGCACCGATGTCCCGGACGGCGTGCACCAGGTGCGGGTCGCCAGCCGGCGGCTGCGCAGCGTCTTCGCCGCCTACCGGCCGGTGCTGCAGCGCGAGGTGACCGACCCGCTGCGCACCGAGCTGCAGTGGCTGGGGCAGGAGCTGTCCGGCAGCCGGGACGCCGAGGTGTCGCTGGAGCACCTGCGCGCGCTGGTCGCCGCCCAGCCCGAGGAGCTGGTGCTGGGCCCGGTCGCGGCTCGGCTGCAGCAGGCCGAGCTGCAGGGCGAGGCGCACGCCGGTGAGCGGGCCGGTGCGGTGCTGTCCACCGCGCGATACCTGACTCTGCTGGACTCGCTGTTCGCCGTGGTGGAGACGCCGCCGCTGACCGGGCGGGCGGGCGAGCCCGCGGCCGACGTGCTGCAGGAGGTGCTCCGGCACACCGTGAAGCGGATGCGCCGGCAGGTCGAGGCAGCCGAGGAGGCCGAGCGCGGCGACGCCCCGATCGGCACCGCACCGGAGCACGCCGCCGGGTCCTCGGGCACCGTGGGGTCGCCCTACGAGCTGGCGCTGCATGAGGTCCGCAAGGCCGGCAAACGGGTCCGGTACACCGCCGAGGTGGCCGCGCCGGTGCTCGGCGGGTCGGTGATGGGCCTGGTCGACGCCATCAAGAAGCTGCAGGACGTGCTGGGCGACCGGCAGGACACCGTGGTCACCCGGGAGCAGTGCCGCGAGCTGGGCTCCGCCGCGTTCGGGGCCGGGGAGAACGCCTGGACCTACGGCCGGCTGCACGCCCTGGAGGAGGCCCGTGCGCTGCGCGCCGAGGAGGACTTCTGGGAGCTGTGGCCCACCGTCGGCCCGGTGCTGAACGGCGCCGTCGGCCGGAAGTGACCCGCGGGGCGCGGTGTGGTCGGCTGACCGGGTGATCGACGGACACCGGCTCATCGACGCCCACGTGCACGCGGCCCGGCTGCCCACGCTGAAGCCGGCGTGGAAGGACTGGGCGGACCGGTTCGGCGACGCAGCCGTGCTGGGCCGGGTGTACGACGCGCAGGGCACGGTGCGCCCGGTCGAGTTGGACGCGCTCTTCGCCGAGGAGGGGGTCGACGTCGCGCTGCTGTTCACCGAGTACAGCCCGAAGGCCACCGGCGTCCAGCCGGTGGAGGACGTACTACCCGTGGTGGCGGCGAACCCCGACCGGTTCAAGCTGGTCGGCAATGTCAACCCGCACCTGCACTTCCCGATAGCCGAGGAGGTCCAGCGCCAGCTCGACCTGGGGGCGGTCGCCCTCAAGCTGCACCCGGTGCACGGCGGGTTCGCCTGCAACGACCGGGCGTTGTACCCGGCCTACGAGGTCTGTCGGGCCCGGGGCGTGCCGGTGGTCGTGCACTGCGGCACCAGCTCGTTCCCGGGCTCGATGAACCGCTTCGCCGACCCGGTGCTGTTGGACGAGGTGGTGGGGGACTTCCCGACCATGGACGTCGTGCTGGCTCACGGCGGCCGCGGCTGGTGGTACGACGCGGCGGCGTTCATGGCGCTGGCCCGGGAGAACGTCTGGCTGGAGCTGTCCGGGCTGCCCCCGCGCCGGCTGCCCGAGTACTACGCCGGGCACTCCTGGTCCCGGCTGACCCGGCGGATGGTCTTCGGCACCGACTGGCCCGGTGTGCCCGGCACCGCGGCCAACGCCCGCGCCGTCGCCGCCCTGCTGCCCGACGACGAGACGGTCGGGCTGGTGCTCGGCGGGAATGCCGAACGCGTCTACGGCGTCTGATCAGCCGTCCCCTCTCTGTCTGGAGCCCCGCCCTGTCCCTGATCGCCCTGCTGGGCTTCGGCTTCGTGGTCGGACTCGCGATGCTGCTGCTGCACGCCTTCCTCTGGCTGCGGCTGGTCCGCGACACGACCCGTCCGGGTCGACTCCGGCGCGGGCTCACCGTGTCGACCGTCGTCCTCGCGGTGCTGCCGACGGCCGCGGTGGTCGGACGGCGGGGCCTGCCGTTCTCGGTGCAGGGACCGCTGGACTGGGTGGGCTACAGCTGGCTGGGGGTGGCGTTCTACGCGTTCCTGGCATTGGGAGTGCTGGAGCCGGTCCGCTGGGTGCTGCGGGCCGTGCAGCGTCGCCGGTCGGCTGCGGGTCCTGCGCAGCCCGTCGCCCACGAGGCCGCTGTCGGGTCCGTCGCGGAGTCCGCCGCGGGGTCTGTCGCGGCGCCGGGGCCCGTGGACGTCTCCCGGCGGTTGTTCCTGGCCCGGTCGCTGGCCGTGACCGCGGGCGTGGCCGCCGTCAGCACCGCCGGGTACGGCGCGTGGGCGGCCAACAGCGCGCCGGTGGTCCGCCGGGTGCCGATCGCGATCGCCGGGCTGGCCCCGGAGCTGGCCGGCTACCGGATCGTCACGTTCTCCGACGGCCACCTGTCCGCGACCTACGGCGGACGGCGGTTCGAGCGGCTGGTGGAGATAGTCAACGCCCAGCAGCCCGACGTCGTCGCCGTGGTGGGCGACCTGGTCGACGGGTCGCTGTCGGAGCTGCGCGAGGATGCGGCGCCGCTGGGCGACCTGGTCAGCCGGCAGGGCGCGTTCTTCGTGACCGGCAACCACGAGTACTTCGTGCCCGACACCGAGGAGTGGCTGCGGCACCTGCCCACCCTGGGCGTGGACGTGCTGCGCAACGAGCGCGTCGAGCTGGGCGCTTCGGGGGCGTTCTTCGACCTGGCCGGGATCGACGACCGGACCGCGGCGGCGTCCGGGCTGCCCGGGCACGGCGCCGACCTGGACGCAGCACTCGACGGGCGGGACGACAGCCGGCCGGTGGTGCTGCTGGCGCACCAGCCGGTGCAGGTCGAGCAGGCCCGGGCGGCCGGGGTGGACCTGCAGCTGTCCGGGCACACGCACGGCGGGCAGCTGTGGCCCTTCGACTACGCGGTGCTGCTGGACCAGCCGGCGGTGGAGGGGCTGTCGCGGCAGGGCGGGATCGGGGCGCAGGGCCGTCGGACGGGCGACACGCAGCTGTACGTGACGGCCGGTGCGGGGTACTGGGGGCCGCCGATGCGGGTGGGGGCGCGGCCGGAGGTCACCGTGATCGAGCTGACCCCGGCCTGAGCTCGTCGTCTCGAGGCCCGCTGTCTCGAGGCCCGCTGTCTCGAGGCCCGCTGTCTCGAGGCCCGCTGTCTCGAGGCCCGTCGTCTCGAGGCCCGTCGTCTCGAGGCCCGTCGTCCGGGGCGCCGTCGTGCTCAGATGGAGCGGAGGGCGTCGAAGGCCTCGCCGATCAGCTCGTCGAGCGGGCGGGCTCCGTCGGTGGCCGCCCAGCGCAGGAACGCCGTCGTCGACGCCGTCATGCAGGCCCCGACGACGACGACCTGGGCCGAGCCGGCGGACGTCGTGGGGTCCACGCCCAGGGCCTCGACGAGCAGGGCGGTGGTTGCGGTCTCCCGGTCGGCCCCGCGTGAGCGCAGCGCGGGGGTGGTCAGCGCCAGGCGCCAGCGGTGCAGCAGCGCCTGCTCGTCGGCCTCGGTCAGCTGGCTGACCAGGCGCTGCAGGCCGCGGCGGACCCGCTCGGGCAGCGGCAGGTCCGGGGGCTGCTCGGCCAGCAGGCCGGTGAGCCATGCGCCGTCCTGGTCGGGGAAGACCACGTGTTCCTTGGTGCGGAAGTAGGCGTAGAAGGTCGGCACCGAGACCCCGGCGGCTGCGGCGATGTCACCGACCGACGTCGCCTCGTAGCCGACCTCGTCGAAGAGCGCGAACGCCGCCTCGGTGAGCCGCAGACGGGTCGCGTCCCGCTTCTGGTCCCGCCAATCCCCCCTGGTCACGTCCGCATGGTGACAGGTGGCGCACAGCTGGCGTGACTCGGGTCGGGCCCCGCCGGTCTCGGAAAGCGGGACCAGTCGGTCGGAGCGGGTCGGGTGGTGCTGCTCAGCGCCGGTCGAGGTGCGGTTCCACCAGGGCGTGCACGAGGTCGTCGACCAGCGCCTCGTCGACCGGGCCCAGGCGCATCAGCCAGCGCTGGGTGATCACCGAGCACGCGGCCCGCAGGGTGAGCACCGGGAAGGCGCCGGGGGCGACCTCGCCGCGGGCCTCGGCGCGGGCGACGACGGCGTCCATGGCCTGGTCCCACGAGCTGCCGATGCTGGTCCGGTAGACCTCGGCGAGGTCCGCGCGGGTGGACAGCAGCGGCATGAGCTGGCGGGTGGCGCGCGAGAGCGGGGTGTCCAGGGTGCCGAGCAGGGCCATCAGGTGTGCCCGGGCGTCGGCGACCAGGCTGCCCTGGTCCGCGCTGGGGGCGTCCTGGGGCGGGGTGTTCCGGAAGGCGTCGACGACGAGGGCGTCCTTGCTGGCCCAGCGGCGGTAGATGGTGGCCTTGCCGACGCCGGCGCGTCGGGCGACCTCGTCCAGGGCGCAGGCCTCGATCCCACCCTCACCGATCAGCTCGATGGCGGCGGTGCGGATCGCGATGTCGAGAGAAGGGTCGCGGGGTCGACCGGCCGACCGGGGGGTAGCCTGCTGCGGCTCCATCGGGACGTCCTGTCGCAGGTGGTGGGCGAGTCGTGTCGCAGGGTAGTCCGGTGGACGACCCGTCCACCACGCGCATGGCAACGATTGCAGACGCTGGTGCGCTGCACCCTCGGTCCGTCGCGAGGAGTCCGTGCCGTTCCGACACCGGGGACAGGGCGCCGATCACACGTCATGTCGTCTAGACGTCTGCCGATCGCGTACCTTTCGGCACGTGGTGAGCCCGGAGGCAGGTCCGAAGTACCTCGCGGTACGCGAGCACCTGCGCCGACGCGTCGCCGGCCTGCCCGAACACGCGCTGCTGCCCCCCGAACCGGTGCTGTGCGAGGAGTACGGCGTCAGTCGGATCACCCTGCGCCGGGCGGTGGACGGCCTGGTCGCCGACGGCCACCTGGTGCGCGAGCAGGGCCGGGGCACCTACGTGACGCGGCCGGGCATCCGGCACGAGTACCGCGAGAGCTTCGTGCACCGGATCGCTGGCTTCCACTCCGTGATGACCGAGCAGGGCGCCCAGGTCGGCACCACGGTGCTCGAGCAGCACGTCGTGCCCGCGCCGGTCGCGGTGGCCACCGAGCTGCTGCTGGACCCCACCGACGAGGTGGTGGAGCTGGTCCGGTTGCGGTCGGTCGACGGGCTGCCCAACCACGTCGTCCGCTCGTTCCTGCCGGCCGACGCCTACCCGAAGGCGGCCACCGAGGACTTCGGCCACGGGTCGCTGTACGAGTTCCTGCGCCGCGAGTACGAGGCCGACCTCGCGCACGCGCGTCTCGTCGTCGACGTCGGGACGGCGGGTGCCGACGAGGCCGATGTCCTGCAGGTGGTCGCGGGCTCGCCGTTGCTCGTCGTCCGGACGACGGTGCGGGACACCGCCGGCCGGCCGCTGGTGCACTCGTTCTCCCGGCTGCGGCCCGATGTGAGCCAGGTCGAGTTCGAGGTGTCGGTCAACGGCCGCTGAGCGCCAGCACCGCCCGCACGAACGCCGCCCGCTGCAGTGCCCGCCCTCGTTCCTCGGGCTCGCCGTGCAGCACGCTCAACGGCAGGCAGGTCAGCGGGTAGCGCAACGTGGCCGCAGCGAGCACGGTGTGCCGGAGGTCGTCGAGCTCGACGTGGACGCCGTCCTCGGCCAGCCCGGCGCGGTGGGCGGTCAGCGCGCGGTCCAGCGTCGTCCCCAGGTCGTGCGGGTCCTCGGCGCCCGCCTCGGCCCGGCCGAAGACGAGTGGTACCAGGTCCCAGCCGACGGGTGCCGGGGTCGAGGTGCCCCAGTCGATCGCGACGAGGTCCCCGTCCGGGGCACGCAGCAGGTTCATCGGGGTGGGGTCGCCGTGGGCGGGGAGCTGGCGGGCCGCCTGGACCGTGCACCACTCGTCGGGCCAGCGCGTGGCCAGGGCGGTCAGGACCGGGCGGAGGGAGGCCAGGGCGGGCTCCGCGAAGAGCGGGTGCGCCCAGGTGGTGGGGTCCAGCAATCGGGGTGCGGCGAACGCCGTGAGCTGGGTGGCGCACCACGAGGTGAGGAAGTCCCCACCGGGGATGGTCAACGGCGGGTCGTCCCGTCGCCGGGCGGCCAGTCGGCCCAGCAGGTGCGCGGCCGTCTCGGTGTCGGTAGACGTCCAGGGGGTGTCGACCGGTTCCACGTCCTCGGTCCAGAGCGTGGCCCGGTCGTCGTCCTGCTCGTGGACTCCGACGAGAGTGGGCAGCCGGAGCCCCGGGGGCATCCGGGTGGCCGGCAGCCCGGTCAGGACGTCGATCTCCAGCCGCCACGGGATGATCGTGTCCAGGTGGGCGCGGACCTCGGCCGGGATCACCGGGGGGAGGCCGTGCCGGGCGGCCTGCAGGCCCTTGACCACGAGGTGGACCTCCTCGTCGTCCTCCATATGGACGGTGACCCGGTGCAGACCCGCCGTCGTGGGTGCGCTGGCCCGGTGGTCCAGGGGCGTGCACCGGACGTCGACGACGGCGAGGTCGGGCCGGCCGCGGTACCGGCGCAGGTCGGCGGTGAGCTCGGCGGTGGTCACACCACCCGGCAGGCCGGTCACCGGAGGTCCCGCGGGGTCCGTGGAGTGGTCCGGGGGCGGCGCTGCCGGGTCGTCCTGGGCTCGGTCGGTGCGTGCGTGCGTAGGTGTGCGGAGGGGAGCAGCAGGTACCAGCGGCACCCGGCAGGCAGGGCGGTCATGACGGCGTCCTAAAATGGGCAAGGAACTTGTCGTTGTAGGGAGATGGTGAAGGTCCTTGTCCGAATCTGTCAACGGCGCCGAGCTGACCGTCATCGCGCTACTCGAGCGGTGGCTGGTGCAGCTGCGCCAGGAGCTCTACGTGCTCAGCGACACGCGGTTCCCGGGGCTGCGGGCCCGGCACTACCGGCTGCTGTCCTTCCTGCCGGCTGACGGGGAGCGGCTGAGCCGGATCTCCGCCGCGAGCGGGTTGACCAAGCAGGCCTTGGCGCAGGCGCTGCTGCCGCTGGAGGCCGGCGGGTACGTCGAGGTGGTGCCCGACCAGGACGACCGCCGTGCCCGGGTCGTGCGGCTGACCGACCTGGGGCGGACCGTGAACGCTGCCGTCGCGGAGCAGTTGGCCGCGGTCGAGCGTGGGTGGGCGGAGCGCGTCGGGGTGGACCGGTACGAGACCGCGCGTGCGGTGATCGGGGACGTCGCCGGCGGTTGAGGGGCGTGGCCAGGGAGGCGTGGCCCGGCGGGACGCGGTGGCGGCCGCGCGTGTCGAGGGCGGCGGGACGGGCGGGTGTCTCGTCGGTCTGCAGGGTGCCCTGGTCGAGGGACGGGCCCTGGGTCGGGAGCGGCGGCTCCACAGCGCGCCGGTCAACGATCACCCGCGGGAGTCGTGCGCGCACAGAGAAAGAGCAGCTCAGCAGCCCCTTCGGCCCCCGTTTCTGTCAGACCCCCGGTCTAGCGTCTGGGTCATGGAGACGACCGGTGGATGGGGCGTGGCGCTCAGCGTCGGGCCCGTCTCCGGGTCGGCTCCCGACCGACCGCCGGCCGAGCCGGGGGTGACGCGCCGGCGCACCCGGCTGAGCGAGATCGTGGCCCCGGAGTCCTTCGACGGCGCCGGCTGCGCCCGGGAGCTCCGCGCCGTCGCGGACATGCGCGCCCAGCTCGACGCCTACGAGCTGGCCGTGGTGGCCCGGTTGGCCGACCTGCGGCCCGACCTGTGGGACCTCACCGCCGACGACCCCGGCGTCCGCGCCGAGGGGTGGACGCCGACCCGCACGTACGCCGGGGTGACCGAGTTCTTCGTCGACGAGGTCGCGCTCGTCCTCGGCATCTCCCGCACCCGCGCCGACACCCTGGCCAACACCGCACTGGTGCTCACCGGGCAGCTGCGCTCCACGTGGGAGGCGCTCGCCGACGGCCGGATCGACACACCTCGGGCCCAGGCCCTCGTCGCCGTCCTCGGCTGGCAGGCGCCCGGGCACGTGGACACCGACGTCGTGCTCACCGTGGAGCGTGAGGCCCTGGCCTGGGCGCTCGCGGGGGAGTCGGCCTACCGGCTGCGGGACCGCACCGCAGCCCTCCTGCTGGAGGTCGACGCCGCCGCGGCGGACCGGCGTCGGGTGCAGGCCCAGCGCAACGCCGACGTCCAGGTGCGGCGCGGGACCGACGGCATGGCGCAGCTGATCTGCGACATGACGGGGCCGGTCGCGGCCGCCTGCCGGGACGCCGTGGACACCTACGCGCGGATGTGGAAGTCCGACGGCGACACCCGCCCGATCGGACAGCTGCGTGCCCTCGTCGCCGCGGACCTGATCCTGCGGCCCTGGGACACCAGCAGGGAGTCCGTCACAGCGCACCTCACCGTGCTGGCCCCGCTGCCCAGCTTGTTAGGGCACCCCGCTGGGGACGCCTGCCACGGGGGACACCCCGCGACCGACGGCCCGCCTACGACCGGGACTGTCGACGACCCACGTGTCGCGGCCGGTGGTGGGGCAGCGGAGGTGCCCGACGCCTGCGGCACCGCGGACGGACAGCCGATCACCGCCGCCCACCTGCGCGAGCTGCTGACCCAGCTGGACGCGCTGTGCCCCGGCGGACTCCAGCCGCCCAGCGGCGGTTCGCTGTCGATCGACCTGACCGACCCGACGACCGGACGGCTCCGGGCCACGCTCACCCGGGAGGAGCTCCGCCGCGCCGCGACCCGGGGCTGCACCGGCCACCCGGACCCGCCACCTCGCCGCGGTCGACGACGACTGCAGGAACGGTCATGTGACGGAATCGGCCACGACGACCGGGAGACAGCCACCGGCCACCGCCCGGCCCGACGCCCCGCGGACCACCTCGTGTTCCTGCGCCGTGCTCGGTG
>JBBSVA010000004.1:0-76423 GCA_038233915.1 Mycobacteriales bacterium | reverse complement strand
TCCGAGCAGACGACGGCGGTGCACCCGCTCCCGCTCCCGCAGCAGCAGCGCGACGAGACGCTCCCGGGCACCACCCGCGCCGCGCACGTGCCCCCGGCCCGGGAGACCTGGAGCCCGGACTCCGACGTCGACCGCACCACCCCGGCCTGGTCCACCGAGCCGGTCGCGGTCCGCCGGTCCGACCCGTTCGCGGCGTTCCTGCTGCTGCTGGCCGGGGTCGCCGCCGGGGTCAGCCTGCTGCTGCCGTGGACGCCGGACGGCTCCACCGGCCTGGAGCTGCTGCGCGACGGGATCAGCCAACTGACCAGCAGCTGGACCGGGGTGTTCGACAACGGCCTCTGGCAGCCGTTGGTGGTGCTCTTCGGTGGCGCACTGCTCTTCGTGCTGGGCCTGCTGGTGCTGATCCCCGCCAAGGCACACCGGTTCCTCGGCGTGCTCGCCCTGCTGGTCGCCCTGACCGTCGTCGCGGCGGTGCTGGTCCCGCTGGCCGACGCCCGCTGGGACCTGGGCTCCTTCGACCTGGGCTTCTACGCCGCGATCGGCGTCGCCGGCCTCGGGGTGCTGGGCGCGCTCAAGGCCGCCCTCACCGGCACGAAGCACGCCTGACCCGTCGTCCCCCGCCCCTCGTCGGGGAGGGGGACGACCGCTTCAGTGCGCGAAGTGGCGCGTGCCGGTCAGGTACAGCGCGATCCCGGCCTCGGCCGCCGCGGCGGTGACCTCCTCGTCGCGCACCGACCCGCCGGGCTGCACGACCGCGGTGACCCCGGCGTCCAGCAGCACCTGCAGGCCGTCGGCGAACGGGAAGAACGCATCGGAGGCGGCGACGGACCCGGCGGCCCGCTCCCCCGCGCGCTGCACGGCCAGCCGGGCCGCGTCCACCCGGTTGACCTGGCCCATGCCGACACCGACCGTCGCGCCGTCGCTGGCCAGCAGGATCGCGTTGGAGCGCACGGCGCGCACCGACCGCCAGGCGAAGACGAGGTCCTCCAGGGCCTCGGCGCTGACCGGGGCGCCGGTGGCCAGCGTCCAGGTGGTGGGGTCGTCGCCGTCGGCGTCGATCCGGTCCGGGGTCTGCAGCAGCAGGCCGCCGCTGATCGGCCGCAGTTCCACCTCGTCGGTGCCCGCGCCCTGGGGCAGTCGCAGCAGTCGGAGGTTCTTCTTCCTGGTCAGCACCGCCAGGGCGTCCTCGGTGAACGACGGGGCGAGGACGACCTCGGTGAACACCTCGGCGATCTGCTCCGCGGTGGACAGGTCGACCTCGCGGTTGGCCGCGATGACCCCGCCGTAGGCCGACACCGGGTCACAGGCGTGGGCCTTGCGATGGGCGTGCGAGAGGTCGGTGCCGATCGCGATGCCGCAGGGGTTGGCGTGCTTGATGATCGCCACGCACGGGGCCTCGTGGTCGGCGGCGGCCCGGCGGGCGGCGTCGGTGTCGACGTAGTTGTTGTAGGACATCGGCTTGCCGTGCAGCTGCTCGGCGTGCGCGAGGCCGGTGGGCGCCCCGCTGGTGCGGTAGAGCGCGGCCGTCTGGTGCGGGTTCTCCCCGTAGCGCAGCACGTCGGCCCGGTCCCAGGACCCGCCGATCCAGGCGGGGAAGCCGGTCTCGTCGTCCGGGGCGAGCGTGCTGCCCATCCAGGAGGCGACGGCGGTGTCGTAGGCCGCGGTGTGCCGGAAAGCGGCGGCGGCCAGCCGCTGCCGCTGGCCGAGGGAGAACCCGCCCGCCTGCACCGCCTCCAGCACCTCGGCGTACCGGGCCGGGTCGACGACGACGGCGACGGAGGGGTGGTTCTTCGCGGCGGCGCGGACCATGGCCGGGCCGCCGATGTCGATCTGCTCCACGCACTCGTCGGGGGTCGCGCCCGAGGCGACCGTCTCGCTGAACGGGTACAGGTTCACCACGACCAGGTCGAAGGCGGCGATGCCCAACTCCTCGAGCTGACGGACGTGGTCGGGCTTACGGCGGTCGGCCAGGATCCCGGCGTGCACGGCCGGGTGCAGCGTCTTGACCCGCCCGTCCAGGTACTCGGGGAAGCCGGTGACCTGCTCGACCGGGGTCACGGGCACACCGGCGGCGGCGATCCGGGCGGCGGTCGCGCCGGTGCTGACCAGCTCGACCCCGGCGTCGGCCAGCCCGCGGGCCAGCTCCTCGACCCCGGTCTTGTCGTAGACACCGAGCAGGGCGCGGCGGACGGGGGTGCGGTCGCTCATCGGGGCGCTCGTTCCTGGTCGGGGGTGGGGATCGAACGGCTGAAGGAGGTGACTGTCTCGACGAGCAGGACCCGTTCGACGGCCTTGATCCGCTCGTGCAGCCGCGCCTTGTCGTCGCCGGGGACGACGGGCACGGGGGTCTGGGCCAGCACGGGTCCGGTGTCCAGCCCGGCGTCGACCAGGTGCACGGTCGCGCCGGTGACGGGCACGCCCGCCGCGAGGGCGTCCCGCACGGCGTGCGCACCGGGGAAGGCCGGCAACAGCGAGGGGTGGCTGTTGAGCAGCCGGCCGCCGTGCGCGGCGAGCACGGCCGGGCCGATCAGCCGCATGAAGCCCGCGCAGACGACGAGGTCCGGGCGGTGCTCGGTCAGGGCCGCGGCCAGTGCGACGTCCCAGGCGGCCCGGTCGGCGTGCTCGGCCGGCGCGACGACGAAGGTCGGCACCCCGCGGTCCCGGGGGGCGCGGAGGCCGGCGGCCTCCCGGTCGGCCCCGACGGCGACGACCTCGAAGGGCCCGTCGGCCTCGAGCAGGGCCTCACACAGCGAACCGACGCCGGAGACCAGCACCACCACCCGGGCAGGAGTCCCACGGTCGACCGACACGTGCAGGGACCCTACTGCCGCACTCCCCCCGGGTGGCCGGTCCGGCCGGTCAGCTGCGCCGGCGCCAGCGGGTGACGGCGGCCGACACCGCGGCGGCCAGCCCGGCCTGCGCGGCGATCGCCAGCCCGGTGGCCAGCGGGGGTGCCCCGACCTCGGCGAGACCGGCGTCCCCGAGCCGGCCGGAGGCAACCGCGACCAGCAGGCCGCTGAGCACACCCGTACCGACACCGGCGACAACCCCCCACAGCGCGGCCGTCAGCGCACCGCCGTCGACCAGGGTCAGTCCGCGGGCCAGCGCCACCCCGGTGACCAGGCCGGCCAGCACCGGCAGGGCCTGGGAGAGGAAGGCCAGCAGCGGCACCGCCTGGGTGTCGGGCAGTGCGGCGAGCAGCGGCAACGCGGGCACCGCGCCGAGGGTGACGCCGCTGGTGGAGACGAGCGTGCCGGCGCCGACGAGGAAGCCCGGCCCGGCGGCCAGGCCGAGCACGGCGGCGGCGGCGTTGGGCAGCAGCAGGGTGCACAGCGCGAGCAGCCCCACCGCGCCGGCGCCCGCACCCCCGAGTCCGGTGGTCAACGCAGCGGCGCCGCGGGCGTCGCTGGCCAACGCCACCGCGACCACGACGAGCGCCAGCGCGAGCAGGGTCAGCAGACCGGCCACGGCGGCCCGGGCCACGGCGTAGGCGGGCCCGGGGACCCGGTCGGCGAGCTCACCGGCCAGCCCGGACTCGCGCAGCGCGCCCCAGCCGCCGGCGACCACCCCGAGGGCGAGGGCCCCGGTGACCACGGGGAGCAGGGCCACCCGGGCACCGGCGGTGTCCACCAGCGCCGCGAGCGCGGTGCTGACCACCAGGTGGACGACGACGATCACGCCCAGCACCTCCGCGACCGGCCGGGCATCGCGCAGGTCGGCGGTGGCGACCACCCAGCGGGCGGCGCGGGACAGCCCCCAGGCCGCGCCGAGAGTGAGCAGCAGGGGTGCCAGGGCCAGCGGGCCCGACGCCAGGTCGAGCCGGGCACCGTGGGCGAGCAGCCAGAGCTGGCCGGCCAGCCGGGCGTCCTGGCTCAGGGACAGGCCACCGTCGGGATCCAGTGCGGCAATCACGACGAGGGCCAGGCCGAGGCCGAGCAACGCGACGACGGAGACCGCGAGCGTGGCCAGGGCGGCGAGGCCGACCGGGTGGACCGACCGACCGGCCCGTGCTGCCGAGCCCCGGCCGGGGAGTCGGGCGAGCAGGGAGGTCACCGTCCCACTGTCGCAAGGCCACCGCCACGAGTGGTGGTGCACGCGCCGACCCGGGGCAGTTCCCGGCCGGTGGTGACGGAGCAGTCACCCCCGGTGGGCGACGACGGGACGGCACCGACGCCGAGACCCGCCCCGGCGGGTGCCGGGGCGGGTCTCGGGTGGAGCGGGGTGTGACTCAGGCGTCGCTGGGACGCGGCCGGTCGGGGTCGGACCCGTCACGGTCGGCGTCGGCGTCACCGACGCTGGTGCTGCCCGTGCCGGCCGGGGGCGGCGGCGGGGTGGACGGCGCCGCGTAGGTGGGCGGTGCCGGGGGCTGGCCACCCGAGGACGGCTGACCCCAGGCACCCGGCTGCGGGGACGACGACGGGGCGCCGTACGAGCCGGGGGCGGGCTGGCCGTAGCCGGCCGGGGGGCCGGACGGGGCAGCAGGCTGCCCGTACCCACCGGACGGCGGGGTCTGCTGGCCGTAGCCGGCCGGCGGGCTGCTCGGCTGGCCGTAGCCCGAGGGCTGGCCGGGGGCCTGCGACTGGCCGTACCCGCCCTGACCGAACGGGGGCTGGTTCTGCGGCCCGCCCTGGCCCGGCTGACCGCTCTGGCCCTGCTGACCGCCCTGGCCCTGCTGGCCGAACTGCGGGGCGGGCTGGTTGGCCCACTGGGCCGCGTTGGCCAGACCACCGGGCAGCGAGGACTTCGCCTTGAGCTCGGGCAGCAGCCCCAGCACGGCGAACCCGACGGCCACCGCGGACGCCAGGAAGGTCAGCAGCGCGAAGAAGCTGAAGCCGGCGTCGAAGGTGCTGATCCACTCGATCAGCGTCAGCAGGAACGCCAGGCCGGTGAGACCGACGGTCACGAAGCTGCGCGGGAAGGGCACCGGCAGGTCCAGGAAGGCCGGCAGCAACGTCCACACCGCGGCGATCAGCAGCAGGAGGAACGCGAAGACGATCAGACCCGAGGAGAAGCCGTTGACGCTGTAGCTGTAGCCGAAGCCGAAGTCACCGCTGAACCAGGGCAGCAGCGCGGCGACGAGGAACACGACCGCGGCACCGGCGACGACGTAGTCGGCGAGCTTGAGCTTCGTGAGGTCGAACCCGCCGCCGGAGGCCGGCCGGCCGGGCTGGCCGTAGCCACCCTGGCCGGGCTGGCCGGGCTGGCCGGGCTGGCCGGGCTGGCCGGGCTGGCCGAACGGTGGCTGGCCGTAGCCACCCTGCGGCGGGCCGCCGGGGCCGGAGGGGCCCCAACCACCGGGCTGGCCCTGCGGGGACGGCGCACCCTGGGGGGCACCGCTCCACCCGCCGGAGGGCTGCCCGGGCTGCTGGCCGGGCTGGCCCCAGCCCTGCGGCTGCTGGCCCTGCGGGGCGCCGTACCCGGACGGACCCTGCTGCCCGGGCCCACCCGGTGTCTGGTCGGGTCCACTGGTCGTCATCGCGCGGCTTCTCTCCTGAGGTCGGACGGGACTCGACACGAGAGCGTGTCGATCTTCCTCGACGCATGGTCGCGAACCGCTCCGGTACAACGCAACCTCGGCGCGCGGGGAGCACCCGACGGGGTCGGCCGGCGACGACGTGCGCAGACACCACTGCCCGGCACCCCACGAGGGGTGCCGGGCAACAGCGGGCACGCCGGACCGGCCTCTTTCAGGCGCCGAGCAGCTCGCGCATCAACCGGGCGGCCTCGGAGGGCGTCTTGCCGACCTTGACGCCGGCGGCCTCGAGCGCCTCCTGCTTGGCCAGGGCGGTGCCGGCCGAGCCGGAGACGATGGCGCCCGCGTGGCCCATGGTCTTGCCCTCGGGGGCGGTGAAGCCCGCGACGTAGCCGACGACCGGCTTGCTGATGTGCGCCTTCACGTAGTCCGCGGCCCGTTCCTCCGCGTCGCCACCGATCTCACCGATCATCACGATGGCCTCGGTCTCCGGGTCGTCCTGGAAGGCCTGCAGGCAGTCGATGTGCGTGGTGCCGATGACCGGGTCCCCGCCGATGCCGACGGCGGTGGAGAAACCGATGTCCCGCAGCTCGTACATCATCTGGTAGGTCAGCGTGCCGGACTTGGAGACCAGCCCGATCGGGCCGGCCTGGGTGATGGTGGCCGGGATGATGCCGGCGTTGGAGCGCCCGGGGCTGATCAGGCCGGGGCAGTTGGGCCCGATGATCCGGGTGGACTTGCCCTGGGCGTAGGCCCAGAACCAGGTGGAGTCGTGCACCGGGATGCCCTCGGTGATCACGATGCACAGGCCGATGCCCGCGTCGATCGCCTCCACGACGGCGCCCTTGGCGAACTTCGGCGGCACGAAGACGACGGTGACGTCGGCCCCGGTCTCCTTCATCGCCTCCGCGACCGAGCCGAAGACCGGCACCGAGGTGCCGTCGAAGTCCACGCTCTGGCCGGCCTTGGACGGGTTCACCCCGCCGACGATCGCGGTGCCGGAAGCCAGCATGCGCTGGGTGTGCTTGCGGCCCTCCGACCCGGTGATGCCCTGCACGATGACCTTGCTGTTCTCGGTGAGGAAGATCGACATGGTGTTCTCAGTCCTTCAGGGTCAGCAGGTCGGGGATCAGGCGGCGGCGGCGAGCTCGGCGGCCCGGCGGGCGGCGCCGTCCATGGTGTCGACCACGGTGACCAGCGGGTGGGCGGCCTCGGCGAGGATGCGGCGACCCTCTTCGACGTTGTTGCCGTCCAGGCGGACGACCAACGGCTTGGTGGCCTCGTCCCCGAGCATGCCCAGCGCCGAGACGATGCCGTCGGCGACGGCGTCGCAGGAGGTGATCCCGCCGAACACGTTGACGAAGACGCTCTTCACGGCGGGGTCGCCGAGGATGATGCCCAGGCCGTCGGCCATGACCTGCGCCGAGGCGCCGCCGCCGATGTCCAGGAAGTTGGCCGGGCGGACGCCGCCGAACTCCTCGCCGGCGTAGGCGACGACGTCCAGGGTGCTCATCACCAGACCGGCGCCGTTGCCGATGATCCCGACCTCGCCCTCCAACTTGACGTAGTTCAGGCCCTTCTCCTTGGCCGCGGCCTCCAGCGGGTCGGTCGAGGCGGCGTCCTCGAGCGCGTCGTGGTCGGCGTGCCGGAAGGAGGCGTTCTCGTCCAGGGTGATCTTGCCGTCCAGCGCCAGGACGGTGCCGTCGGGCGCCTTGGCCAGCGGGTTGACCTCGACCAGGGTGGCGTCCTCGGCGGAGAACACCTCCCACAGCGCGACGGCGATGGCGATCACCTGGTCGCGGACCTCAGCGGGGAAGTTCGCGGCGGCCACGATCTCGGCGGCCTTGGCGGCGTCGACGCCGACCGTGGCGTCGATGGGGATGCGGGCCAGCGCCTCGGGCTTGGTCACCGCGATCTCCTCGATCTCCACACCGCCCTCGACACTGGCCATCGCCAGGAAGGTGCGGTTGGAGCGGTCGAGCAGGTAGGAGAAGTAGTACTCCTCGGCGATGTCGCTGGCCTTGGCCACCATCACCTTGCGGGTGACGTGACCCTTGATGTCCAGCCCGAGGATGTCGGTGGCGCGCGCCTTCGCCTCCTCGGGGGTGTCGGCGAGCTTGACGCCACCGGCCTTGCCCCGGCCGCCGACCTTCACCTGGGCCTTGACGACGACCTGCCCCGCGATGTCGCGCGCGATCGTCTCGGCCTGTTCGGGTGTCTCGGCAACGCCGCCGGGGAGCACGGGCACGCCGTGCGCAGCGAACATGTCACGGGCCTGGTACTCGAAGAGATCCACGAGGAGGCACCGTAACGCGATCCAGACCCGGCTGCTGATGCTCCCCGACGCACAGTGCGCGGCATCACAGGGTCGGCAGCAGCTGTGCGCACCGCGTCAGCGCGGGACGAACCGCTCCTGGGCGGTCTCCCCCGTCGTCCTGCGCGGGGTCGGCTGCCGGCGCCAGGCGACCGCGGTGAGACCCAGGGCCAGCAGGCCCAGGAGCAGCAGGCCGATCCCGGGGACCGTCCAGTCCAGGTCCGGGGAGTGCAGGGCGTCCCGCAGCCCGGCCAGCCCGGCGGCGAGGACGGCGACGGCCACGGCGAGCAGGCCGCCCACCGCGCCCAGCCGGGGCCGCAGCGACGGGGCGACGACGGCGGACAGCACCAGCGCCCCGGCCAGCAACAACCCGCCGAGCAACGCCAGGCCGGGTCGCTCGAGCAGGGCCCGCGGCCCCTCCGCCGTCACCACGGTGACCAGCCCGGTCGTGGGGTCGGTGACGAGCCGGTCGGGGACGTCGGCCGCCGGCAGCGCCAGGCACAGCACGGCGCCCACCCCCAGCAGCACCGCACTGCCGGCGAGCGCCGGGCGCAGCGGGTCCAGGCTGCCGGCGTCCTCCATGACGGTGCGACCCCAGGCGGCGAGGGCGACCAGACCGGCCAGCACGGTCAGCCCGAGGGCGATGACGCCGAGCAGCCAGCCGGGCGCGGTGTCCACCGTGGTGGTGACGACGAGGTCGCCGGCCAGGACCTCGGTGCCGGCCCGGGTGGTGGACGCCGTCCCCTGATGGACCTCGATGAGCAGCCGGCCGACGGCGAGGGCCCCGGCGACCGCCGCGTAGGCCAGACCGAACCGCGGCATCCGGGCCAACGCCAGCCCGACCCCGACGCCGAGCGCGACCAGGGGGGCGAGGACCGCCACGAGCGCGTCGAGGGGGCCGGTGGCCAATGAGAGGTCCTGCCCGTCGACGACGAGGTACGTGGGGAACACGGCGACCGCGCCGACCAGCCCGGCGAGCGCGAGGAGCACCCCGGCCACCCGCGCCAGCAGCGGCACGTCGCCGAGGACGACCCGGTCGGTGGGCACGGCGACCTCAGCACGCCGGGCGCGGGCGGCACGACGCTCGGCGGCCGTCCGCGGAGCGTCGTCGGCACCGGCGCCGGAGCGCCGGGCGGTGGCACCCCGGGGCGCCCCGCCCCGCCCGGCACCGCCGCCGACGGGTCGACCTCCTGGCCTGCGCTCTGCCACGCGCGTCCCCTCCTCGGTGTCGCTGTCGTGTGACCGGTCGACCAGGGGACGGCCCGGCCGTCCCGGGCCGCGTCCGGTGCGCCCACCACCCGTGACCCGACCGTGATCGTGTCGCTCGTCGATGTGTGACCCTCGGCACACGAGGGCATTACCGTGCCGTGCACGGGGCAGCGGGAATGTGCTCCGCCACATCCGTGCGGGCACCAGCCCACCACGCGGGCCCGGCCTGACCCAGGAGGCGCACGTGACGACCTCGACGGTCGGTCCAGCCTGGCACGCCTCCCCGGCCGACATGGTGACCGGGCAGCCTGGCGGGTCCGCCGTGGCGGCCGTGGCCGGTGCCGCCCGCACCCTGCGGTCGCTGTGCACCCCCGCCACCGTCACCGGCGGGCTCACCGAGCTGGCCTGGGTCGGCGCCCACGCGCTGCTGTGGCCGCTGGGCACCCGCACCGAGCAGCCGCGTCCGGACCCCCGGGTGCGCCCGGAGTGGCAGCCGCCGGCGGTGCGCGCGTTCTTCGCCGCGGACCCGCTGGCCGCCCGGGTGCCCGTCGTCCTGGTGCACGGCATGGTCGACAACCGGTCGGTGTTCACCGTGATGCGTCGCGGGCTCCGTCGCCGCGGCTTCACCAGCATCTGCACCTACAACTACAGCCCGCTGGTGCAGGACGTCCGGGACGCCGCCGACCAGCTCGGTGCGCACCTGGAGCAGGTCTGCCGGGACACCGGTCACGAACGCGTCCACGTGGTGGGCCACAGCCTCGGCGGCCTGGTGTCGCGCTACCTGGTGCAGCGCCTGGACGACAGCCGGGTGGCCTCGCTGGTCACCCTCGGGTCCCCGCACAGCGGGTCGCTCTGGGCGCACGCCCTGCCCACCCCGCTGGCCCGTCAGCTGCGCCCCGGCTCGCCGCTCATCGACGAGCTGCGACTGCCGGCCCCCGGGCGGGACACCCCGATCACCGCCGTCTACAGCGACCTGGACCAGCTGGTCGTGCCCTCGTCGTCGGGACGGGTGGACCACCCGGACCTCCGGGCCCGCAACGTGCTCGTCCGCGGGGTCGGACACATGTCGCTGCCGATCCACCGCGGCGTCGTCGAAGAGGTGGCGGCGACCCTCGCCGGACACCGCTCGATCGAGCGGGACACGTCCGACACAGCCGTCGCCTGACCCCTCCTCCGGGCACTCCTGCAGGTCAGCGGGCTGGTTGCCTGAGGTCGGTCCATGCTTCCGTTGCCGAGCCGATCGAGTGACCGTCCGTGACTTCAGATCGACACGGCGACACGCCGCGCGCTTCCGCGACCGCCATCCTTACTGGTGGTCACATTGCAGTCACGCCGCCGACAACCCTGCCGGCGCACGTCGAACTCCTGACGTACCAACTGACACGACGTCGCACGCCCCGCTCCCCGCCCCCGGCGAGGAGCACCCGCTCCCCCGGTGCGGACGACGTCTGGAGAAGGTGCCCGTTTGTCGCGTCAACGTGAGCTGGTGGGTCGTCTGCGGCCCGGCCGCCCGGTCCGGGACCGGACCGCCGCCGAACACCTCGTCGGCGACCCCTCGTCCGGGCCGGTCGGCCTCCTCGACCGCCCGCTGACCGACCCGGGGATGCCCCGCGTCCCCCGGCCCCGCGGCACAGACCTGGCCGACACCGCGCAGCGCACCGCCGCCCGCGAGGCGGTCGCCGCGACCGACCTGCCCGTCCTCGCCACCCCTGCGACCTCGACCCGCACCACCTCCCGGCCCACCGCTGACGCCGTGCCGGCCGCCGACGCAGCGTCCACCCGCGACCACGTCGAGCCCCGCACCCGCCGTCGCGTATTCCCCCGGCCGCCTGTCCGCAAGGCCCCACTGCTGCTCGCGGCCCTCGTCGTCGGCGCCGTCCTCGCGGCGCTGCCCGACGGCATCGGCGACCGCGCCACCGAGACCGCCCCGGTCGCGGCCGGCGACTACGGCCTCAGCACCGAGGACGCCAACTTTGCCGGCGGCATGGACGACGTCTCCGCGCGGCGCGAGATCACCGCCGCCGAGGCCGCCGCCCGACTCGACGCCCTGGCCGCCTCCCGCGCCGAGCGCGAGCCGGACTTCGTGCTGCCCACCGAGGGCCGGATGACCACCTGCTTCTGCCCGCGCTGGGGCTCCATGCACTGGGGCATCGACCTCGCCGCCCCGCTCGGCACCCCGATCGTGGCCGCCGCCGACGGCGTCGTTCTCCGCGCCGGCCCGGCCAGCGGCTACGGCAACGCCATCTACATCCAGGACGCCGACGGCAACGTCGAGATCTACGGCCACATGCGCTACCTCTTCGTCGAGGCCGGGGATGTCGTCTCCGCCGGGGACCTCATCGCCAAGGTCGGCAGCGAGGGCCAGTCCACCGGCCCGCACCTGCACTTCGAGATCCACCTCGGCTCGATGACCGGGCGCCCGACCGACCCGCAGGAGTGGCTCGCCGATCGCGGCATCCAGGTCGGCTGAGCCTCCCGCACCCCGGTCCTCCCGTCGGCCTCGGCGGCGTCCACGATGCCGGCCGTCGGCCTCCGACGCTGTCCGCCCTAGAGCTTGACGAGCGGGGCGTACCGAAGGACGAGGCGCTTGGTGCCGCTGGAGCCGAAGTCGACGGTCGCCTGGGCCTTGTCGGCGGCGCCGGTCACCTCGACGACGGTGCCCAGGCCGAAGGCGTCGTGGCTGACCCGGTCGCCGACGTCCACGCTGATGATCGTGCGGTTGCCCAGTCCCCCGCGCAGACCACCGGTGGACAGCCCGGTCGAGGCCACCCGCTGCTGCGCGGATCCGTACTGCGCGCTCGGCCTGGGGTCCACGCCGGTCCAGTGCACGGCGTCCTCGGGCAGCTCGTCCAGGAACCGGGACGGCGGGTTGTAGGCCGGCTGCCCCCAGCTCGTGCGCACCGTGGCCCGGGACAGGAACAGCCGCTCGCGGGCGCGGGTGATGCCCACGTAGGCCAGCCGGCGCTCCTCCTCGAGCTCCTTGGGGTCACCGAGGGCCCGGAGGTGCGGGAAGACGCCGTCCTCCCAGGCGGTCACGAAGACCACCGGGAACTCCAGGCCCTTGGCAGTGTGCAGCGTCATCATCGTGACCACGCCGGCGTCGTCCCCGGTGACCGGGATCTGGTCGGCATCGGCGACCAGGGAGACCTGCTCCAGGAAGTCGGTGACCGTGCCCTCGGGGTTCACCACCTCGAACTCGGCGGCGACGCTGACCAGCTCGTGCAGGTTGTCGACCCGGCCCTCGTCCTGCGGGTCGGTGGAGGACTCCAGCTCGGAGAGCAGCCCGCTGCGCTCCAGGATCGACTCCAGCAGCGCGCTGGGCCCCGACCCGGTGGCCAGCAGGTGCTCGAACTCCTCCAGCAGCGAGACGAACTCCTGGATGTTCTTCAGCGAGCGGGTCGCGATCCCCGGGGCGTCCTGCGCGCGCCGCAGCGCGGTCGCGAACGCGATCCGCTCGCGGTCGGCCAACTTCTCGACGCAGGCCTCGGCGCGGTCGCCGATGCCTCGCTTGGGGGTGTTCAGCACCCGGCGCAGGCTGACCACGTCGGTCGGGTTGCTGACCACCTTCAGGTAGGCCAGGGCGTCCCGGACCTCCTTGCGCTCGTAGAAGCGCACCCCGCCGACCACCTTGTAGGGCATGCCGACCCGGATGAACACCTCCTCGAAGACGCGGGAGGCGTTGTTGGTCCGGTAGAAGATGGCGATGTCGCGGGGCTTGGCTTTGCCCTCGTCGACGAGGGCGTCGATCTGCTCGGCGACCCAGGCCGCCTCGTCGTGCTCGTTGTCACCGACGTAGCCCTCGATCAGCTCGCCGTCCCCGGCGTCGGACCAGAGGTTCTTGGGCCGGCGCGAGGTGTTGCGTGAGATGACCTGGTTGGCGGCCTTGAGGATGCGCTGGGTGGAGCGGTAGTTCTGCTCCAGCACGATCGTGGTGGCGTCGGGGTAGTCCCGCTCGAACTCGTCGATGTTGCGGATCGTGGCGCCGCGGAAGGCGTAGATCGACTGGTCGGCGTCACCGACCACGCAGAGCTCGGCCGGCGGCACCGGGCTGTCGCCGTAACCGACGATCTCCCGGACCAGGGCGTACTGCGCGTGGTTGGTGTCCTGGTACTCGTCGACCAGCACGTGCCGGAAGCGCCGGCGGTAGTGCTCGGCGACGTCGGGGAAGGCCCGGAAGAGGTTGACCGTGGTCATGATCAGGTCGTCGAAGTCCATCGCGTGCGCCTCGCGGAGCCGACGCTGGTAGAGCGCGTAGACCTCGCCGAGCACCTTCTCCGGCGGCGTCTGCGGGGCGAAGGCCTCCTCGTCGATCAGCTCGTTCTTCAGGTTCGACACCTGCGCGGCGAGGCTGCGACCGGGGTAGCGCTTGGCGTCCAGCTCGAGGTCGCGGGCCACCATCGTCATCAGCCGGACCGAATCACCCTGGTCGTAGATGGTGAAGCTGGTCTTCATCTGCAGCTTCGCGGCCTCGGCCCGCAGGATCCGCACGCACATCGAGTGGAACGTCGACACCCACATCGCCCGGGCGCGCGGGCCGACCAGCTGGGCCACCCGCTCCTTCATCTCACCGGCGGCCTTGTTGGTGAAGGTGATCGCCATGATCTCGCCGGGAGTGGCCCCGCGGGCTCCCAGCAGGTAGGCGATCCGGTGGGTCAGCACCCGGGTCTTGCCCGACCCGGCACCGGCCACGATGAGCAACGGCGTGCCCTCGTGGACGACGGCGTCACGCTGCGGTCCGTTGAGCCCGGCGAGCATCCTCTCCAGCTCGCGACCCACCCGTCCGGCGGTCTGGCGGGGCAGGGCGGCGGTCCCGGGGAGGGAGATCTGGGGGCTGCTCATGACCCCTCCCACTCTAGGCCGGGGCACCGACAGCAACCGGGTGGCTGGGGACGACGCTGGCCCACCGGCGACGTGCTGTGGCACACTCCGCGATGTGCTCCACTGCGCGTTTTTCTACGGCCACCGGTTCCCGGTCGCCGTCTCGCAGCGCTAGCCGCGCACAGACACCGCCCCGGGCCCGACGAGCCCGGGGCTTTCGTGTGTCCGGGGTCCGACGGCCTCCTCACCCGGAGGAACCGACATGAGCACCACCCTGGAGAACACCGTGTCCAGCACCCCCGCCAGCAGCGGCCCCGAGCCCACCGCCCCGGCCGAGCGCATCGCCGTGCTGCGGGCCGAGATCGACGCCTGCGATGCCGAGATCATCCGGCAGGTGCAGCGCCGCCTGGAGGTCTCCCGGGAGATCGGAGAGCTACGCCGGGCCGCCGGCGGCACCCGGCTCTCGCTGGCCCGCGAGCAGGCGGTGCTGGCCGCGTTCTCCGCCGCACTGGGCCCGGCCGACGGCACCACGCTGGGCATGATGCTGCTGCGTCGTGGGCGCGGCGCGCTCTGACCCGGACGACGGCCCGGGCGGGAACACCGCGGCTCGCAGCGGACTTCCAGGCTCCGTGACCTCACCCCCGCGGCAACCGGCAGCCCACGTCGACCGGGTGCTCTGCGTGCTCGCCCACCCCGACGACGTCGACTTCGGCAGCGCCGGCACCGTCGCCACCTGGACCGCGGCCGGCACCGAGGTCACCTACTGCATCGTCACCAACGGCGACGCCGGTGGTTTCGACGACACCCCGCGGGAGGAGATGCCGCTGCTGCGCCAGGCCGAGCAGCGTGCGGCCGCCGCGGCGGTCGGCGTCACCGACGTCCGCTTCCTGGGCTACCCGGACGGACGTCTGGAGCTGACCCTGGACCTGCGCCGGGACATCAGCCGGGTGATCCGCGAGGTCGAGCCGCAGCGGGTGCTGACGTCGTCCCCGGAGCGGATGTACGACCGGATCGGGGCCAGCCACCCCGACCACATGACCACCGGGGAGGCCACGCTGCGCGCGGTCTACCCCGACGCCCGCAACCCCTTCGCGCACCCCGAGCTGCTGGCCGACGAGGGCCTGGACGCCTGGACCGTCGCCGAGGTGTGGCTGGGCGCCAGCCCGAACGCCGACCACGCCGTCGACGTGACCGACGTCGTGGAGCGCAAGTTCGCCGCCCTGGAGTCGCACGTCACCCAGGTCTCGCACCAGCCCGCGGGTCAGCTTCGCCGGTTCGTCACCGGCTGGATGCAGCAGACCGCGCGCACCCACGGCCTGCCCGAGGGCCGGCTCGCCGAGGCCTTCCAGGTCGTGCACACCGCTTAGAGCAGGCGGTTGGTCGCTGCCCAACGAGTGAGCTCGTTGCGGTTGCACAGCTGCAGCTTGCGCAGCACGTTCGAGGCGTGGGACTCCACGGTCTTGACCGAGATGAACAGCCGCTGTCCGATCTCCCGGTAGGTGTAGCCACGGGCAAGCAGCTGCATGACCTCGCGCTCCCGGGCCGACAGCAGGTCCAGCCCGGGGTCGACGTCGGGCTCCGGCGCGGGTTGCGCGGGGCCGGCGGCGAAGGCGTCCAGCACGAACCCGGCCAGCCGCGGGGAGAACACGACGTCACCCTCGGCGACGCGGGCCACGGCGTCCCGCAGGTCCGGGCCGGAGATGGTCTTCGTGACGTAGCCGCGTGCACCGGCCCGGATGACCGCGATGACGTCCTCGGCGGCGTCGGAGACCGACAGCGCCAGCCACCGGACGTCGGGCAGCTCCGGGCGCAGCGTCTCCAGCACGGCCCGGCCGCCCCCGCCGGGCAGGTGCACGTCGAGCAGGACGACGTCTGGACGGGTGTCGCGGACCCCGGCCACCGCACCGACGACGTCGGCGGCCTCGCCGACCACCTCGACGGCGTCCCCCAGCTCAGCCCGGACACCCGACCGGACCATCGCGTGGTCGTCGACCAGGAACACCCGGGTCACGACGTGCTCCTCGGCAGGGTCAGCTCCACCTCGGTCCCCTCCCCCGGGTTCGAGTGCACGACCGCGGTGCCGCCGACGCGTTGCAGCCGACCGACGACGGAGTCGCGCAGCCCGCGCCGGTCGGCCGGCACCCGCGCCGGGTCGAACCCGGTGCCGCGGTCCCGGACGAAGACGGTGACCGCACCGGTGGTGACCTCGGAGTACAGCGCGACCTCGGTCGCCCCGGAGTGCTTGGCCGCGTTGACCACGGCCTCCCGGGTGGCCTGGCCCAGGGCGGCGACGGCGACGTCGACAGCCGCGTCGCCGACCACGACCGGGTCGACGGTGACGACGTGGTCGGCCTCGACCTCGGCGACCAGCCGCTGGACCAGGCCGGCCCAGGTGCCGCCGGTGGCAACCTGCGGGGCGTACAGCCAGCTGCGCAGCTCGCGCTCCTGGCTGCGGGCCAGCCGGGCCACCTGGGCCGGGTCGGCGGCGTGCCGCTGCACCAGGGCCAGGGTCTGCAGCACCGAGTCGTGCAGGTGCGCGGCGACCGCGGCGCGCTCCTCAGACCGGATCCGGGCGGCGCGCTCGTCGGCGCGGGAGTCCAACAGCCGGCGCCACAGCGGGGCGGTGGACAGCCCGATGCCGACCAGCACGACCAGTGTGGCGGCGAACCCGTTGCGGGCGTTGACCAGCTGCCCGGTCGTCGCCAGCAGCAGCACCACCCCGCCGACGCCGAGCAGCACGCCGACGACCAGGCCCCACCGCACGGTGGAGCGGGCCAGCGTCCGCTCGGTGTCCAGCTGGTACCAGATGACCGCGATCCCGACGCCGGCCAGCAGCAGCGGGACGACGACGTCGCCGCTCCCCCAGCTCGACAGCCGGCTGGTCAGCGCCAGCGCGCCCAGACCGAGGAGCACCAGGCCGACCACCTGGCGACGGCTGGTCGGCTCCGCCCGGGCCGGCCGCACCGCGTCCACCGGGGCGGCCCGCATCGTCAGCCACAGCAGGGCGTAGGCGACCACCCCGATCCCGCTGACCGCGAGCAGCACGAACGCGACCCGGACCAGCAGCGGGTCCAGCCGCAGGTGGTCTGCGGTCCCGGCGGCGACCCCGCCCAGCAGCCGGCCCGAGCGGGGTCGCAGCAGCGGCGGACGGGGCTCGGGGACCGTCGCGCCGGGCTGCGGCAGCGTCGTCGTCCCCGGGGTGGTCACGTGATCATCGTGTCACCGGCGTCCGGGGCTGCCCACCCGGTGACACCCCGAGATCCCGGGTGCCGGGGCCAGGGTGTTCCCCTGTTCCGTCCGGCGCGACAGCCCTGGCCGACGAGCTGCACCGCCGGTCAGCGTGACCGTGGGCCTGACCCCTACCTGCTGCTGCGCCAGGTGCTGTCCCCGCGCTGAGAACCAGGGTCGGGTCCGGGGGTTCCCTGATGGTGCCGGGCACCCTCCCGTCGGCAGGCTGGTGCCATGACCAGTGCAGCTCCCCCGCCGCCGCTCCCCCCGTTCCCCGAGGCCCCCGCCGGGCAGCCCCCGCCCCCACCGCCCGGGGCCACCGGACTGCGTCCGCCGCTGCGTCGCAGCCGTCAGGACAAGGTCGTCGGCGGGGTCAGCGGTGGCCTCGCCGACTACACCGGCATCGACGCCCTGCTGTGGCGGGTCGGGTTCATCGCCCTGGTGTTCGCCGGCGGGACCGGCGTCATCGTCTACCTGCTGTTGTGGGTACTGATGCCCGCCCGCCGGGACGTCGACCCCGCCACCGCCGTCGTCCGGCCCACCGAGCCGGCCGGACCACGCTCGCCGGTGCCCGGGATCACCATCGCCGTGCTGTTGATCGTCGTCGGTCTGCTCGCGCTGATCGCCCGGACGACGGCCTGGTCGCCGGGCCCGGTGCCCTTCCTCGCCTCCGCCCTCACCGTCGTCGGGCTCGGACTGGCGGTGGGTGCGTTCGTCCCCGCCCGCAGCTCCCGCGGCCCGCTCATCGCGCTGGGCGTGCTGCTGTCCTTCGCGCTGCTCCTCGCCTCGGCCACCGACGGCTGGGGCGGACGGGGCCGTCCGAGCGCCAGCAGCGACGTCACCTTCTCCCCGCAGACCGCCGCGACCGTCGATGCGCGCTACCAGTCCGGGGTCGGGGACGTCGAGCTCGACCTCACCGCCATCGACCTGGCCGCCCTCACCGGGCCCATCACCACGGTCGTCGATTCGGGCGTCGGGGACGTTCAGGTCGTCGTCCCCCGCTCCGCCGACGTCCGGGTCAGCGTGTCCAACGGACTGGGAGACGCCGAGCTCTTCGGGCAGGACTCGAACGGCGGCACCTACGCGGGCACCGGGTCCGCGCCGTGGACCGGCGACGGCAACCCGGAGATCGTGCTGACCATCGAGGCCGGCATCGGTGACGTGACGGTGTCCCGTGGCTGAGCCGACCGACACCGCACCGCAGGACCCCGCCCGCCCCCTCGACCGTCAGGACACCGCCGTGCAGCCGACCGAGCACCCGACCTCCGAGAACCCCACCTCCGAGCACCCCACGTCGGTGCAGCCGACCGGGTCCACCTCGTACCCGTACGGCGGCTGGACCGAGACGGCCACCACGTCCGAGCCCGCGCAGGTCGCCGCGGCCCCGGCCACGAAGCGGTCCCCGGACCTCGTCGGCCTGATCGCCGGGATCCTGTTCTGCGTCGTCGCGGTGCTCGGCGTGGTCGGCACGTCACTGCCGGGCTGGGTGTTCGGCGGCGGTCTGGTCGCCGTCCTGCTGGTCGTGCTGGGGGCCGGCCTGCTGGTTGCTGAGCTCCGCCGCGTCCGCCGCGGATGACTCCCCCGGCACGCAGGGGATCCCCTGCCTCAGGCGGACAGGGCGCGAGCGGACGTCACTCCCACTCGATGGTGCCCGGGGGCTTGCTGGTCACGTCCAGCACCACCCGGTTGACCTCGGCCACCTCGTTGGTGATCCGGGTGGAGATCTTCGCCAGCACGTCGTAGGGCAGTCGGGTCCAGTCCGCGGTCATCGCGTCCTCACTCGACACCGGCCGCAGCACGACCGGGTGGCCGTAGGTGCGGCCGTCGCCCTGCACGCCGACGGAGCGCACGTCGGCCAGCAGCACCACGGGGCACTGCCAGATGTCGCGGTCCAGCCCGGCGGCGGTGAGCTCGGCCCGGGCGATCGCGTCGGCCCGGCGCAGGGTGTCCAGCCGCTCGGCGGTCACCTCACCGACGATCCGGATGCCCAGCCCGGGCCCCGGGAAAGGCTGCCGCCAGACCATCGACTCCGGCAGGCCCAGCTGCACGCCGACCTCGCGGACCTCGTCCTTGAACAGCGTCCGCAGCGGCTCGACGAGGGAGAACGTCAGGTCATCGGGCAGCCCGCCGACGTTGTGGTGGCTCTTGATGTTCGCCGTCCCGGTACCGCCACCGGACTCCACCACGTCGGGGTACAGCGTGCCCTGGACGAGGAACTCCACGGTCTCGCCGTGCGCCTGGGCGTCGGCGACGACGTCGAGGGCGGCCTGCTCGAAGACCCGGATGAACTCCCGGCCGATGATCTTGCGCTTCTGCTCGGGGTCGCTGACCCCGGCCAGCGCGGTGAGGAACTGCTCGCGCGCCTCGACGACCCGCAGGTCGATGCCGGTGATCGCGACGAAGTCCCGCTCGATCTGCTCGGTCTCGCCCTCGCGCATCAGCCCGTGGTCGACGTAGACGCAGGTCAGCTTGTCCCCGATCGCCCGCTGCACCAGGGCCGCCGCGACGGCGGAGTCCACGCCTCCGGACAGCGCGCAGAGCGCCCGCGCGTCACCGATCCGGGTACGGACCGCCTCGACCTGCTCCTCGACGACGTTGGCCATCGTCCAGGTGGGCTCCAGGCCCGCGATGTCGAACAGGAAGTGCTCGAGCACCGTCTGGCCGTGCGCGGTGTGCCGGACCTCGGGGTGGAACTGGACGCCGGCGAGCCGGCGGTCGACGTCCTCGAAGGCCGCGACGGGGGCGCCGGTGGAGGTGGCCGTGACGGTGAACCCGGGCGGGGCTGCCGAGACGGCGTCCCCGTGGCTCATCCAGACCGACTGCTCGACCGGGGTCTCGCCGAACAGCCGGCCGCCGGTCGTGACGGTCAGCGGAGTGCCGCCGTACTCCCGGTCGCCGGTGTGCGCGACGGTCCCGCCGAGGGACTGCGCCATCGCCTGGAAGCCGTAGCAGATGCCGAACGCCGGGACGCCGGCCTCGAAGAGCGCGGGGTCGACCTGCGGGGCGCCGTCGGCGTAGACCGAGGACGGCCCGCCGGACAGCACGATCGCCGCCGGCTTGCGGGCCAGCACCTCGGCGACCGGCACGTCGGAGCCGATCAGCTCGGAGTAGACCCCGGCCTCCCGGATGCGGCGGGCGATGAGCTGGGCGTACTGGGCACCGAAGTCGATGACCAGCACCGTCGGGAAGTCCATCAACGAACCCGGTCCCCGATGGCTCCACCGATCACGAGGTCGACCCGCTGGAACTCCTTGAGGTCCCGGTACCCGGTCTTGGCCATCGTGCGGGCCAGCGCGCCGAAGAGGTTGGTGCGACCGTCGGAGCCCAGCGCCGGGCCGAGGAGCACCTGGTGCAGCGGGGCGGTGGTGCTCACCGGGGCGGACACCACACCGCGGGGCAGCCGGGGGTGCGCGGCGACGGAGTCCCACCAGGCGCCGCCGGCCGGGGCCTCGGTGGCCGACCGCAGCGGCTCGCCGAGCTGGACGGCGTCCGCCCCGCAGGCCAGCGCGCGGGCGATGGCACCCGAGGTCTCGATCCGGCCGTTGGCGATGACGTGCACGTACCGACCGCCGGTCTCGTCGAGGTAGTCGCGGCGGGCCGCGGCGGCGTCGGCGATCGCGGTGGCCAGCGGCACCCGGACGCCCATCACGGCGTCCCCGGTGGAGGCGCTGTCGGCACCGACGCCGACGATGACGCCGGCGGCGCCGGTGCGCATCAGGTGCAGCGTGGTCTGGTAGTCCGCGGCCCCGCCGACGATCACCGGGACGTCGAGGTCGGCGATGAAGTCCTTGAGGTTGAGCGAGTCACCGGTGGTGGTGACGTGCTCGGCGGAGACGATCGTGCCCTGGATGACCAGCAGGTCCACCCCGCCGGCCAGCACGGCGGGGGCCAGCGCCTCGGTGTGCTGCGGGCTGATCCGCACCGCCGACGTCACCCCGGAGTCGCGCAGCTCCTTCACCCGGGCGGTGACCAGGTCGGGCTTGACCGGCTCGCTGTAGAGCTGCTGCAGCAGCGCGGTGGTGGACCCGGTCGACCCGGCGCCGTCCCGCAGCCGGCGGTAGGCGTCGCTCGGGTCGTCGTACCGGGTCCACAGGCCCTCGGCGTTGAGCACGCCCAGCCCGCCGGCCCGGCCGACAGCGACGGCGGTGGCCGGGCTCATCACGGCATCCGAGGGGCTGGCGACCAGCGGGATCTCGAAGCGGAACGCGTCGATCTGCCACGCGGTCGAGACGTCGTCGACGTCCCGGGTGCGACGGCTGGGGACGATGGACACCTCGTCGAGGTCGTAGCCACGGCGGGCGAAGCGGTTCAGCCCGATCTCGACGTTGTCACGCACTGGCACAGGAGGTCACCGGGTCCGGGTCTGGGGGGCGGGCGGGGTGGTGCGGGTGCTCATCGGGCGCGGTAGTTCGGCGCCTCGACGGTCATCTGGATGTCGTGCGGGTGGCTCTCGGTCAGCCCGGCCGCGGTGATCCGGGTCAGCTGGCCCTTCTCCTGCAGCTCTGCCACGGTCGCGGCACCCGCGTAGCCCATGGCCGCGCGGAGGCCGCCGACGAGCTGGTGGGCGACGCCGGACAGCATGCCCCGGTAGGGCACCTGACCCTCGATCCCCTCGGGCACGAGCTTGTCGTCGGACAGCACGTCGTCGGCGAAGTAGCGGTCCCGGCTGAAGGACTGGCTGCCCCCGCGCTTCTGCATGGCGCCCAGGCTGCCCATGCCGCGGTAGGACTTGTACTGCTTGCCGTTCATGAAGACCAACTCGCCCGGGGCCTCCTCGACACCGGCGAACAGGCTGCCCAGCATCACGGTGTCCGCGCCGGCCACGAGTGCCTTGGCGATGTCCCCGGAGTACTGCAGGCCGCCGTCAGCGATCACCGGGACGCCGGCCGGCCGGCACGCCAGCGAGGCCTCGTAGACCGCGGTCACCTGGGGGACGCCGACGCCGGCGACGACCCGGGTGGTGCAGATCGAGCCCGGTCCCACGCCGACCTTGACGCCGTCGACCCCGGCGTCGACCAGGGCCTGAGCCCCGGCGCGGGTGGCCACGTTGCCGCCGACCACCTGGACGCCGAAGTCCGCCTTGACCCGGGCGACCATCTCCAGCACCGCGCGCTGGTGGCCGTGCGCGGTGTCCACGACGAGCAGGTCGACGCCGGCGTCCACGAGCAGGCCGGCGCGCTTGTAGGCGTCCTCGCCCACGCCGAGGGCGGCGCCCACGACCAGGCGGGCGTCGGCGTCCTTGGTGCTGTTCGGGAACTGGTCGCGCTTGACGAAGTCCTTGACGCTGATCAGCCCGCGCAGCCGGCCGGCCTCGTCGACCAGCGGCAGCTTCTCGATCTTGTGCTGCCGGAGGAGCGCGAGCGCGGTTTCGCCGTCCACCCCGACGGGGGCGGTGACCAGCGGCAACGGGGTCATCACATCGCGCACCAGCGGGTTCTGGTCGTTCTCGAAGCGCATGTCCCGGTTGGTGACCATGCCGACCAGGACGCCGTCGGCGTCGACCACCGGGGCCCCGGAGATCCGGTACCGCCCGGACAGCGCGTCGACCTCGCCGAGGGTGTTGTCCGGGGAGCAGGTCACCGGGTTGGTGATCATCCCGGACTCGGAGCGCTTGACCAGGTCGACCTGGCCGGCCTGCTCCTCGGCGGCGAGGTTGCGGTGCAGGATGCCGACGCCCCCGGCCCGGGCCATGGCGATGGCCATCCGGGCCTCGGTGACGGTGTCCATGGCGCTGGAGACCAGCGGGATGGACAGCCGGATCCCCCGGGTCAGTCGCGAGCTGGTGTCGACCTCGGAGGGCACGACGTCGGAGGGACCCGGGACGAGCAGCACGTCGTCGTAGGTCAGGCCCAGCGGGGCGAACTTGGCCGGGAGCTCGGAGACGCTGGCTGCGCCGGGGTCGGGCTGCATGCGTGCCGCCACCTCTCGTGTCGTGGGTGCGGCGCCAGGGCGCCAGGGGGGCAGGACGCCGGGGACGGCGCGCAAGCACCATCATCGATCGTAGGCTGCCAGGCCCGTCACACCCCAGGGACGCCTAGGCTGGCCCGGTGACCTCGTGGGACGACGCGTTCGGGACCGACGGCGCCGGGGAGGACGCACCCCCTCCCCCGTTGACCATGGAGGAGCGCGCCGGCGTCCTCGACGACCTGGCCGAGCTCGAGGTCTTCCGCACGCTGCTGGAGCCCACCGGCGTCAAGGGCATCGTCGTGGACTGCCCCGACTGCGACGAGGAGCACCACGTCGACTGGGCCCTGATGCAGGCCAACCTGCGCCAGCTGCTGGACGAGGGCCAGACCGGCCGGCACGAGCCGCCCTTCGACCCCGACCCCGACGACTACGTCAGCTGGGACTACGCCAGCGGGTACGCCGACGGCGTGGCCGCCCGCGCCGAGGCCGAGGAGCCCCGCGACGGGCGCACCCCGGGCCGGCACTCCCGCGAGGACTGAAGCAGGACCCGCCCGCTCCCTCCAGGCGGGTCGTTCCCGCAGGGTCGGTCAGCTCATCATCCCGCGGCGGAAGCCGGTGGCGACCGCCTCGGCACGGTCCTTGGCTCCCAGCTTGCGGAACAGCCGCCGGGCGTGGGTCTTGATGGTGTCCTCGGACAGGTAGAGCTCCCGGCCGATCTGGGCATTGGACTTGCCCTGGCTCATGCCGGTGAGCACCTGCATCTCACGCACCGACAACGACACCGCGGGGACGTCGACGCGGACCGCGGCGCGGACCGTGGTGGGGCCGGCGCCGGCCAGCGCGCTGGACCCCGACGACCAGGACGCCGGGGCCGAGGAGGCACCGACTGTGGACAGCGGGCCGCTGTGCGGCGGGCGGCCGGGCTCGGCCCGCAGGCCCGCCCGGGACAGGCCCAGGCCCATCTCGACGGGTGAGGCGTCCCAGCGCAGGTACCCGCGGGCTCCGAAGGCGACGGCGGCGCGAACGGTCTCGGCGTCATCGGGGGCACCGAGCACCAGCACCGAAAGGCCGGGGTGGGCGCGGAGCACCTGGGTGGCGACGGCGAGGCCGTTGTCGGTGGCCCGCTGGGTGCCCACGAGCAGCACGTCGGGCTGCCGGGTGGCCAGGCGGGCGAGCAGGGAGGCGGGGTCGCCCACGGCCTCGACCCGGCCGACGAAGGGCAGGGCGACCAGCCGGGAGGCGACGTCGTCCCGCACGCGGCGGCGCTCGTCGAACACCCACACGACCTGACCACCCGAGGACGGCGCGCCTGCTCCGCCGTTCACGCCGACCCGTGTCCTGTCCTCGATCACTCACTACCTCCGTCGCTGCACCGGTCCACCCGAGGTGGACCGGCGGTGTGCCGGTGGCCGGGTGTCGCCCGACCGTGGCCGCACCGACCGGGGATCCGGACGGCGGCGACCCGTGTGTCCCCCACCCGTGTCGGCGGAGGGCCGTGGGTCGCCCACCCAGGTGGTCGGCACGCCTGGGGACCACCTTGATCCACTCGACCGTGTCCGGACAGGGAATGTCACCCAGCGGAGTGAGACGGACACTTTCGGTTGGGTTCTCCGCGAGCGGGCCGCCTACCACGCACACCCCGGGTGACCCCCGGCGGGCCGCGTCGCACAGGCCGGAGGACCTCGCAACAGAAAGCGTGATCGCGATGCGTTTGACGGTGATCACCCCGGGACACAACTCCCGTGCGGCCGGGCAGCACCCCCGGCTGACCGAGTCGAGGAGGACCCATGGCCGACATCCGCCGCCTGCCCACGCCCGTTGCCGAGGTCTGGGACTGGCAACTGCACGGCGCCTGCCGTGGCGAGTCCACGTCGCTGTTCTTCCACCCCGACGGCGAGCGCGGCCCCGCCCGCGCCCGGCGCCAGGCCGCCGCCAAGGCCGTCTGCGGCACCTGCCCCGTCGTCGAGGCGTGCCTCAAGCACGCCCTGTCGGTCCGCGAGCCCTACGGCGTCTGGGGGGGCATGAGCGAGGAGGAGCGCACCCGGCTCATCGCCACAGAGCCGGCCACCGTCGCCGCGGGCGTCTGACCCACCAGCACCACCCGGGGCCGACAGGCCCCCCAGGACACCCGAGAGGGCCGGTCGACCACGGAGGGTCGATCGGCCCGCGCGGTGTGGTGACGTACTGGAACGGTCCCCTCCCAGGGGCCCGCGGCGCGCGGAGCGCGTCGTGGGGTGGGAGGGGGTCCTTCTTCAGTGGCTGTGGCCGTGCCCGCCGCCGTGGCCGTGGGTGTGGTGCCCACCGCCGGCGTGCGCGTGCCGGTCCTCCGGGGCCTCGACGATCGCGGAGTCCGTGGTCAGGATCATCGCGGCGATCGAGGCCGCGTGGCCCAGAGCCGCTTTGGTGACCTTGACCGGGTCGATGACGCCCTCGGCGGCCAGGTCGCCGTAGGTGCCGGTGGCGGCGTTGAAGCCGTTCCCGAGACCCAGCTCGCGGACCCGGCCCACCACGACGGGGCCCTCGAAGCCGGCGTTGGAGGCGATCTGGGAGAGCGGGGCGTCCAGGGCCTTGCGGACCGACCGGGCACCCGTGGCCTCGTCACCGGTGAGGGTGAGCGCATCGACGGCCGCGGCGGCGTGCACCAGCGCGGAGCCACCCCCGGGGACGACACCCTCCTCCACCGCAGCGCGGGTCGCGGCGATCGCGTCCTCGATTCGGTGCTTCTTCTCCTTCATCTCGACCTCGGTGGCCGCCCCGACCCGGATGACGCCGATGCCACCGGAGAGCTTGGCCAGCCGCTCCTGCAGCTTCTCGCGGTCCCAGTCGGAATCGGTGTCCTCGATCTCGCGGCGGATCTGCGCCACCCGCTCGGCGACCGCGGTGGGCTGGCCGCCGCCGTCGACCAGGACGGTGTCGTCCTTGGTGACGGTGATACGCCGCGCGGTGCCCAGCACCTCGAGGCCGACGTCGGAGAGCTTGAGGCCGATGTCCTCGGTGACGACCTGGCCGCCGGTGACGATCGCGAGGTCCTGCATGAAGGCCTTGCGGCGGTCACCGAAGAACGGCGACTTCACCGCGACGACCTTGATCGTCTTGCGGATGGAGTTGACCACCAGGGTGGACAGCGCCTCGCCCTCGACGTCCTCGGCCACGATCAGCATGGGACGCGCACCGGAGCCCAGCACCTTCTCCAGCAGCGGGAGCAGGTCGGTCAGGGCCGACACCTTGCCCGCCACGAGCAGCAGCAGGGCGTCGTCCAGGACGGCCTCCATGGACTCCTGGTCGGTGACGAAGTACGGCGACAGGTACCCCTTGTCGAAGGCCAGGCCCTCGGTCACGACCAGCTCGGTGTCCATGGTGTTGGACTCCTCGACGGTGATGACGCCGTCCTTGCCGACCTTCTCCATCGCCTCGCCGATCAGGTCCCCGATGACGGAGTCCTGGGCGGAGATGGTGGCGACGCCGGAGATGGCGCGACGGTCGTCGACCGGGATCGCGGCCTCGTCCAGGGCGGCCTGCACCGCGGTGACGGCGGCGTTGATGCCCCGGCCCAGCGCGGTCGGGTTGGCCCCGGCGGCCACGTTGCGCAGGCCCTCGTGGACCAGCGCCTGGGCCAGCACCGTGGCGGTGGTGGTGCCGTCACCGGCGACGTCGTTGGTCTTGGTGGCGACGTTCTTGGCCAGCTGCGCGCCGAGGTTCTCGAAGGGGTCCTCGAGGTCGACCTCACGGGCGATGGTGACGCCGTCGTTGGTGATCGTCGGGGCACCGAACTTCTTGTCGATGACGACGTTGCGGCCACGCGGGCCGAGGGTCACGCGGACGGTGTCGGCCAGCTTGTCGACGCCGCGCTCGAGGGCGCGACGGGCGTCCTCGTCGAACTGGATGATCTTGGGCATGGGGACCTCTCGATCGGGGGGTGGGTGACGTCGGGGAAAGCGGACCGCCCCGGGACCCGGTGGTGCTCGGGTCGCCCGGGGCGGTCAGGTGAGGCGATGGAACGGCTACGTCGCAGGGTCCCGCCGCGCGCGGAGCGTGCGGTGGGGGGCGACGTGGTCCTTCATTTGACGACGACGGCCAGCAGGTCGCGGGCGGAGAGCACGAGGTAGTCCTCGCCGGCGTAGCGCACCTCGGTGCCGCCGTACTTGGAGTAGACGACGACGTCGCCCACGTTGACGTCCAGGGGGACGCGGTTGCCGTTGTCGTCGATGCGGCCGGGGCCCACGGCGATGACGGTGCCCTCCTGGGGCTTCTCCTTGGCGGTGTCCGGGATGACCAGACCGGAGGCGGTGGTGGTCTCGGCCTCGTTGGCCTGGACGACGACGCGGTCCTCGAGCGGCTTGATGCTGACCTTGGTGGCGGTGGTCACGTGGTGACTCCCCCTCTTCTCATCGGACGAGCAGTGGCTGTGACAGTGCAGGTGGTGCGGATGCTGTGGCACGGAGGCCGGGGTCTGCCGTCGCGGGGGTCAGGCCCGGCCCGTGTCGATTGGCACTCTACCCACCCGAGTGCCAGCCGTTCAACACCGGTCGCGGCCGGGTCCACACCGTGGGCCAGGCTGTGCCGGTGGCAGAGGACGAGACCGCCGAGACGCTGCGCCAGCTCCGTGCCCTGGCCACCCCGACCGGAGCCGCCGCGCTGACCCGCGCGGGCGTGCTCCTGACCGCCCGCACGGACGTCGTCACCGCGCTGTCCCGGCTGCGCGCGGAGTTCGGCCCCGAGGTGGGCGGCCCGGCCTGGGGCGTCGCCCGGCAACGGGAGAAGGCCCGGGCGGCCTTCGGCGCGGATGCCGACCGGCTGCTGTTCACCGGCGACACCCTGGAGCAGGCCGGCCGCCCGGCGTTGGCCGACCGGCGGGCCGCCCGGCTGCTCGCCGGCGGCGCGACCTCGGCCGCCGACCTGGGCTGCGCCTCGGGCACCGACACCGTCGCGTTGGCCCGGGCCGGCGCCCGGGTGACCGCCGTCGACCGGGACCCGGTGGCCCGGGAACTGACCGCGCTGAACACCGCGACCCTGGGGCTGACCGGGGTGACCGTGCTGGACGCCGATGTCGTCGACCTGGTCGCCGCGGCCACCGGCGGCCGGGTCGCCGACTGCGACGCGGCCGTGCTGGACCCGGCCCGCCGGGCCGGTGGCCGGCGGGTGCTGGACCCCGACGGCTGGTCCCCGCCCTGGTCGACGGTGGCGGCGCTGCTGGACCGGGTGCCCACCAGCGTGGTCAAGGTGGCGCCGGGTCTGGACCACGACCGGGTGCCGGCCGGCGTCGAGGCCGAGTGGGTGTCGGTCGGCGGCTCGATCGTCGAGGCGCTGCTCTGGGGGCGCGGACCGTCCACCACCTGGCGGCGGGCGACCCAGCTGCGCGCCGGCACCTGGCACGAGCTCACCGCCGACAGCGATCCCGGACGCGCGCCGGTCGCCGCCCCGCGGGAGTGGCTGCACGAGCCCGACCCCGCCGTGATCCGCTCCGGGCTGGTCGCCACCGTGGCCGCCGAGCTCGGAGCGACGCTGGTCGACGAGCAGATCGCCTACCTGACCTCGGACTCGCCGAGCGACTCCCCGTGGGTCAGCTCCTACCGGGTGACCGATGTGCTGCCCTTCGCCGTCAAGCGGCTCAAGGCCCTGCTGCGCGGGCGCGGGATCGGCAGTGTGACGGTGAAGAAGCGCGGGTCGGCCGTGGAGCCGGAGGCGCTGGTGAGGCAGCTGCGCGGCAGGGGCGACGGGCACGCCGTCGTCGTCGTCACGCGGGTGTCCGACGTGCCCACCGTCCTGCTGTGCGAGAACACGGCGCAACGGCCCCGATGAGCGGGTCGGGGGGTGGGTCCTTCAGCGGGAGACCACGGTGACCGGCAGCGAGCTGTCAGCCCCCAGGTCCGGCGCGGACGGCGCTACCCCGGCCTCGACCAGGCGGGAGCCCAGCGCCGCGACCATCGCGCCGTTGTCGGTGCACAGCCGCGGGCTCGGCACCCGGAGCACGATCCCGGCGGCGGCACAGCGCTCCTGGGCCACCGCGCGCAGCCGGCTGTTGGCCGCCACTCCCCCGCCGACGACCAGGTGGTCGACGCCGTAGTCCCGGCAGGCCCGCACGGCCTTCGCGGTCAGCACGTCGACGACGGCCTCCTGGAACGCGGCCGCGACATCGGCGACCGGCACCGGCTCCCCGGCCCGCTCGCGCGCCTCGACCCAGCGGGCGACCGCCGTCTTCAGGCCGGAGAAGGAGAAGTCGTAGGGCGCATCCCGCGGACCGGTGAGCCCACGCGGGAACGCGATCGACCGCGGGTCGCCCGCGCGCGCCGCCCGGTCGATCGGCGGGCCACCCGGGAAGGGCAGGCCGAGCACCCGGGCGACCTTGTCGAAGGCCTCGCCCGCGGCGTCGTCGACCGTCTGGCCCAGCGGTTGCACGTCCTGGGCCAGGTCGGGCACCAGCAGCAGCGAGCTGTGCCCGCCGGACACCAGCATGGCGATGCTCGGCTCGGCCAGCCGGCCGTGCTCCAGCTCGTCGACCGCGACATGCGCGACCAGGTGGTTCACCCCGTAAAGCGGCACGTCCAGGGCCAGCGCGTAGGCCTTCGCCGCAGCGACGCCGACCAGCAGCGCCCCGGTGAGGCCCGGGCCACTGGTCACCGCCACCGCGTCGACGTCACCGAACCCGACACCGGCGTCGGCCAGCGCGCGGTGCGCGGTCGGGACCATGGCCTCCAGGTGCGCCCGGGAGGCGATCTCGGGGATCACGCCGCCGAATCGCTCGTGTTCGGCCATCGAGGTGGCCAGCGCGTCGGAGAGCAGGGTCTGCCCGCGGACCAGGCCGATGCCGGTCTCGTCGCAGCTGGTCTCGAACCCGAGCACGATCGCTCCCCCACCCACCCCGCGCTCAGCCACGCTTCATCACCAGGGCGTCCTCCCCGCTCAGCGGGTAGTACTGCGGCCGCACGCCGATCGGCACGAACCCGCGCCGGGCGTACAGCCGCTGGGTGTCGGTGTCGGTCGCCCGGACCTCCAGCAGCACGACCGGGCTGCGGGTGTCGGCCTCGGCGAGCAGCGCGTCCAACAGCCGGCCGCCGACGCCCTGGCCCTGCCGGGAGCCGGTGACCCCGATGGTGGCCACGTGCGCCTCGTCGGGGTACGCGATCAGACCGGCGTAGCCGACGACCTCGTCGCGGTCCACGGCGACGGTGTAGCTGCGGGTGTCGGTCATGCCCAGCTCCTCCAGGTACATCGCCCGGGACCACGTGTCGGGGGCGAAGAGCTCCTCCTCCAGGCGCATGACGGCGGTCAGGTCCGCCCGGGTCATCGGCCTCAGCTCGATCACCGCGGCACCCCCTGCGAGACGGCCTTGCGGACCACGTTCGGGACGGCGTCGGGACGGCGCAGGTAGAGCGGGACCAGCGGCGCCGGCGGGTGCGCGAGCAGCGGTGCGGCGGTGCGCAGCAGGCCGGCGGTGCTCACCTCGGCGGGGGTGACGTCGATGCCGAGCCGCTCGGCGAAACGGACGTCGCCCACCACCGGCAGGTCGGGCAGCTCGAGGTCCTCGGGCCGGCCCACCCCGGGCTCGGTCAGTGCGGTGCCGTCGGCGGCGTAGGCCCGCCAGTACACCTCCTTGCGCCGGGCGTCGGTGACGACGACCCGGGCGCCGGTGCCGACGGCGTCCAGCGAGCAGACGCCGTGCACCGGGAGCTCACGGGCGTCACCGATCGCCGCCGCCGTGACGATGCCGACCCGCAGGCCGGTGTAGGGCCCCGGACCCAGCCCGACGACCAGCGACCCGACGTCGGCCAGGAGCACCCCGGCGTGGGCGAGCACCGCGGAGATCGTGGGGGTCAGCAGCTCGGCGTGCCGGGTGCCCGAGGGCAGCGCCGCCTCGGCCAGCACCCCGCCGCCGGGACCCGGCTCGCCGACACCGACCACCAGGGTCGGCGTCGCGGTGTCGATCGCCAGGGTGAGCACGAGGAGCCAGGTTAGTCACCGGCCCGGGGGCGGTCGGCGGACGCCGTGGTCGGGGGGCTCGTCGTCAGAGGGCTCGTGGTCAGGGGATGGAGGACTCGTCGACGTCGGGCAGCGCGCGGGGCCAGTCGGCCGGCGTCCCGGCCAGGTCCCAAAGCTCGGGCAGCAGCACCGGCCAGACCGGGTCGGTGGCGCCGGCCAGCTCCGCACGGTTCCACCACCGGTGCTCCAGCACCGTGTGCTGCTCGTCCTCGGTGAACCCGGCGGTGGAGACGGCGAACCCCGGCACCCGGACGACGTAGAAGGCGTCCCGCTGGTCGACGACCACGTCGCTGTAGGCGTGCCGGACCCGCCGCCGCGCGAGCGGACCCGCGACCTGGGCGCGGTCCAGGACCAGCCCGGTCTCCTCGGCCACCTCGCGGACGACCGCGGCGACCTCGTCCTCGCCGTCCTCGATGCCGCCGCCGGGCAGCATCCACCAGCTGGGGACCGGGTCCAGGCCGGGGTCGCTGTCCCGGAAGAGCAGCACCCGGTCGGAGTCGTCGAGCAGCAGCACGCGCACCGTGGTCCGCTCGCGGCGGGGGCGGGCGTCGAGCCGGGCGGTCCAGGACCCCCCGTGCGGGACCAGCACCGCCGTCCGTACGTCGTCGTCCCCGCGCGTGAGCTCGACGACGAGGTGCTCGTCGGCCCACTGCTCCACCAGCCCGTGCCCCCACTCGACGACGGTCACCGACTCCTCGGCCGCGGCGTCCAGGTCCAGGTCGTCGACGTCGGCCACCGAGCCCAGCCGGTAGGCGTCCACGTGCACCAGCGGCAGCCGGCCGCCGCGGTGCACCCGGGCCAGCACGAACGTCGGCGAGGTGACCGGCCCGGGGACGCCGAGCCCCGCGCCGATGCCCTGGGTGAGCGCGGTCTTGCCCGCGCCCAGCGGACCGGACAGCAGCACCAGGTCCCCGGCCCGCAGCAGCCCGGCGAGCTCGACCCCGAAGGCGTGCGTGTCGGCCGGAGTGGCCAGCACCCGCCTCACCGGCGGACCTCCCGGGCGATCGTGGCCAGGTCCTCCGCCAGCGCGGCCCGGGGCGCCCCGTTCGGGCCGAACCGGATCGCCGCACTCGGGTGGTAGGTCACCCAGACCTGTCGGCCGTCGACCTGATGCGCCCGTCCGCGTGCCTGGCCGAGCACCGTCTTCGGCCCGAGGAACCACGTCGCCGAGGACAGCCCGAGCGCGAGCACGGCCGGGGGGTCGAGCAGGTCCAGCTGCCGGCGCAGCCAGCCGCTGCAGCGGGCCACCTCGGGGGCCCTCGGCGTCCGGTTGCCCGGCGGGCGGCACTTGACCACGTTGAGCACCGCAGTCTGCGCCCGGTCCAGGCCGACCTCGGCGAGTAGCTGGTCCAGCAGGACGCCGCTGCGGCCCACGAAGGGCCGGCCGGTCTCGTCCTCGGTCGCGCCCGGCGCCTCGCCGACGATCGCCAGCAGCGGCCGACCGGTGGCCGGCACGTCCCCGACGACGACGTGTTGCCGCGCGGCGGCCAGCTCCGGGCAGGCCGTGCAGGTCGAGGCAGCGGCGGCCAGGGTCGGCCAGTCCATCGTCGCGGCCCGCCCGGTGAGCTCGAGGGCGACCGGGTCCGGCGCCCTCACCGGGCGACCTGCTGCTCGGCCCCCGCCCGGCGCAGCAGCCGGGTGATCGCTGCGGTGACCTCGGCGGGGCGCTCCAACGGCACCAGGTGCCCGGCCACCGGGACGACGACGTACTCCTCGGGGCCGGCGCCCAGCTCCTCGAGCCGGGCCACGATCCGGTCGCTGTGCCCCCGCGGGATCATCTTGTCCTCATCGCCGGTCAGCACCAGCACGGGGATGCGGGTCAGCGGCTCGAGGGCGGCGTCGGCGTCCAGGCCGGCGATCGCCGGGTAGAACTCCGCGATCACGTCGACCGGGGTGCCGGCGATCATCGCGTCCACATACCGGACCAGGGCGGGGTCGACGTCGTCCCCGGCGAAGGAGAGCGCCTTGACCGCGGCCGAGACCAGGTCGCGGGCGATCCGGCGGGTCCGCTCGGCCCACTGCGGGCGGCGCTTCATCGTGTACGCGGCGATGGGGAAGACCGCGGTGCGCAGCCGGGCCAGCACGTGTGGCAGCCCCAGGTCCAGGTCCGAGAGACCGCCGCTGGACGTCGACAGCAGCCCGACGCCGACCACCCGCGGGCCGAAGAGCTCCGGGTGGTGCGCGGCCAGCGACAGCACGGTCATGCCGCCCATCGAGTGCCCCAGCAGGACCACGGGGCCGCGCGGCACCCGCTCGGCCAGCACGCGGGCCAGGTCGTCGGCGAGCTGCTCGATGGTCGAGTGCTCGGCCGGCCCGCGCCCGGAGGAACCGTGGCCGCGCTGGTCGTAGAACACCAGCCGGGCATCGGGCCGGTGGCCGTTCTCGGTGGCCAGCGAGGCCGCCAGGTCACGACGCTGGAAGGTCCAGGACGCCATCGACAACGTGTAGCCGTGCACGAAGACGACGGTCAGCGGGGCGTCCGACGGGCCGATCTCCTCCACCGACAGCGGCACGCCGTCGCTGGCCCGCACCAGCGCGGTCCGGTCGGGTGCCCGGCTGCCCGAGCCGAGCGGGTCGTCCTCCCGCTGGACGGCGGCGGGCCGCTCGGTGGGATCGATGGCGGCGGCGATCTCGGCGTGGTCGGCAGCCGGTCCCAGCTGGGCGGCGGTGACCCGTCGTCCGGCCGCCCGGGTGACGGCGACCCCCACCGCGGCGCTCGCCGCGGCCAGTCCGACGATCCCGCCGAGGATGCCGACAGTGCGCGGCGTGGGGTGCGGCACCGCGATCGGCTGCAAGCGCTTGGCGTGCGGCACCCGCGGTCGTGCGGCGCTCACGCCGGGACCCCGGCGGTACCGGTGTAGACGCGGGTGAAACGCCCGCCGACCCGGGTGACCAGCTCGTAGTGGATGGTGCCCAGCGCGGTTGCCCAGTCCTGCGCAGTCGGCTCGCCGCGGTCCCCCGGGCCCCAGAGCACCACGTCGTCGCCGGGCTGCACCTCGTCGTCCCCGAGGTCGAGCACGAACTGGTCCATGCAGACCCGACCGGCGATGGTGCGCTGCTCCCCCGCCGCCAGCACGCGTGCGGTGTTGCCCCCGGCGCGCGGCACCCCGTCGGCGTAGCCCACCGGGACCAGCGCCAGCGTCGTCTCCGCGGTGGTGTGGTAGCTGTGGCCGTAGGACACCCCGACCCCCGCGGGCACCCGCTTGGTCAGCGCCACTCGCGCGCGGACGGACATGGCCGGCCGGAGCCCGTACTGCGCAGGGTCGCCCTCCAGCGGGTCCAGCCCGTAGACCGCCACCCCCGGCCGGACCATGTCGTACCAGGTGTGCGGCAGCGTGAGGGTCGCCGCGGAGTTGGCCAGGTGCCGGCGGGCCTCGGTCAGACCGGCCTCGCGGGCCAGCGCCGTCGCCTCCTCGAACACCGCGACCTGCGCCGCGATGGTCGGGTGCGTGGGCGCGTCGGCGTAGGCCAGGTGGCTCCACAGCCCGACGACGACGACGTCCCCGTCGGCCTGCGCCCGGGCGGCTGCGGCGACGAGGGCGGGCCAGTCCGCCCGGGTGGCGCCCTCGCGGGACAGACCGGTGTCGATGAACAGCTGGACCCGTGCGGTGTGGCCGGTCGCGCGCGCGGCGTCGACCACCTCGGCCAGGGCCCAGCCCGCGTTGACCGAGACCTCGACGTCGGCGGCCAGCGCGGCGGCGTAGTCCGCCCCCGGCACGTGCTGCCAGGACAACACCGGCGCGGTGACGCCGGCAGCCCGCAGCGCCAACGCCTCCTCGAGCACCGTGACGCCCAGGGCGTCGGCGCCCCCGGCGAGCGCAGCCCGGGCGGCGGGCACCAGGCCGTGGCCGTACCCGTCGGCCTTGACCACGGCCATCAGCGGCCGACCGGCGCGCTCGCGCAGGGCGGCGGCGTTGGCCGCGATCGTGTCCAGGTCGACGACGATCTCGGCCCTGTTGTGCACAGTCACGGACGCCAGTCTCCCAGGCCCCCGCGCCCGCCCACGCCCCACCTGCGGCGAAAGTCGCGAAGAACGCCGCCCCTCAGGCGGCGAAAGTCGCGAAGAACGCCGCCCCTCAGGCGGCGGAAGTCGCGAAGAACGCCGCTCCTCGGGCGGCGATAGTCGCGATTATCGCGGTCCTGCGGCGGGGCGGTGGTCGCGGAGAACGATGCTCCTGGGGCGGCGCGGTCGGCGCTGGGGTCGGACGGGTGCTCAGGCGCCGACGCGGATCCGGTGCAGGGTCTCGGGCAGGCGGCGCACCAGGTCGCCGGCAATCAGCGGACCACCCGATGCAGCCAGCTGGCCGGCCCGGCCGTGCACGTGCGCGGCGACCGCCGCGGCCTCGGTGGCGTCCAGGCCGGTGGCCAGGAACGCCCCGGTGATGCCGGCCAGCACGTCCCCGGTGCCGGCGGTGGCCAGCCAGGGCGTCCCTGTCCCGTTCACGAACGTGGTGCCGTCCGGTCCGGCGACGACGGTCGCGTCACCCTTGAGCAGCACCGTGACGCCCAAGTCGGCGGCCGCGGCCCGGGCGGCACCGATCCGGTCGGCCCCCAGGTCCCAGCCGAAGCGGGTGAACTCCCCGTCGTGCGGGGTCAGCACGGTGGCCGCGGAGCGGCCCCGGGCCAGGGCCGGGTCGGTGGCGAGCATGGTGAGGCCGTCGGCGTCCACCAGCACCGGCAGGTCGAAGCTGAGCACCTCGGCGAGCACGCTGCGCGCCTCGTCGTCGGTGCCCATGCCGGGGCCGACCACCCAGGCCTGCACCCGGCCGGCGTCCGCGGGGCGGCCGGCTGTCACGATCGCCTCGGGCCAGGCCGCACGGACGCCCTCGGCGGCGGTACCCGCGTACCGCACCAGCCCAGGCCGGGCGCGCAGCGCAGCCCCCGTGCACAGCACCCCGGCGCCCGGGTAGGTCGCGGAGCCGGCGACGACGCCGACCACGCCCTGGCTGTACTTGTCGTCCCCGGAGCCGGGCTCGGTCAGCCGGGCCGCCACGTCGCCGTCGGTCAGTCGGCACGCGGTGGGCGCCGGCAGCTCGAGCCCGATGTCGACCAGGTGCACCGTGCCCGCGTACCCGCGGCCGGCACCCACGACGAGACCGGGCTTGACGGCGCCGAACGTCACGGTGTGCTGGGCCGGGAACGCCTCGCCCTCGACGCCGCCGGTGTCGGCGTCCACGCCACTGGGCAGGTCCACGGCGACCAGCAGGCCCGGCCCGCGCACCGCCGCCGCGACGGCCGCCGCGGCCTCGGGACGCAGCCCGCCGCGGCCCCCGATGCCGACGATCCCGTCCAGCACCAGATCGGCGCGGTCCAGCCCGGCGTCCCCGGTCGTGGTGGCGACCCGGCCGCGGGCTCGGCGCAGCGCGGCCAGACCCGGCCCGTGCGCGCGGTCCGGGGCGAGCAGCAGCGCGGTGACGGCGGCCCCCCGGCCGGCAAGCAGGACGCCGGCCCAGAGTGCGTCGCCGCCGTTGTCCCCGGCCCCGACCAGGAGCACCACCCGTAGCCCGTGCGCCCGCCCGACCAGCTGCAGGCACAGGGTGGCCAGGCCGCTCGCGGCCCGCTGCATGAGGGCGCCGCCGGGCAGACCGATGAGCGCGTGCTGCTCCGCCGTCCGGACCTGGTCGGCGGTGTAGAGCCCGGTCACGAGTCCTTCTCGGCGATCACCACAGCTAAGGCGATGCCCCCGTCGTGGCTCAACGACACGTGCCAGGACGTGACGCCCAGCGCGTCGGCCCGGGCAGCCACCGTGCCGCGCACCTCGAGCAACGGCCGCCCGTGCTCGCCGACGACGACCTCGGCGTCGTGCCAGTGCAGGTCGCCGGGCGCGCCCAGCGCCTTGGCCAACGCCTCCTTGGCCGCGAAGCGCGCGGCCAGGGACTCACCGGTGCGCTGAGCCCCCGAGGGAGTGCACTGCTCAGCGGCGGTGAACAACCGGTCCCGCAGCCCCGGGGTGCGGCTCAGCGACACGGCGAACCGCTGCACCGGACAGACGTCGATCCCCACGCCGACGATCACGGCGCGGTGACGTGCTGGAACGGCCCGGCTGCAGGGACCCGCGGCGCGCGCAGCGTGGCGTGGGGGGCAGCCGGGTCCATCACTCGACGGTGACGGACTTCGCCAGGTTGCGGGGCATGTCCACGTCCAGGCCGCGGGTGTCGGCGATCTCGCAGGCCAGGATCTGCAGCGGGATGGTCGTCACGACCGGCGCCAGCAGCGTCGGGGTGCGCGGCACCCGGATGACGTGGTCGGCGTAGGGCAGCACCTCGTCGTCACCCTCCTCGGCGATGACGATCGTGCGCGCTCCGCGGGCCCGGACCTCCTGGATGTTGGACACCACCTTGCCGTGCAGCGACTCCCGGCCGTGCGGCGACGGCGCCACGACGATCACCGGAGTGCCCTCGCCGATGAGCGCGATCGACCCGTGCTTGAGCTCGCCGGCGGCGAAGCCCTCGGCGTGGATGTAGGCCAGCTCCTTGAGCTTGAGGGCCCCCTCCAGCGCCACCGGGTACCCGACGTGGCGGCCGAGGAAGAGGATCGTCGACTCGGTGGCCAGCGACCGGCCCAGCTCCCGGACGCCGTCCATGTCGGCCAGGACCTCGGTGATCTGCTCGGGGAGCTTGCGCAGCTCGGTGACGACGGCGGCCACCTCGTCCTCGTACTTGAGGCCGCGCACCTGGGCCAGGAACAACCCGACCAGGTAGCAGGCCACCACCTGGGTCAGGAAGCCCTTGGTGGAGGCGACGGCGACCTCGGGTCCGGCCCGGGTGTAGAGCACGGCGTCGGACTCGCGCGGGATGGTCGACCCGTTGGCGTTGCAGATGGCCAGCACCCGCGCCTGCTGCTCCTTGGCGTGCCGCAGCGCCATCAGGGTGTCCATCGTCTCGCCGGACTGGGAGATGACGACGACCAGCGTGGAGCGGTCCAGCACCGGGTCCCGGTAGCGGAACTCGCTGGCCAGCTCGACCTCGACCGGGATCCGGGTCCAGTGCTCGATGGCGTACTTGGCGATCAGACCAGCGTGGTAGGCCGTGCCGCAGGCGATCACGAAGACCTTGGTGACCCCGCGCAGGTCCTCGTCGGAGATCCGGACCTCGTCCAGCACGATCTCGCCGCGCTCGCCGAGGCGCCCCAGGAGGGTGTCCGCCACGGCCCGCGGCTGCTCGGCGATCTCCTTGAGCATGAACCAGTCGTAGCCGCCCTTCTCGGCGGCCTCGGCGTCCCAGTCCACCGCGTAGGCCAGCGGCTCGACGACGGCACCGTGGAAGTCGGTCACGGTCACCCCGCGCGTGCGGTGCAGCTCGACGACCTGGTCCTGACCCAGCTCCAGGGCGTTGCGGGTGTGCCCGATGAAGGCCGCGACGTCCGAGCCGAGGAAGTACTCGCCGTCCCCGACCCCGACGACCAGCGGGGAGTTGCGACGGGAGGCGACCAGCGTGTCAGGCTCGGCGGCGTGGCTGGCGACGAGGGTGAAGGCGCCCTCCAGGCGGCGGGACACCACGCGCATGGCCTCGGCGAGTCGGCCCTCACCGGCCGGCAGCGTCGGGTAGACGGCGGCGAGCAGGTGGGCGACGACCTCGGTGTCGGTCTCGGAGGTGAACTCGACCCCGGTCGCCTCCACCTCGGTGCGCAGCGCGGCGAAGTTCTCGATGATCCCGTTGTGGATCACCGCGACCGTGCCGTCGGCGGAGGTGTGCGGGTGCGCGTTGCGGTCGGTGGGCCCGCCGTGGGTGGCCCACCGGGTGTGCCCGATCCCGATCGTGGCGAACGGGAGGGCCTCGTCGGCCAGCTCCTTCTCCAGGTTCGCGACCTTGCCGGCCTTCTTCGCCGTCGCCAGCTCACCGTCGGCGAGGACTGCGACCCCGGCCGAGTCGTACCCGCGGTACTCCAGCCGACGGAGTCCCTCCAGGACGACGTCCAACGCGTTCTGAGGACCGACGTACCCCACGATGCCGCACATTCCGATGAGGGTACTGGTGCCCGAGGCCCCCGAGCCGCAACCAGCGGTCCCGGCGGGAGGGGTCAGACGGCGGCGACGACCTCGGCCAGTCGGTGCGCGACGGCGTCGGCCTGCTCCTGGGTGGGGGCCTCGACCATCACCCGGACCAGCTGCTCGGTACCCGAGGGGCGCAGCAGCACCCGGCCGTCCTCACCCAACTCGGCCTCGACGGCGTTGACCGCGCGGGCGACGTCGTCGGACTCCACGACCGCGAGCCGGTCGCTGACCGGCACGTTAATCAGGACCTGCGGCAGCTTCTGGACGACGGAGGCGAGGTCGGCCAGCGAGGATCCGGTGGCCGACATCCGGGACAGCAGCGCCAGGCCGGTCAGCAGGCCGTCACCGGTGGTCGCCCAGTCCAGGAACACCAGGTGCCCGGACTGCTCACCGCCCAGCGAGAGGCCGCGGGAGCGCAACGCCTCGAGCACGTAGCGGTCGCCCACGGCCGTGGTGGCCACGGTGATGCCGGCGTCACGCATCGTGTGGTGGAAGCCCAGGTTGCTCATCACGGTGGCGACGACGGTGTCCTGCAGCAGATTGCCGCTCTCGTGCAGCGCCAGCGCACAGATCGCCAGGATCTCGTCGCCGTCCACCAGGTCGCCCTGCGCGGTGACGGCCAGGCAACGGTCGGCGTCGCCGTCGTGGGCGATGCCGATGTCGGCGCCGGTGCGGGCGACAGCGGCCTGCAGCGGGCCCAGGTGGGTCGAGCCGATGCCGTCGTTGATGTTCCAGCCGTCGGGCTCGCCACCGATGACGTGCACGGTGGCCCCGGCCCGCCGGTAGACCTCGGGGGCGCAGCGCGAGGCGGCGCCGTGTGCGCAGTCGACGACGACGCGCAGCCCGGACAGCGGCTGGCGCAGCGCGGACAGCACGTGGTCGGTGTAGTCCTCGGCGGCGTTCGGCAGGTCCCGCACGCGGCCCACGCCGCCGCCGGTCGGCCGGTACTCGGGCGCGTCGGAGGCCGTCAGGTGCCCGGCGATGCGCCGCTCGATGGCCGCTTCGAGCGCATCGGGCAGCTTGTGCCCGCCGCGGGAGAACAGCTTGATGCCGTTGTCGGGCATCGGGTTGTGGCTGGCCGAGATCATCACACCGAGGTCGGCGCCGGTCCGGCCGGTGAGGAACGCGACGGCCGGGGTGGGGACGACGCCCACCCGCAGCACCTCGGCGCCCGCACTCGTGAGGCCTGCGACGACCGCGGCCTCGAGCATCTCCCCGCTCGCGCGGGGGTCGCGCCCGACGACCGCGACGGGACGCGAGGTCCCGTCGCGGTCGGCGAGCACGCTGGCGGCAGCACGTGCCACCGAGAGGGCCACCTCCGGCGTGAGGTCGGCGTTGGCCCGACCCCGGACGCCGTCGGTCCCGAAGAGGCGACCCACGGACTACCCGGTCAGCGCTTGGAGTACTGGGGCGCCTTGCGCGCCTTCTTCAGGCCGTACTTCTTGCGCTCGGTGGCCCGGGGGTCACGAGTCAGGAAGCCGGCCTTCTTCAGCGCGGGACGGTCGTCGGGCTCGATCTCGATGAGCGCCCGGGCGATCCCCAGACGGAGGGCACCGGCCTGGCCGGAGACCCCGCCACCGCCGAGCAGCGCGACGACGTCGTACTGCTCGCCCTTCTCCAGGATGGTGAAGGGCTCACGGATGAGCTGCTGGTGGACCTTGTTCGGGAAGTACTCCTCGATGGTCCGGTTGTTCAGCGTGAACTGACCGGTACCGGGGAGCAGACGCACCCGGACGATGGCCTCCTTGCGGCGGCCCACAGTCTGGATCGGGCGGCCGTCGGCGTCGGTCACGGTCTGGGGCGCCGTCATCGGGGTGGTCACTTGCTCTCCTCGCTAGCGCTCGTCAGCGTCGTGACCGACGGTGCCGTGCTGAATGGTGATCTCGCGAGCTCGATCACTGGGACACCTGCTTGATCTCGAAGGTCTGGGGCAGCTGGGCCTGGTGCGGGTGCTCGGGCCCGGCGTAGACCTTGAGCTTGGAGAGCATCTGCCGGCCCAGCGTGTTGTGCGGCAGCATCCCCTTGACAGCGCGCTCGATCACGCGGTCCGGACGGGTCTTGAGCTCGTCGCCGACGTTGATCGCCCGCAGACCACCCGGGTAGCCCGAGTGCCGGTAGGCGACCTTCGCGTTGCGCTTGTTGCCCGTCAGCGCCACCTTGCCCGCGTTGATGACGACGACGAAGTCGCCGGTGTCCACGTGCAGGGCGTACTGCGGCTTGTGCTTGCCGCGCAGGAGCTGCGCGGTGTGCGTGGCCAGTCGACCGAGCACCACGTCGGTGGCGTCGATGACGTGCCAGGCCCGGGTGATGTCACCGGGCTTGGGGGTGTACGTGCGCACGGGGGCCCACTTCCTCGTCGTCGGGTGGCTGGTGGATCGCCTCACCGAGGACGGGAGACCGATCGACAGCACGCGTGCACCAGCCGGCAGCGCGCACCAGGAGAGGACAGTACCAGCCCGCCGGGGGCCGCTCAGCCGTCGATCAGGTCCCGCTGCTGGGGCAGCAGCGTGTTCATCGGGGCGTAGTCGTCGATCGCAGTCAGCCCGGTCACGTCGACGCTGGCCAGGTAGGAGCCGTAGCCCACGTAGCAGCGCTGGTAGAAGCTCCCGCCGCCCCCGTCGAAGGCGAAGCAGGGCGCCTCGGGGATGGCCGGCAGCGCGAACGGGGCGCCCCCGAAGGCGGTGGCCTCCAGCTGCGCGAAGCCGGTGTAGACGGCGTTGGACTGCGCCGAGGACGGGAAGGCGTACAGCGCGACGGCGTAGCCCAGGGACGTCGAGTCGTCGCTGGACTGCTTGGCGAAGAAGCCGGTCAGCCCGTTGGTGGTGAGCAGCTGCCGTTCGACGACGGGGTCGATGGCCAACCGGAGGTAGCCCTCCAGGTCGTAGGTGCCGGTGAACCGGTTGAGGTCACCGGGCGGGTCCAGGGCGAGAGCCGCCAGCCCCAGCGCGTCGTTGGGCAGGTCGGGCACCTGGTCCTGCGGCGTCGGCTGGAAGGCGCCCACCAGGGACAACTGGTCCTGCAGCTGACGGGTGATCAGGTCCGGCCCGCCGCCGGCGGGGGCGTCCACGTAGGCGTAGGCGAGCATCCGGCCGGTGGCAACCCAGGCCTGGATGGTGTCGGTGGAGGCGCCCGCGGAGTCCGAGCCGCCCGTCGTCTGCGCGGCGGTGACACCGAGCGCGGCCAGCTCGACCGGCTGCTGGTCGCCGTAGTCGAAGCCCAGCGCGATCTCGTTGAACGCCGTGGCCGCCGCGGCCGCGGAGTCCGGGTCCGACACCTCGCTGATCAGCACCAGCGAGCCGTTCCCCGCGGTGTCCTGAGCGCAATTGCCCCAGCCGACCACGAACCCCCAGCGGTCCAGCTCCTGCTCCACCCGGCCGTCGCCGAAGTACAGCGAGTCGACGCTGCGGGCGCTGCCGAACGGGCCGCTGGGGAAGCAACTGTCGGTCCGCTCCGGGCTGGTGGTGACGATCAGCGAGCTCACCGCCGCCAGCCGGCGGGCCTCGGCGCCGGTGCCCGGCCCGACCTCGGGGGCCGGCGTCACCTGACCGGTCGGCGCGGACCCCGTGGTCGGCGCCGAGGACCCGGACGGGGACCCCGTCGTGCCCGGTGCGCTGGTGGCGCCGGCGCTCGCGGTGCCGTCCACGGTGGAGGTGCACCCCGCCAGCAGGGTCACCCCGACCGCGGTCGCGGCCAGCAGGGACCGGCGCGAGGAGCTCACCGGACCTCGCGCAGCTCGCCGGTCGTCACGTCGTAGACCGTGCCGCGGACGTCGTGGGAGAGCAGGTAGGGAGTCTCGCGCAGCAGCCGGAGGGACTGCCGCACATCGTCGTCGACGTCGACGAAGGTGCGGGCCGGCCACGGCGGGCGGTGCCCGGTGGCCGCCTCGACCAGGTCGGCCAGCCCCTGGTCGTCGGTCTTCTGCAGCCCGCAGTCGGTGTGGTGCACCAGCACCGTCTCCCGGGTGCCCAGCAGGTGCTGGGAGATGGTCAGCGACCGCAGGGTGTCGTCGGTGATCACGCCGCCGGCGTTGCGGATGACGTGGGCGTCCCCGACCTCCAGGCCCAGCAGCGGGAACAGCGGCATCCGGGAGTCCATGCAGGCGACCACGGCGACGTGGCGGGCGGGTTGTACCGGCTTGGACCCGGGGAACCGGGCCACCCAGTCGGCGTTGGCCTGCAGGATGCGGTCGGTCTCGGTCACCCGGCCAATCTATCGACCTGTCGCCGTCTCGTCATGGCGGCCGATCGGACGCGACGGGGGCCCGCGGGTGAGGATGACACCGTGCGCACGGTCGAGGAACACCAGCAGGTCGTCGCCGCGCTGCTCCGGCAGCCCGGCACCGAGGAGGTGCCGCTGGCCGAGGCCGCCGGCCGGGTGCTGGCCGAGGACGTGACCGCCGCCGTCGGCCTGCCCGTCTTCACCAACTCCGCGATGGACGGCTACGCCGCGCGCTGGGACGACGTCGGCGCCGCGAGCGGGCAGGCGCCGGTGCGGCTGCCGGTGGCCGCGGACCTGCCCGCCGGGCGCACCGACGTCCCTGCGCTGGAGCCGGGCACGGTGCACCGGATCATGACCGGCGCGCCGCTGCCCGCGGGGGCGGACGTCATCGTCCCGGTGGAGCGCACCGACGGCGCCACCGACACCGTCACCATCACCTCCTCCCCCATGGCCGGGACCCACGTGCGGCACGCCGGGGAGGACATCACCCAGGGCGAGGTCGCGCTGTCCGCCGGGGTGGTCCTGGGGTCCTCGCAGCTGGGGCTGGCCGCCTCGGTCGGTCGCTCGACCGTCGTCGTCCGGCGCCGGCCGCGGGTGCTGGTGCTCTCCACCGGCACCGAGCTCGTCGCGCCCGGGCAGCCGCTGGCGCCGGGGCAGATCTACGAGTCCAACTCGCTGCTGTTGGCCACCGCCGTGGAGGCCGCGGGAGGTGAGGCCCGCACGCTGCACTTCGTGCCCGACGACGTCGACCAGTTCCTCGCCACGGTCCGGTCCGAGCTGGCCACCGCGGACCTGCTGATCACCAGCGGCGGCGTGAGCATGGGCGCCTACGAGGTGGTCAAGGACGCCTTCGGGGCGCTGGGCACCGTCGAGTTCGTGAAGGTCGCCATGCAGCCTGGTGGACCGCAGGGCTGCGGCACCGTGGACGGCGTCCCGGTAGTCACCCTGCCGGGCAACCCGGTGAGCTCGTTCGTGTCCTTCGAGGTGTTCGTCCGGCCCGCGCTGCGCCGCGCGATGGGCCTCACCCACCCCGACCGGCTGGCGACGACGGCGCGGCTGTCCGGGCCGTTGGTCTCCCCCGCCGCGCGCCGGCAGTACCTGCGCGGCTGGTTCGACGCCGGTGAGGTGTCCCAGGTCGGCGGGCCCGGCTCGCACCTGGTGGCCCACCTGGCGCGGGCGAACTGCCTCGTCGTCGTCCCCGAGGACGTTACCGAGCTGCCCGCGGGCGCCCCGGTCGGCGTCATCCTCATCGAAGGAGCCCTGCAGTGAGCCAGACCCCCGCCGGACCCCGCCTGACGCACGTGGACGAGAAGGGCGCCGCCCGGATGGTCGACGTCACCGCCAAGGCCGTCACGGCCCGGGTGGCGACGGCGGCCGGCCGGGTGCTGATCAGCCCGGAGGTCGTCGCGCTGCTGCGCGGGGAGGGCGTGCCCAAGGGCGACGCGATCGCCGTCGCCCGGATCGCCGGCATCGCCGGGGCCAAGCGGACGCCGGACCTCATCCCGCTCTGCCACCCGATCGCCCTGCACGGCGTGACAGTCGAGCTCGAGGTCACCGACGAGGCCGTGGAGATCGTCGCGACCGCGCGCACCGCCGACCGCACCGGGGTGGAGATGGAGGCGCTGACCTCGGTCGCCGTCGCCGGGCTGACCGTCATCGACATGGTCAAGGCCGTCGACCCGCGTGCGGTCATCAGCGACGTCCGGCTGCTCGCCAAGTCCGGTGGCAAGAAGGGTGACTGGACCCGATGACGGTGCCCGCCGGCGCTCGCGCCGTCGTCGTCACCGCCTCGAACCGGGCCGCGGCCGGGGTGTACGAGGACCGCTCCGGCCAGGCGCTGGCCGACGGCCTGCGCGAGCTGGGCTTCGAGGTCGAGGGCCCGCACGTCCGCCCGGACGACGTCGAGCAGCTCGCCGAGGTGTTGCGCGCGGCCGTCTCCTCGGGTGCCGACCTGGTGCTGACCACCGGCGGCACCGGGCTGACCCCGACCGACGTCACCCCCGAGGCGACACGGCTGGTGCTGGAGCGTGACGCCCCGGGCATCGCCGACGCCGTCCGCCGGTACGGCCAGCCCGCCGTGCCCACCGCGGTGCTCTCCCGGGGCCTCGCCGGCACCGCGGGCCGGACGCTGATCGTCAACCTGCCGGGCTCCACCGGCGGGGTGCGCGACGGGCTGGCCGTGCTGGGCCCGTTGCTGCCGCACGTGGTCAGTCAGTTGCGGGGTGGGGACCATGTCTGATCTCGCGCTCCCAGCGCGGCCAGGGGCCCGGTGCGGCTGCGCTGAGCCACTCCTGCTGGCCGGCCTTTCGGCAGGTACGTAGCCGGCGGGACAGCCATCTCGGCAAGGGCCGGGCAGGTCAGTCGGGGAGGACGAGCCTGCGGGTGTGGCTGTAGACGTTGCAGCCGTCGCCGCGGAGGAAACCGATCAGGGTGATGCCGGTGGACTCGGCGAGCTCGACGGCCAACGAGCTGGGCGCCGAGACCGCGGCCAGCACCGGGACGCCGGCCATCGCGGCCTTCTGGGTCAGCTCGAAGCTGGAGCGCCCGCTGACCATCAGCACGTGCCCGGCCAGCGGCAGCCGGCCGGCCCGCACAGCGTCCCCGACCACCTTGTCGACGGCGTTGTGCCGGCCCACGTCCTCCCGCAGGGCCACCAGCTCGCCCTCGGCGGTGAAGAGCCCGGCGGCGTGCAGGCCGCCGGTCCGGTCGAAGACGGCCTGCGCGGCCCGCAACCGGTCCGGCAGCGCCAGCAGGGTCGCCAGGGTCAGCCGGGTCTCGTCGGCGGGGACGTCGAAGACGGTCCTGGTGCGGATCGCGTCGATGCTGGCTTTGCCGCAGACCCCGCACGAGCTGGTCGTGTAGAAGTTCCGGTCCAGTGCGGTGTCCGGCGCCTCGACACCGGGGGCCAGGGCCACGTCGACCACGTTGTAGGTGTTGCGGCCGCTGTCGTCGAAGGAGTCGCAGTACCGCAGTGACAGGACGTCGTCCGCGGACCGGATCACGCCTTCGGTGGCCAGGAAGCCGTGCACCAGGTCGAAGTCGTCGCCCGGGGTACGCATGGTGACCGCCAGCGGAGTCCCGTCCAGCCGGATCTCCAGCGGTTCCTCGCTGGCCACGGTGTCCGGGCGGGTGCTGTGCTGCGCGCCGCGGATGCGCAGCACCGGCGTCCGGTTGGTGACTCGTCCCACGGTGACGACGGTACCCACCGGTAGCCACCTACCGTCCACCACGTGAGCGGATTGCCGGCGTACTCCGCCGTCGTGCTGGCCGGGGGCCGGGCCGCGCGCCTGGGCGGCCGGGCGAAGCCCCAACTGGAGGTCGGCGGCCGCACCATGCTCGCCACGGTGCTCGCGGCGGTGGCCGACGCCGACCTGCGCATCGTCGTCGGTCCCCCGCAACCCGTCCCGGACGGGGTCATCGTCCTGCGGGAGCAACCCCCCGGCGGCGGCCCGGTCCCCGCGCTGCGGGCCGGGCTGGGCGCGGTGACCACCGACGTCGTGGCGGTCCTGGCCGCCGACCTGCCGTTCCTCACCGCGGCCCTGGTGACCGGCCTGCGGAACCGGCTCACCGGCGACGGCGTGGTCGTGGTCGACCCGACCGGCCGCGACCAGCACCTGCTCGGGGTGTGGCGAACGGCTGCGCTGCGGGCAGCGGTCGCCGACCTCCGGGGACCCACCTCGGTCCGCGCGATCCTCGCGCCGCTGGCCGTCCGCCGGTACCGCCCTGAGGTCGTCCCGGGTGCCCCGGTGCCGTGGACCGACTGCGACACCCCCGCCGAGCTCGAGCGGGCCCGGCGGGTGAGCCCGCCCGCCTCCTGAGTGCCGGCGTCGTTCACCGGGTAGGGCCCGGGACATGCGCATCGTCATCGCCGGAGCCCACGGACAGATCGCCCGCCGGACCACCCGCCTGCTCACCGCCCGCGGAGACCAGGTCGTCGGCATCGTCCGCAACCCCGACCACACCCAGGACCTGAACGACGACGGCGCCGAGCCCGTCGTGCTCGACCTCGAGTCCGCCTCCGTGGAGGACGTGACCGCCGTCGTCCGCGGCGCCGACGGCGTCGTCTTCGCCGCCGGTGGTGGGCCCTCGAGCGGGCCCGCCCGCAAGGACGCCGTCGACCGCGGTGCGGCCGTCCTGCTCGCCGACGCCGCCGAGGCGGCCGGCGTCCGCCCCTACCTGCTCGTCTCCTCGATCGGCGTGGACACCGTCGCCGACGGGGCCACCCCCGACGGCGTGGACGAGGCCTTCGTCGCCTACCTGCGCGCCAAGCTGGCCGCCGAAAAGGCGGTCCTGCCCCGGCCCGGGCTGGACGTCACCGTGCTGCGGCCGGTCACGCTCACCGACGACGCCGGCACCGGGCAGGTCGAGCTGGCCCGGCACCTCGACGGGGGCGAGGTCACCCGGGACGACGTCGCCGCCGTGCTGGTGGCCCTGCTGGACGACCCGAAGACCGGGGCGGTGATCGAGCTGCGCGGGGGCGACGTGCCGGTGGTCGACGCCGTCGCCGCGGTGCTCTGAGCTGTCAGTCCTCGTCGCGCCGGGCCCGGGTCACCCGGGTCCGGGCGGCGAGGTCGCCGTCGGCCGGGTAGTCCACCCGCACCAGGGTCAGCCCGCCCGCGGGTGCCACCGGGACGTCGTCGGCGCGGCGGGTGCGGGTCAGCAGGGACGCGGGCCAGTCCGGCGCCCGTCGGCCCTCCCCCACGGCGAGTAGTCCCCCGACGAGGCTGCGCACCATCGAGTGGCAGAACGCGTCCGCCGACGCCGACACCGTGACCAGGTCGGCGTCTCGGACGACGTCGAGGTCGGTGAGCACCCGGATGGTGGTGGCACCCTCCCGCCGTCGGCAGAACGCCGCAAAGTCGTGCTGGCCGAGCAGCAGGGCGGCGGCCACCCGCATGGCCGGCACGTCGAGGCTCCTGGGCCAGCCCACGGTGTCCGCTCGCCGCAACGGCGGGGGGCCAGAGACCACGTCGGTCAGCCGGTAGACGTAGTGCCGGCCCAGGGCCGCGAAGCGAGCGTCGAAGTCCGGGTCGACGGCCTCGGCGGAGGTGACGGCGATGTCGCCGTTCAGCACCCCGCGCAGGCGCCGTAACAGCATGGGCCGGTGCTGCTCCCAGACCGCGGCGGGCAGGTCCAGGTGGGCCACCTGGCCGGTCGCGTGCACGCCCGCGTCGGTGCGGCCGGCGACGGTCAGACCGACGTCGTGGCGCAGCACCGTGGCCAGTGCCTGCTCGAGCTCGCCCTGCACGGTGCGCTGATCGGGCTGCCTTGCCCAGCCGTGCAGGGTCGTCCCGTCGTAGGAGACCCCGAGCCGGACGCGGACGAGCCCGCCACCGGTGTCGGTGGCGGGCTCGTCCGTCGTGCTCTGGTTCAGCGGTGAGTCGCGTTCGTCGGTGTCATCGCGGGTCGGGCTGGGACTCCCCGCCGGGGGCGGCGTCGCCGGCCGTGGCACCGTCGCTGACCTCAGCGGCGTTGACCTCGGCGGCAGCCGCATCGGCGACCTCGGGGGAGACACCGTCGGCCTCGACCACGACGCCGTTCTCGGCGGTGGGCTGCTCCTCGGTGGTGCTCTCGTCCTGGACCTCGTCGGCAGGGGAGAAGACGTCGGTCACGGTGGCCTCGGCGTCGGCCTGGTCGCTGGCCTCGTCCGCCACGGCGGTCGTGTCGACGGGGACCTCGCCGGCGGCGGAGGCGGAGCCCGCACCGGAGGCGAAGCGGGTGCCACGCGAGCGCTCGGCCTCGCCGACGGCCTGCTGGGCCACCGTCAGGGCCTCGACGAGCTCGATGACGGCCATCGGGGCGTTGTCGCCCTTGCGGGGGCCGATCTTGGTGATCCGGGTGTAGCCGCCGGGGCGGTTCTCGAAGCGAGGACCGATCTCGGCGAACAGGTGGTGGACCACGTTCTTGTCGCGGACGGTGGTCATGACCTGCCGACGGGCGTGCAGGTCGCCCTTCTTGGCCAGCGTCACGAGTTTCTCGGCCAGCGGGCGGAGCCGCTTGGCCTTGGTCTCGGTGGTGGTGATCCGGCCGTGCTCGAACAGCGAGGTGGCGAGGTTCGCCAGCATCAGCCGCTCGTGCGACGGCGAACCGCCGAGGCGGGGGCCCTTGGTGGGAGTAGGCATGTCGGTCCTTCCTCAGGCCGCCCGAGACTCGGAGCAGGCCGCGCGATCATCTGATGGGTGGAACTCCGGGCCCGGTGGGACCGTTCCCGGCGGGACACCGCTGCCGGACGCCGTGGGGCGCCCGGCAACGGGATCCGTCGATCAGAGCTGCTCGGTCTCCCGGAAGTCGCCCTCGGTGTACTCCTGGCCGTCGGCGTACTGCGCCTCGCCCGGGTAGCTCTCGTCGTAGGTCTCGTCGTAGCTCTCCACCGAGGTGGGGACGAACCCGGGCGGGCTGTCCTTGAGCGCGAGACCCATGGCAGCCAGCTTCAGCTTGACCTCGTCGATCGACTTCGCACCGAAGTTGCGGATGTCGAGCAGGTCGGCCTCGGAGCGGGTGACGAGCTCACCGACGGTGTGCACACCCTCGCGCTTGAGGCAGTTGTAGGACCGGACGGTGAGGTCCATGTCCTCGATCGGCATCGAGAAGTTCGCGATGTCGGCGGCCTCGGCCGGGCTGGGCCCGACCTCGATTCCCTCGGCGTCGACGTTCAGCTCGCGCAGCAGGCCGAACAGCTCCACCAGCGTCGAGCCGGCGGAGGCGATGGCGTCGCGGGGCTCCATGGAGGGCTTGGTCTCGACATCGACCACGAGGCGGTCGAAGTCGGTGCGCTGCTCGACGCGCGTCGCCTCGACGGCGTAGGTCACCTTGAGCACCGGGGAGTAGATCGAATCCACGGGGATGCGACCGATCTCCTGACCGGGCTGCTTGTTCTGGGTGGCCGGGACGTAGCCGCGGCCACGCTCGACGACCAGCTCGATCTCCAGGCGGCCCTTGGCGTTCAGGGTTGCGAGGTGCACCTCGGGGTTGTGCACCTCGACACCGGCCGGGGGCGCGATGTCGGCGGCGGTGACCTCACCGGGGCCCTGCTTGCGCAGGTACATGGTGACGGGCTCGTCGGAGTCGGAGCTGACGACCAGGCCCTTGAGGTTCAGGATGAGCTCGGTGACGTCCTCCTTCACCCCCGGCACGGTGGTGAACTCGTGCAACGTGCCCTCGATGCGGATGCTGGTGACAGCAGCGCCGGGGATCGAGGACAGCAGGGTGCGGCGCAGGGAGTTGCCGAGGGTGTAGCCGAAGCCCGGCTCGAGCGGCTCGATGACGAACCGCGAACGCGAGGCGTCGATCGTCTCCTCGGTCAGGGTGGGGCGCTGTGCGATGAGCATGGTTCTCCTCCAGGTCCTCCGGCGACCGCCATATGACGCCATGAGGGGGCAGTGCCGGCGGGACGGACATCGGTCCGCCCGTCCCGCCGTCGAACTGTGCTTGTTCGGCTCCCTCGCAGGGTCCCGCGCCGCGCGGAGCGTGGCGTGGGGGGCGAGGGGGTCCTTCTACTTCGAGTAGAGCTCGACGATCAACTGCTCCTGGACCGGCGTGTCGATGACCTGCCGGGCCGGGATCGAGTGCACGAGCACCTTGAGCTGGCTGCTGATGACCTCGAGCCACGCGGGGATGGGCTTGGAGCCGGCCTCGGCCTGGGCCACCTGGAACGGGACCATCTCGACGGACTTCGCAGCCACCTCGATGATGTCGTTCGCGGTCACCCGGTAGGACGGGATGTCGACCTTGCGGCCGTTGACCTTGATGTGGCCGTGGCGCACCAGCTGGCGCGACATGTCGCGGGACTTGGCGAAGCCGGCCCGGTAGACTACGTTGTCCAGGCGGCTCTCGAGGATCTGCAGCAGGACCTCACCGGTCTTGCCCGACTTCTTGTTGGCCTCTTCGTAGTAGCCGCGGAACTGCTTCTCCAGCACGCCGTAGATGCGGCGGGCCTTCTGCTTCTCACGCAACTGCAGGAGGTACTCGCTGTCCTTGGTGCGACCGCGACCGTGCTCACCCGGGGGGTAGGGACGGATCTCGATCGGGCACTTCGCGGACTCGCACTTGCTGCCCTTGAGGAACAGCTTCATCTTCTCGCGCCGGCACAGGCGGCAGTCGGCTCCGGTGTAACGGGCCACAGTGGTCTCTCCCTGGTTTTCTAAGAGTCAGGAGCGGCGGGTCAGACCCGGCGACGCTTCTTGGGGCGGCAGCCGTTGTGCGGCTGGGGGGTGACGTCGGAGATCTGCCCGACCTCCAGGCCGGTGGCCTGCAGGGAGCGGATGGCGGTCTCGCGGCCGGAGCCGGGACCCTTCACGAAGACGTCGACCTTCCGCATGCCGTGCTCCTGCGCCTTGCGCGCGGCGTTCTCGGCAGCCATCTGCGCCGCGAACGGCGTGGACTTGCGGGAGCCCTTGAACCCGACGTGGCCGGCCGAGGCCCAGCTGATGACGTTCCCGGTGGGGTCCGTGATCGACACGATCGTGTTGTTGAAGGTGCTCTTGATGTGCGCCGCACCGTGCGCGATGTTCTTCTTCTCCTTGCGGCGCACCTTCTTGGCGCCAGCCGCGCGTGCCCTGGGAGGCATGACTCTCTTCTCTCATCGTGGCCTGGGTGGAGCGGGGGTCGTGCGCCCGGTCGCCCCCTCTGCGGGGGCACGACGACCGGGCCGAGGCGCCTAGGCCCTCAGCGGGCCTTCTTCTTGCCGGCGATGGTCTTGCGCGGGCCCTTGGAGGAACGCGCGTTGGTCTTGGTGCGCTGTCCTCGGACAGGCAGACCGCGGCGGTGACGTAAGCCCTGGTAGCAGCCGATCTCCACCTTGCGGCGGATGTCGGCGGCCACCTCGCGGCGGAGGTCACCCTCGACGCGGAAGTGCTCGTCGATGTAGTCGCGGAGCTTGAGCAGGTCCTCGTCCGAGAGGTCCTTGGCGCGCAGGTCCGGGCTCACGCCCGTGGCCGCCAAGGTGGCCTTCGAGGAGGTCCGGCCGATGCCGTAGATGTAGGTGAGCGCGATCTCCATGCGCTTCTCGCGGGGGAGATCGACTCCAGCCAGTCGTGCCATGTCCTGTACTCCCTCAGCCCTGGCGCTGCTTGTGCCGGGCGTTGTCGCAGATGACCATGACCCGGCCGTGCCGGCGGATCACCTTGCACTTGTCGCAGATCTTCTTGACCGACGGCTGGACCTTCACCGGGCCGCCCTCATTTCCTGGTAGTTCGTGGGTCGCGGGCCCGCCCTCCCGGGGCAGACCGCGGAGGTCACTTGTAGCGGTAGACGATGCGACCGCGCGTGAGGTCGTAGGGCGACAGCTCCACGACGACGCGGTCCTCGGGCAGGATGCGGATGTAGTGCTGGCGCATCTTGCCGCTGATGTGTGCGAGCACGCGGTGCCCGTTCTGCAGTTCCACTCGGAACATCGCATTGGGGAGCGGCTCGACGACTCGACCCTCGACCTCGATGGCCCCGTCCTTCTTCGCCATTCCCTACACGGCCTCCCGATCTGGTGTGCTGCAGCGCTGGTGCACTGGCTCGCGTCCACCCACGCCGGAGGCGCGGGTGGGTGGTGCTGGGTGTCTGGTGCGGGCGGTCTCGCAGAGGGCGCCCGTCGGTGTGCGGCCACAGCACGACGACGGACGGCGCTAACGCCAGCGGCCACTGTACCCCGCCACTCGGGTCCCACCAACCCCGGGGCCGGTGACGCGAGACCCATCGCCAGCTCCGGATGGGAAGGCGCGACGGGGCCGTCGTCCCCCGCGGGGCGAGGCTGCTCAGGTGCGGGCGGTGACCCCGAACGGCGCGAGGCCGGCGACGCCGCCGTCCTCAGCCGTCAGGACCCACGGGCCCTCGGGCGTGATGGCGACGGTGTGCTCGAAGTGCGCGGCGCGGGAGGAGTCCTTGGTGACGACGGTCCACCCGTCCTCGAGCTCCACCGTGGCCGGGTCCCCCACCGTGACCATCGGCTCGATGGCCAGAGCGAGACCGGGCACCAGCTTGGGGCCGCGGCCCGACCGGCCGTAGTTGAGCACGTGCGGGTCCTGGTGCATCTCGGTCCCGATGCCGTGCCCGCCGTAGTGGTCGACGATCCCGTAGGGGTGCTCGTGCGCGGTGATGGACTCCTCCACCGCGTGGCTGATGTCGGTGAGCCGGCCACCGACGATCGCCTTGGCCAGCCCCGCCCACATGGACTTCTCGGTCACCGCCAGCAGGCCGGCGTCTACTGCAGAGGGCTCCCCCACCGTGACGGTGATCGCCGAGTCGCCGTGCCAGCCCTGCAGGATCGCCCCGCAGTCGATGGAGATGTTGTCGCCCTCGGCCAGCGCCCGGTTCGCCGCCGGGATGCCGTGCACGATCTCGGCGTTGATCGAGGCACAGATGCAGCCGGTGAACCCGTGGTACCCCAGGAACGAGGGCACCGCGCCGGCACTGCGGATGTGGTCCTCGGCGATGGCGTCGAGCTCACCGGTCGTGACACCCGGCTTCACCTCGGCCCGCACGGCGGCCAGCGCCCCGGCCACGACGAGGCCCGCGGCCCGCATCAGCTCGATCTCGTGCGCTGTCTTGATCTGGATCATGCGTCCACTCCACTTCGCCAGCAGCGGCAGGCGGGACAGCAGGTCGGCGCTCACGCGCGTCCGCCGGTCATCGCGCTGCAGTCTGCCCGGCCGTCCCGTCGTCGGTCCCGTCCCCCGCCCGGCCCAGCGCCTCCAGCGCCCGGCCGGTCACCTCGTCGATCTCGCCGATGGCGTCGATCGGCGCCAGCAACCCCTCCTGGCGGTACCAACCCGACAGGGGTGCGGTCTGCGCGCGGTACACGTCCAGCCGGTGCCGGACGGTCTCGGGCTTGTCGTCGCCGCGCTGCACGGGCTTGCCGTCCACCACGACCACCCGGCCGGAGAGCCGGCGGACCAGCTCCTCCTCGTCCACCACAAGCTCGAGCACGCAGTCCAGCCGCTGCCCCAGCTCGATGAGGGAGTCCCGGAGCTGCTCGGCCTGGGCGATGGTCCGCGGGAAGCCGTCGAGCAGGAATCCGGCCTCGGCGTCGGGCTCGCCGAGACGGTCGCTGACCATGGCCACGGTGAGCTCGTCGGGGACGAGGTCTCCGGCGTCCATGTAGGCCTTGGCCTTCTGGCCGAGCTCGGTCTTCCCGGACACGTTCGCCCGGAAGATGTCACCCGTGGAGATCGCGGGCACTCCGAGCTCCGCGGCGATGATCTGCGCCTGGGTCCCCTTGCCCGCTCCGGGCGGCCCCAGCAGGACGACGCGCACTACTTCAGGAACCCTTCGTAGTTGCGCTGGTTGAGCTGCGTCTCGATCTGCTTCACCGTCTCCAAGCCCACTCCCACCATGATCAGCACCGCGGTCCCGCCGAACGGGACGTTCTGGTTCTGCCCCTCTTGGGTGACCGAGAGGAACAGGTTGGGCAGCACTGCCACCAGGCCCAGGTAGATCGACCCCGGCAGGGTGATCCGGGAGAGCACGTACTGGAGGTACTCGGCGGTGGGCCGACCGGGCCGGATGCCGGGGATGAAGCCGCCGTAGCGCTTCATGTCCTCGGCCCGCTCCTCCGGGTTGAACGTGATCGACACGTAGAAGTACGTGAAGAAGATGATCAGGCCGAAGTAGATGGCGATGTGCACCGGGCTGGACTGGTTGATGACGTAGTTCTCGAAGAACCGTCGCACCGAGCCGGTGGAGTCGCCCTGCAGCTGGCTGATCAGCTGCGGCAGGTACAGCAGCGACGAGGCGAAGATGACCGGGATCACACCGGCCTGGTTCACCTTCAGCGGCAGGTAGGTGGATGTGCCGCCGTACATCCGACGGCCGACCATGCGCTTGGCGTACTGCACCGGGATACGGCGCTGGGCCTGCTCGACGTAGACGACCGAGGTGATGACGACCAGGGCCAGGACGCAGACGAGGCCGAAGATCAGGCCACCGCGGGCCTGCAGGATCGAACCGCCCTCGGCCGGGATGCGCGCGGCGATCGAGGTGAAGATCAGCACGGACATGCCGTTGCCGATCCCCTTCTCGGTCAACAGCTCGCCCAGCCACATGATCACGGCGGTGCCGGCGGTCAGGGCGATGACCAGGACGACGGTGGTCCAGATCGAGTCCGAGGGGATGAGGTCCTGGGCGCAGTTCGGGAAGAGCTGGCCACTGCGGGCCAGCGCGATGATCCCGGTGCTCTGCAGGACCGCGAGGGCGATGGTCAGGTAGCGGGTGTACTGGGTCAGTTTGGCCTGACCCGACTGCCCTTCCTTCTTCAGCTGCTCGAATCGCGGGATGACCACGACCAGCAGCTGCACGATGATGCTCGCCGTGATGTAGGGCATGATCCCGAGCGCGAAGATCGAAAGTCGGAGCAACGCCCCGCCGGAGAACAGGTTGACCAACGAGTAGAGGTCCCGCTGGTCGGAGGCCTGGGCCTGGTCGAGACAGCTGTTGATCGCCTCGATCGACACGCCGGGCCCGGGGACGCTGGCGCCCAACCGGTACACGGCGATGATCGCCAGGGAGAACAACAGCTTGCGCCGGAGGTCTGGCGTCCGGAACGCCGCGGCGAACGCCTGCAGCACGTGCCCTCCCCGAGTCGGTCGTGCGAGGTTAGCAACGACCCGGGGCGGCACGACGGCGACCCGTCCCGGGAGGGACGGTGCCGCGACGTCGCTGATGACGTCCCGGGTGGTGCCGGACCCCGCCGGAGGCGGGTCCGGGCAGCAGACAACCCCCGGGGCGCAGGTGCACCCCGGGGGTCATCGGCGGTCAGATCTGGGTAGTGCTGCCCCCGGCCGACGCGATCTTCTCAGCCGCAGAGGCGGAGAAGGCGTGCGCGTGGACCTGGACCTGGACGCTGCCGAGCTCACCGGTCCCCAGGACCTTGACGGGCTGGCCCCGCCGGACGGCGCCGACCTCGACGAGTGTGTCCGGGTTGACTGCTCCGCCATCCGGGAACAGTGAGGCGATCTTGTCCAGGTTCACGACCTGGAAGACGACCTTGTTCCGCGGGGTGAAGCCCGAGAGCTTGGGCAGACGCATGAACAGCGGCGTCTGACCACCCTCGAAGCGGGCGGAGACCTGGACACGAGCGCCCGAGCCCTTGGTGCCGCGACCGGCGGTCTTGCCCTTGTGGCCGCCCTCACCGCGACCCACGCGGGTCTTCTTGGTGTGGGCGCCCGGGGCCGGACGCAGGTGGTGGACCTTCAGAGTCATCGTCTTCCCCTGCTCAGCTGATCTCTTCGACGGTGACCAGGTGCGGCACCGTCGCGACCATCCCGCGGATCTCGGGACGGTCCTCCTGCACGACCGAGTCGTTGATGCGCTTGAGACCCAGCGAACGCAGCGTCTGGCGCTGGTTGGGCTTGGTCCCGATCCCCGACTTGACCTGGGTGACCTTGATCTGGCTCACCTCAGACCCCCTGTCCCGCACGCGCCCGCAGCATGGCGGCCGGCGCGACGTGCTCGAGGGGCAGACCGCGGCGGGCCGCGATCTCCTCGGGACGGACAAGGTCCTTCAGGGCCTGCATCGTGGCGTGCACGAGGTTGATCGGGTTCGAGGAACCCAAGCTCTTGGAGAGCACGTCGTGGATCCCGGCGCACTCGAGCACGGCGCGGACCGGACCACCGGCGATGACGCCGGTACCCGGGCTGGCCGGCTTGAGCAGCACGACACCAGCCGCCGCCTCACCCTGCACGGGGTGCGGGATGGTGCTGGCGATGCGGGGCACCCGGTAGAAGTGCTTCTTGGCCTCCTCGACGCCCTTGGCGATCGCCGCGGGCACCTCCTTGGCCTTGCCGTAGCCGACACCCACGGTGCCGTCACCATCGCCGACGATCACCAGCGCGGTGAAGCTGAAGCGCCGACCGCCCTTGACGACCTTCGAGACGCGGTTGATGGCCACGACCCGCTCCATGAACTGGCTCTTCTCGGCCGGTCCGCCCGGTCCACGACCGCCGCCGTCCCGACGGTCGCGACGGTCGTTGCCGCCACCCTGGCCGCCCGGTCCGCCCTGTCCGCCGCCGGTGCCACCGGCACCGCCGGCGCCACCGCCGCGTCGCTGTGGTCCTGGCATCAGACGTCCCTCTCGATCTTCGTGGTCATCATCAGAAGTCCAGCCCCGCCTCGCGGGCGCCGTCGGCGAGCGCCGCCAGCCGTCCGCTGTAGCGGTTGCCACCGCGGTCGAAGACGACGGCGGTGATGCCGGCGGCCTTCGCCCGGTCGGCCACGAGGGCCCCGACCTGCCGGGCGAGGGCGGACTTGTCGCCCGCCGTGCCCTTGAGGCTCGAGTCCATCGTCGAGGCGTGCACCAGGGTGATGCCCTGGGTGTCGTCGACGACCTGCACGTGGACATGGCGCGAGCTGCGCTTGACCACCATGCGGGGGCGCTCGGGCGTGCCGGACACCCGCTTGCGGAGCCGGTTGTGCCGACGCAGTCGCGAGGTGCGACGCGCGGTGCTGGCATCGGTGCCCACGGGCTTGTGCACCCGGGACGTCTTCTCGTTGGTCTGTGTCTGTGCCATCACTTGCCCGTCTTCCCGACCTTGCGCTTGATGACCTCGCCCTGGTACCGCACGCCCTTGCCCTTGTACGGGTCGGGCTTGCGGAGCTTGCGGATCTTGGCCGAGACCTCGCCGACCTGCTGCTTGTCGATGCCGGCGACCCGGAAGCGGGTCGGGGCCTCGACGGTGAAGGTGATCCCCTCGGGGGCCTTGATGAGCACCGGGTGGCTGAAGCCGAGCGCGAATTCCAGGTCCGAGCCACGGGCCTGCACGCGGTAGCCGACGCCGACGATCTCGAGGGTCTTGGAATACCCATCGGTGACGCCGGTGATCATGTTGGCGATCAGGGTGCGCGACAGACCGTGCAGCGCACGGCTCTCACGCTCGTCGTCCGGGCGCTGGACGAGCAGCGCACCGTCCTCGCCCTTCTCGACGAAGATGGGCTGGGCGACGGTGTGGGTGAGGGCGCCCTTGGGGCCCTTCACGTTGACGGTGCGGCCGTCGATGGCGACGTCCACTCCACCGGGCACCGCGACCGGGAGTCGTCCGATCCGTGACATGTCGAGCTCCCCTTACCAGACGTAGGCGAGGACTTCCCCACCCACGCCCTTCTTGTTCGCCTGCTTGTCGGTCAGCAGACCGGTCGAGGTGGAGATGATCGCCACCCCGAGGCCGCCGAGGACCTTGGGCAGAGCCGTGGACTTCGCGTAGACCCGCAGACCGGGCTTCGACACCCGCCGGACACCGGCGATGCTGCGCTCACGGTTCGGGCCGTACTTCAGGTCGACCACCAGGACCTTGCGGGTCTGGCCGTCCTTCTCGACGTCGTCGACCTTCCAGCCGGCGATGTAACCCTCCTGCTGGAGGATCTCCGCAACCTTGGTCTTCAACTTCGACGAAGGCATGGCCGCTGCGTCGTGGTACGCCGAGTTGGCGTTACGGATGCGCGTGAGCATGTCCGCGATCGGGTCGGTCATCGTCATGTGTCGGTCGTGCCTCTCTCGCCGCGGTTCCGCACGCTCATCGTGCGCGGGCCTCTCGGCGATCAGTGGTGCTGTGGATGGAGACGTGCTGGACGGCCCGGCTGCCGGAGCAGCCGGGACCACTCACCAGCTGGACTTGGTCACGCCGGGCAGCTCGCCCGCGTGCGCCATCTCCCGGACGCAGATCCGGCACAGGCCGAACTTGCGGTAGACCGCGTGCGGGCGACCGCAGCGCTGGCAGCGGGTGTAACCCCGCACCTTGAACTTGGGCGTACGAGCCGCCTTGTTGACGAGCGCCTTCTTGGCCATGGTGTCTCCTCGTCCCGGGTCAGCGGGTCGTCTGCACGACGGGCCGGCCGGCGAAGGGGAAGCCCAGGAGGCTGAGCAGCTCGCGACCCTCCTCGTCGTTCGTGGCGGTGGTGACCAGCGTGATGTCCATGCCACGCGGGCGGTCGATCCGGTCGACGTCGATCTCGCGGAACATCGACTGCTCGGTCAGGCCGAACGTGTAGTTGCCGTGTCCGTCGAACTGGGTCGAGGACAGACCGCGGAAGTCCCGGATGCGGGGCAGGGCCAGGCTGAGCAGCCGGTCCAGGAACTCCCACATGCGGTCCCCGCGCAGGGTGACCTTGGCGCCGATCGGCATGCCCTCGCGGAGCTTGAACTGAGCGATGGACTTGCGGGCCCGGACGACGGCCGGCTTCTGGCCGGTGATCGCGGTGAGGTCGCGGACCGCGCCGTCCATCAGCTTCGCGTCGCGGGTGGCCTCGCCGACGCCCATGTTGACGACGATCTTCGTCAGGCCGGGGATCTGCATGACGTTGCTGTAGCCGAACTCGCTCATCAGTGCCGGCGCGATGTCCGCGCGGTAGTGGGCGAGCAGTCGGGGCAGCTCACGGGTGGGTGCGCTCATGATGATCAGAGGTCCTTGCCGGTTCGCTTCGAGACCCGGATGTTGCGTCCGTCCTCATCCTTGCGGTAGCCGATGCGGGTCGGCGTGCCCTCGGAGTCGACGACCATCACGTTGCTCACGTGGATGGCGGCCTCCTGGGTCACGATCCCACCCGACTGGGCGCCGCGCTGGCTGGTGCTGACGCGGGTGTGCTTCTTGATGCGGCCGATGCCCTCGACGAGCACCTTGCCGGTCTTGGGGAAGGCAGCGATGACGCGGCCCTTCGCCCCCTTGTCCTTGCCGGACAGGACGACGACCTGGTCGCCCTTCTTCACCTTGAGAGACGGGGTCTTCTCAGCCATGGTCACAACACCTCCGGGGCGAGCGAGATGATCCGCATGAAGCGCTTGTCGCGCAGCTCGCGGCCCACGGGCCCGAAGATCCGGGTCCCACGCGGGTCTCCGCTGTCGCGGATGATGACGGCCGCGTTCTCGTCGAACCGGATGTAGGAACCGTCGGGACGACGGCGCTCCTTCACGGTCCGGACGATGACGGCCTTGACGACGTCGCCCTTCTTGACGCCCGCCCCCGGGAGGGCGTCCTTCACGGTGCCGACGATGACATCGCCGATGCCCGCGTAGCGCCTACCCGAGCCACCGAGAACACGGATGCACAAGATTTCCTTGGCTCCGGTGTTGTCGGCGACGCGGAGTCGCGACTCCTGCTGGATCACAGCTCTGCTCCTGAATCTCTGTGCGCGGTGACCGCCGGGTCCTGGTGGTGAAGCGGCGGTCGGGACTCACGTGCGACAGCCGGCGGCTCTCGCCGCCGGCCGTCAGGTCCCGGATGTGGTGCACCCTCGGGCGCGCCAGTGGTCCAGGGTACGCGCAACCACTCCCCCGTTGTCACGGGGGCAGTGGTCACACCGGACTCTGGCTTACTTGGCCTTCTCGACCACGGACACCAGGCGCCAGCGCTTGGTGGCCGAGGTGGGCCGCGTCTCCATGATCTCGACGCGGTCGCCGATGCCGGCCGTGTTGGCCTCGTCGTGCGCCTTGAGCTTGTTCGTGCGGCGCAGGACCTTGCCGTACAGCGCGTGCTTCACGCGGTCCTCGACCTCGACGACGATGGTCTTGTCCATCTTGTCGCTGACGACGAGGCCCACGCGGACCTTGCGGTAGCCACGACCGGCCAGGCCGGGACCCGAGGCGACTGCCTCGTTGGTCTCGTTGGTGGTCTCGCTCATGCCACACCCTCGTTCGGGGCGACCGAGAGACCCAGCTCGCGCTCGCGCATGATCGTGTAGATCCGAGCGATGTCGCGGCGGACGGTCTGCAGTCGCCGGTTGTTGTCCAGCTGGCCGGTGGCCACCTGGAACCTCAGGTTGAACAGCTCTTCCCTCGACTCACGCAGACGCGTGGCGAGCTCGTCCACCGAGAGCTCACGGAGCTCCGGGGCGGTGAGGCCGGCAGCCATCACACCTCTCCTTCACGGGTGATGAAGCGGCACTTCATGGGGAGCTTGTGGATGGCGCGGCGCATCGCCTCGCGGGCGATGGGCTCCTCGACACCGGAGAGCTCGAACATGACGCGGCCGGGCTTCACGTTGGCGACCCACCACTCGGGCGAGCCCTTACCCGATCCCATGCGGGTCTCGGCGGGCTTCTTCGTGAGCGGACGGTCCGGGTAGATCGAGATCCACACCTTGCCGCCACGCTTGATGTGGCGGGTCATGGCGATACGAGCGGACTCGATCTGACGGTTCGTGACGTACGCGGACTCGAGGGCCTGGATCGCGTACTCCCCGAAGTTGATCGCTGTGCCGCCCTTGGCCCGACCGGTGCGGTCGGGACGGTGCTGCTTGCGGTGCTTGACGCGACGCGGGATGAGCATCTGTCAGCCTTCCGTGTTCTCAGGGGCAGCGGTCTCGGCCGCAGTGGCCTCGGCCCCAGCAGCCTGTGCCGTGGCCGTGCCCTCGGCACCGGCGGCCTCGCCGATGCTCTGCGCGGGAGCGGCCTCGACCGTGGGCTCCACCATGGTGGCGGTGGTGTCCTCGACGGGCTGCTCACTGGTCTCGGCGCCCGGGGTACCGGCCGCAGCGCGGCCGGCCTCGGTGCCACCGGCGGTGGTGCCGGTCGAGCCCGACCGGCGCGGACGCTGGGCCCGCTCGCGACGCTCCTGGCGCTGTGCGAGGGCCTGCAGGGCCTCGCGCTCGGCCCGGGAGCCGCTCGCGTCGCCCTTGTAGATCCACACCTTCACGCCGATGCGACCGAAGGTCGTCCGGGCCTCGTAGATGCCGTAGTCGATGTTCGCGCGCAGCGTGTGCAGCGGCACACGACCCTCGCGGTAGAACTCCGAACGGCTCATCTCGGTGCCGCCGAGGCGACCGGAGCACTGCACCCGGATGCCCTTGACCTGCGGGCTGCGCTGGGCTGACTGCATGGCCTTGCGCATCGCGCGGCGGAAGCTGACCCGGCTGGAGAGCTGCTCGGCGACACCCTGGGCGACCAGCTGCGCATCGGATTCGGGGTTCTTGACCTCGAGGATGTTCAGCTGCACCTGCTTGCCGGTGAGCTTCTCCAGCTCGCCGCGGATGCGGTCGGCCTCGGCGCCACGGCGACCGATGACGATGCCCGGGCGGGCGGTGTGGATGTCGACGCGGACGCGGTCACGGGTGCGCTCGATCTCGACCTTCGAGATGCCGGCGCGCTCCATGCCCTTGCCCATCAGCCTGCGGATGGCCACATCTTCCTTGACGTACTCCGCGTACTGCTTGTCGGCGAACCACCGGGACTTGTAGTCGGTGGTGATGCCCAGGCGGAACCCGTGCGGGTTGACCTTCTGACCCACTAGCGGGTCCCTCCCTTCGAGTTGGCGTTCGGCTGACCGGTCTGGGTGGCCGGACCGGTCTGGCCGGTGTGACGGCGGGCCTTGCGGGACCGCAGGGCGAGCTCGGCGCTGGAGGCGACCTCGCTGACCTCGACGGTGATGTGCGCGGTTCGCTTGTTGATGCGGAAGGCGCGACCCTGCGCGCGCGGACGGATCCGCTTGAGCGTGGGGCCCTCGTCGACGTAGGCGGCGCTGATGACCAGCGCGGCCGGGTCGAGCTGCAGGTTGTGCTCGGCGTTGGCCACCGCGGACGCGACGACCTTGGCCACCGGCTCACTGGCGGTCTGCGGGGCGAAGCGCAAGAGCGCCAGGGCCTCGTCGGTGGGCAGGTAGCGGACCATGTCCACCACCCGCCGGGCCTTCATCGGGGTGACGCGGACGAACCGGGCCGTGGCCCGGGCGACCGGTGCGTCGGTCCCCAGCTGGGAAGTCATCTCAGGTTCTCCTCGTCCGCTCAGCCGCGCCGCGACCGGCGGTCGTCCTTGACGTGCCCGCGGAAGGTGCGGGTGGGCGCGAACTCGCCGAGCTTGTGCCCGACCATCGCCTCGGTGACGAACACCGGGACGTGCTTGCGCCCGTCGTGCACGGCCATGGTGTGGCCGAGCATGTCGGGGATGATCGTCGAACGCCGCGACCAGGTGCGGATGACGTTCTTGGTGCCCTTCTCGTTCTGGGCGTCCACCTTGGCGAGCAGGTGGTCGTCGACGAACGGGCCCTTCTTCAGGCTGCGTGGCATTGTCTGTCGGCTCCTCTACCCGCTCAGCGCTTCTTGTTCGCGCGCCGGCGGCGCACGATCATGGCGTCGGAGGCCTTGCGCTTGCGCGTGCGGCCCTCCGGCTTGCCCTTCGGGTTGACCGGGTGGCGTCCACCGGAGGTCTTCCCCTCACCACCACCGTGCGGGTGGTCGACCGGGTTCATCGCGACACCGCGGACGGTCGGGCGCCTGCCCTTCCACCGCATGCGGCCGGCCTTGCCCCAGTTGATGTTCGACTGCTCGGCGTTGCCGACTTCGCCGATGGACGCGCGGCACCGCACGTCGACGTTGCGGATCTCGCCCGAGGGCATCCGCAGCTGGGCGAAGCGACCCTCACGGGCCACCAGCTGGACGCTGGTGCCGGCCGAGCGGGCGATCTTGGCCCCGCCACCGGGACGGAGCTCGATGGCGTGGACCACGGTGCCGACCGGGATGTTGCGCAGCGGCAGGTTGTTGCCCGGCTTGATGTCGGCATTGGGGCCGCACTCGACCAGGTCGCCCTGCTTGAGCTTCGCCGGCGCGATGATGTAGCGCTTCTCGCCGTCCGCGAAGTGCAGGAGCGCGATCCGCGACGTGCGGTTCGGGTCGTACTCGATGTGCGCGACCTTGGCCGGCACACCGTCCTTGTCGGCCCGACGGAAGTCGATGAGGCGGTAGGCACGCTTGTGCCCACCACCCTGGTGGCGCGCAGTGACGCGGCCGTGGACGTTGCGGCCGCCCCGGCCGTGCAGCGGGCGGACCAGCGACTTCTCGGGGTGGTCGCGGGTGACCTCGGCGAAGTCGGCGACGGACGAGCCGCGGCGGCCCGGCGTCGTCGGCTTGTACTTACGAATGGCCATGGTTCCTACTCAGTCCCTGTCTGGTCTCGGTGCAGTCGCTGGTCCGGATCGCCGTCAGGCGCCCGGGCCGCCGAACAGCTCGATGCGGTCGCCAGGAGCCACGGAGACGATGGCGCGCTTGGTGTCCTTGCGCTTGCCCATCACGGCGCCCTTGGAGCGCTTCCGCTTGCCCTGCCGGTTGATCGTGTTGACGGCGAGGACCTTCACGTTGAAGACCTGCTGCACAGCGATCTTGATCTGCGTCTTGTTCGCATCCGGGCGCACGATGAACGTGTACTTGTTCTCGTCGAGCAGCCCGTAGCTCTTCTCCGAGATGACCGGGGACAGCAGGACGTCCCGGGGGTCGCGGACGCTCATGCCTTCTCCTCGGTGTCTGCGGTGGTGGTCGTGGCCGCGCTGTCGGTGGGCAGGGCGATCGACGGCACCTCGCTGTCGATCTCGTGCGTCTCCAGGTCGGGGAGCTCGGAGCTGCTCGCGCGGCCCCGTCCGCCCTTCGCCGGACCGGCGACGTACTCAGCGAGCGCGGACTCGGTGAAGACCACCTCGTCGGCACACAGCACGTCGTAGGTGTTCAGCTGACCGGCCTCGATCAGGTGCACCCGCGGCACGTTGCGCAGGCTCACCCAGTTGAGGACGTCCTCGCGGTCCAGGACCACGAGCACGCGCTTGGCGGTGCTGATCAGGTCCAGCGCAGCGAGCGCGGCCTTGGTCGAGGGCGCGTCGCCCTCGACGAACGCCGACACCACGTGCACGCGGTCCTCGCGGGCCCGGTCGGAGAGGGCACCGCGCAGGGCGGCGGCCTTCATCTTCTTGGGCGTCTTCTGGTCGTAGTTGCGCGGCTGCGGGCCGTGCGAGACACCGCCGCCCTCGAACTGCGGCGCACGCAGCGAGCCCTGACGGGCGCGGCCGGTGCCCTTCTGGCGGTACGGCTTGGCGCCGGTGCCGCTGACCTGGGCGCGCGTTTTCGTCGCGTGCGTGCCCTGGCGGGCCGCGGCCAGCTGGGCCACGACCACCTGGTGCATCAGCGAGACGTTGGCGTTCGCGTCGAACAGGGTGCCCGGCAGCGTCGCCGTGCCGGACTTCTCGCCGGCAGGCGTGCGGACATCGACGGTCCGGTCAGTCCGCTCGGTCGTCGTGATGGTCACTTCGCGTCACTCCCCACGGGGCCGCCCTTGACCGCGGAGCGGACGAGCAGCAACCCACCGCGCGGTCCCGGGACGGCGCCCTTGATCAGGACCAGCCCCTTCTCCGCGTCCACCTTGTGCACCTTGAGGGACAGGGTGGTCGTGGTGACCGCACCCATCCGCCCGGCCATGCGCATGCCCTTGAAGACACGACCCGGGGTGGCACAGCCACCGATCGAGCCGGGCGAACGGTGCTTGCGCTGGACGCCGTGTCCTGCGCCCAGGCCCTTGAACCCGTGACGCTTCATGACACCGGCGGTGCCCTTGCCCTTGCTCTTGCCGATCACGTCGACGGTCGCGACGCCCGCGAAGACGTCAGTGGTCAGTTCCTGACCGACCGTGTAGTCGCCGGCGTCCTTCGTGCGCAGCTCGACCAGGTGCCGTCGCGGCGTGACGCCCGCCTTGGCGAAGTGCCCACCCTCGGGCTTGTTCACCTTGCGGGGGTCGATCGCGCCGAACCCGATCTGGACGGCCGAGTAGCCGTCCACGTCGGGGGTACGCACCTGGGTGACCACGCACGGGCCCGCCTTGACCACGGTGACCGGCACGATGCGGTTGTTCTCGTCGAAGACCTGGGTCATCCCCAGCTTCTCGCCGAGGAGACCACGGAATGTGCTCGCCATTGTCTCGGTGCCCCTACTGGATGTTGACGTCGACCGAGGCCGGCAGGTCGATGCGCATGAGCGCATCGACCGTCTTCGGCGTCGGGTCGAGGATGTCGATGAGCCGCTTGTGCGTACGCATCTCGAAGTGCTCGCGCGAGTCCTTGTACTTGTGCGGCGAGCGGATGACGCAGTACACGTTCTTCTCGGTCGGCAGCGGCACCGGGCCGACGACGCGCGCTCCGGTCTTCGTCACCGTGTCCACGATGCGCCGCGCCGAAGCATCGATGGCCTCGTGGTCGTAAGCCTTCAGCCGGATGCGGATCTTCTGTCCCGCCATCGCCTTGTCTCGCTCCTGCCGATCGGGTGTTGCTGGAAGACGTACTGGATCAGGTGACCCGGGAGTTCCCGGGACGACCCGGGCGGTGGGTGACGGACGATCACGTCCGCCACCCACCAGGGGGACTACTGGTTGATCTTGACCACGCGACCGGCACCGACGGTGCGGCCACCCTCACGGATGGCGAAGCGCAGGCCCTCCTCCATGGCGATGGGCTGGATGAGCTCCACCGTCATCTCGGTGTTGTCACCGGGCATGACCATCTCGGTGCCCGAGGGCAGCGTGACGACACCGGTGACGTCCGTCGTCCGGAAGTAGAACTGGGGACGGTAGTTGTTGAAGAACGGCGTGTGACGGCCACCCTCGTCCTTCGAGAGGATGTAGACCGAGCCCTCGAAGTTCGTGTGCGGGGTGATCGAGCCGGGCTTCACGACGACCTGGCCACGCTCGACGTCCTCGCGCTTGATGCCGCGCAGCAGCAGGCCCACGTTGTCGCCGGCCTGACCCTGGTCGAGCAGCTTGCGGAACATCTCGACACCGGTGACGGTCGTCTTCGACGAGGTCGGGCGGATGCCGACGATCTCGATCTCCTCGGAGACCTTGACGATGCCACGCTCGACGCGGCCGGTGACGACAGTGCCACGACCGGTGATCGTGAAGACGTCCTCGACGGGCATGAGGAACGGCTTGTCGATCTCACGCTCGGGCTCGGGGATCGAGGCGTCGACCGCGTCCATGAGCTCCATGAGCTTGTCGGCCCACTCGGCGTCACCCTCGAGCGCCTTCAGCGCCGAGACGCGCACGACCGGCAGGTCGTCGCCCGGGAACTCGTACTCGGAGAGCAGCTCGCGGACCTCGAGCTCGACGAGCTCGAGGATCTCCTCGTCATCGACCATGTCGGACTTGTTCAGCGCGACGACGATGTAGGGGACACCCACCTGGCGGGCCAGGAGCACGTGCTCCTTGGTCTGCGGCATGGGGCCGTCGGTGGCCGCGACCACCAGGATGGCGCCGTCCATCTGCGCCGCACCGGTGATCATGTTCTTGATGTAGTCGGCGTGCCCGGGGCAGTCGACGTGTGCGTAGTGGCGCTTCTCGGTCTGGTACTCGACGTGGGCGATGGAGATCGTGATCCCACGCGCCTTCTCCTCGGGCGCCTTGTCGATCTGGTCGAACGCAGACGCCTCGTTGAGGTTCGGGTACTTGTCGTGCAGGACCTTGGTGATCGCCGCGGTGAGCGTCGTCTTCCCGTGGTCGATGTGCCCGATGGTGCCGATGTTGACGTGCGGCTTGGTCCGCTCGAACTTGGCCTTGGCCACTGGGTTCCTCTCTGACGTGTTTCTAGCAGCGGGCTGCTGAGTCTGGGGGTCGGGCGGGTGCCCGCCGGATCAGGCCGCCTGGTGGCTGCGGCCCGTTCCGGTCATTCTCCGGTCGCCTTGGCGATGATCTCCTTGGCGACGTTCGACGGGACCTCGGCGTAGGTGTCGAACACCATGGTGTAGCTCGCCCGTCCCTGGGTGCGGCTGCGCAGGTCTCCCACGTAGCCGAACATCTCCGACAGCGGGACCAGGGCCTTGACGACGCGGGCGCCGGAGCGCTCGTCCATCGCCTGGATGGTCCCACGACGGGAGTTCAGGTCGCCGATGACGTCGCCCATGTTCTCCTCCGGGGTGACGACCTCGACGGCCATCATCGGCTCCAGCAGAGCCGGGCTGGCCTTGCGAGCAGCCTCCTTGAAGGCGATCGAGCCGGCGATCTTGAAGGCCATCTCCGAGGAGTCGACCTCGTGGTAAGCACCGTCGAGCAGCGTGGCCTTGACCCCGACCATCGGGTAGCCGGCGAGGATGCCGTACTGCATGGCGTCCTGCATACCCGCGTCCACCGACGGGATGTACTCCCGCGGGATGCGGCCACCGGAGACCTTGTTCTCGAACTCGTAGGTCGCGGAGTCGGCGCTCATGACGAGCGGCGCCAGGGCGATCTGCACCTTCGCGAACTGGCCGGAGCCACCGGTCTGCTTCTTGTGCGTGTAGTCGTAACGCTCGACGACCTGGCGGATCGTCTCGCGGTAGGCGACCTGGGGCTTGCCGACATTCGCCTCGACGTTGAACTCGCGGCGCATGCGGTCGACCAGGATCTCCAGGTGGAGCTCGCCCATGCCGGAGATGACGGTCTGGCCGGTCTCCTCGTCCAGGCGGACCTGGAACGTCGGGTCCTCCTCGGCGAGCTTCTGGATCGCCGTGCCCAGCTTCTCCTGGTCGCTCTTGGTCTTCGGCTCGATGGCCACCGAGATGACCGGCGCGGGGAAGGTCATCGACTCCAGGATCACCGGCTTCTGCGGGTCGCAGAGGGTGTCACCGGTCGTCGTCTGCTTCATGCCGTTGACGGCCACGATCTCGCCGGCGCCGACGCCCGCACGCTCTTCACGCTTGTTGGCGTGCATCTGGTAGATCTTGCCGACCCGCTCCTTGCGGTCCTTGGTGCTGTTGAGCACCGGGGACCCGGCGTCCAGACGCCCGGAGTACACGCGGATGTAGGTCAGCTTGCCCAGGTGCTGGTCGGTCTGGATCTTGAACGCCAGGGCGGAGAAGGGCTCGGTCTCGTCGGCGTGCCGCAGGACCTCGGTCTCCCCGTCCAGCGCGGTACCGACGATCGCCTCGACGTCCAGCGGGCTGGGGAGGTAGTCAGTGACGGCGTCGAGCATGGGCTGGACGCCCTTGTTCTTGAACGCGGAGCCGGTGACGACCGGGTTGACCTCGCCGGCGATGGTGGACTTGCGGATCGCGGCCTTCAGGGTCGCGACCGGGATCTCCTCCCCCGCCAGGTAGGACTCCATGATCGCGTCGTCGAAGTCCGCCAGGTTCTCGAGGAACTTGGTGCGGTACTCCGCGGCCTGCTCGGCGAGCTCCGCCGGGATCTCCTCGATCTCGTAGTCCTCGCCCAGCTTGGTCTCACCGCGCCAGGTCAGCGCACGCATCTCGACCAGGTCGACGACGCCGACGAAATCGCCCTCGGCACCGATCGGGATCTGCAGCACGAGCGGGTTGGCCGCCAGGCGCTCGATCATCATGTCGACGCAGCGGAAGAAGTTTGCCCCGGTGCGGTCGAGCTTGTTGACGAAGCACATGCGCGGGACGCCGTACTTCTCGGCCTGCCGCCAGACCTGCTCGGTCTGCGGCTCGACGCCCGCGACACCGTCGTAGACGGCGACTGCCCCGTCGAGGACGCGGAGCGAGCGCTCCACCTCGACGGTGAAGTCGACGTGCCCGGGGGTGTCGATGATGTTGATGTCGAAGCCGTTCCAGGTGCACTTCGTCGCGGCCGACGTGATGGTGATGCCGCGCTCCTGCTCCTGCTCCATCCAGTCCATGGTGGCTGCGCCGTCGTGGACCTCACCGATCTTGTAGTTGATCCCGGTGTAGAAGAGGATCCGCTCGGTGGTGGTGGTCTTGCCGGCGTCGATGTGCGCCATGATCCCGATGTTCCGGGTCTTCACGAGGTCGGCCATGGGTGTTCCTCCTGCTCTGGGTACTGGTCGCGGTTCCCTCGGGGGCTGCCCGGGGTTCGCCGCGGGGTGGCGGCTGGTGGTGCTGGTGGGTCTCACCAGCCGCCGGTGGTCACCAGCGGTAGTGCGCGAAGGCCTTGTTCGACTCGGCCATCTTGTGCGTGTCCTCGCGGCGCTTGACCGCGGCACCCAGGCCGTTGCTCGCGTCCAGCAGCTCGTTCATGAGGCGCTCCGTCATGGTCTTCTCACGACGCGAGCGGCTGTACTGGATGAGCCAGCGGAGGCCGAGCGTGGTGCTGCGCGAGGGACGGACCTCGATCGGCACCTGGTAGGTGGCGCCGCCGACTCGGCGGCTACGGACCTCGAGGGCGGGCTTCACGTTGTCCAGCGCGCGCTTGAGGGTCACGACCGGGTCGGTGTCGTTCTTGGCCCGGACGCCCTCGAGGGCGCCGTAGACGATCGCCTCGGCGATGGAGCGCTTGCCGTCGACGAGCACCTTGTTCACCAGCTGGGTGACCAGCTGGGACTGGTAGACCGGGTCGACGACGAGCGGACGCTTCGGGGCAGGGCCCTTGCGCGGCATTAGCTCTTCTCCTTCTTCGCGCCGTACCGGCTGCGAGCCTGCTTGCGACCGCGGACCGCCTGGGTGTCCAGGGAGCCACGGATGATCTTGTAACGGACGCCGGGGAGGTCCTTCACTCGGCCGCCTCGCACGAGCACCATGGAGTGCTCCTGCAGGTTGTGACCGACACCGGGGATGTACGCGGTGACCTCGACGCCGCTGGTGAGCCGGACGCGAGCGACCTTGCGCAGCGCCGAGTTCGGCTTCTTCGGCGTCGTCGTGTAGACGCGCGTGCACACGCCGCGGCGCTGAGGGGAACCCTTCAACGCCGGGGTCTTGGTCTTCTCGACCTTGTCCTCGCGGCCCTTGCGGACCAGCTGCTGGATCGTGGGCATGGGTGGCCTTGATCTCCTGCCTGCGCTGGGTCGTGCTGTGGATGAGTGCCGTGCTGGGTGGTTCCGTGCTGACTTCTGTCGTGCTGAGTGCCGTGGTGCCGGGTCTCGCTGTCCTGCTCCCGGGTCCGCCCGTGCCGGTAGTCCGGCCCCCGCACTCGGGCGTGTTGCCCTCGGCTGGAACCGGCCAGCGGATGAGCCGGACTCGGTCGCCCCTCGCGTCTGACACCAGGTCCACCGGACCGCGGCGCGAGCCGGCGGGCTGGACCCCCTGCTGACCAGGCGATCCGGGGACCGACCAGGCGTGCAGGTGCGTAGCGAACGGGAGCAGTCCCAGGTCTCCCTGGGCACGGCTGACCACGATACCCGGGCGGGTGGACCCGGTCAAAGCCGGGTCCGTCACGCCTGCGCTGGACACCGTGTCCGACGTCGATGCACCACCGGTACCCGGAGGCCGGACGTGGTGCGGGACGACGGTCCGTGGTGCCCGGCCACTGCGAGGGCTGTGCCCGGGCAGCGGCCGGCCGGGACCGAACCATGCCCGAAGCTACCCGCGGGTCCCCCCGTTGTCAGCAGTGCGGGGCGGCGGGTCGACCGATCGCCGTTGTCGGACCCTCCCCCTACCGTCGGGGACGGGTCCGCAGCGGGCCCACCGGACCCGTTCCCTGGAGGCCACCGTGCACGTCGACTCCGCCCGCGAGCTCAAGGCCCTGCTGTCCCGCCGGCTGTCCGAGGCGGCCCCGGGCACGGTGGTGGCCAGCGGGCTGCGCGACGGGTCGGGCTGGAGCGGTGTCGCACTGGGGCTGGCGCCGGTCGGCCCCGACCAGGTGCACCTCGCGGTGCGGCTGGTGGCCGAGGCCGACGCGGCCGCCGTGCTCGACGGGTTGGACGACGCCGCCCGCAGCGAGATGGACATCCGGGTGATCGGCCCGGTGCGCCCGCTGGGCTCCCCCACCCCCACGCAGTTGCAGCAGCGGACCCGACCGCTCGTGCCCGGGCTGTCCATCGCCCAGCGCGACGTCACCGCCGGCACGCTCGGCGGCTTCGTCCGGCGAGCCGGGTCCGGCGGGCTGCTGGTGCTGTCCAACAACCACGTGCTGGCCGCCAGCGACAAGGCCACCGTGGGCGACCCCGTGCTGCAACCCGGCCCGGCCGACGGTGGCACCGCGGCCGACCGGGTCGGCGAGCTGACCGACGCGGTGCGGTTCGTCCCGACCGGCAACCTGGTGGACGCCGCCGTGGTCGCTCTCGACGACGGCGTCGACGCCGACCCCACCGCCTACCCCGGGGGCCCGCTGCTGGCGACGGTGGCCGGCGCCCTGGCTGTGGACCCCGACGAGGACGTGGAGAAGGTCGGGCGGACCACCGGGCACACGTTCGGCCGGATCACCGCTGTCGAGGTCGACGGTGTGGGCGTGCAGTACGACGAGGGCGTGGTCTACACGTTCGACGACCAGGTCGAGATCGAGGGCCTGTCCGGGTCCTTCAGCGAGGGCGGGGACTCCGGGTCGGTCATCTGGCGCAGCCGGGACCGGTCTCCGCTGGGCCTGCTCTTCGCCGGGTCGACCACCGGCGGGGCGAGGGGTGGCGGGGTCACCTTCGCGAACCCGCTGGCCACCGTCCTGGACGTCCTCGGCCTGGAGTGGGTCGCCGGCTGAGGACCGGGGCGGTCAGGCCTGGGCAGGAGGCCCGTCCAGGTGGACCATAGGCCCCATGACCGATCCGCACCCCGACCGGGCCACCGCCCGCGCGGCGAAGACCGAACTGGCCGAGCGGCTGGCCACCGACCCCGGTGTGGTCGCGGTCGGGCTCAGCCGCCGGGACACCGAGTACGTGGTCCGGGTCGACCTGGCCGACAGCGGAGCCGGCGCCCGGGTCCCGGCCGCGGTGGCCGGCGTCCGGGTGGTGACCCAGGTGATCGGGACCGTGCGGGCCCTCCCGGCCGGCTGACGCTGCCGTCCGGCGGCTCTCGCTGGATGGCGCAGGACCGTCCGGGGCCGCGGGCCCCACCCGTACTGCGACGACCCCACCGGAACCGGACACCAGGAGGACCAGTGCGCATTGGGATCCAGGCCGCCTACGCAGGTGACTTCCGGCAGACCGCCGCCGAGATCGCCGACCTCGAACAGGTGGGCCTCGACGTGGCGGTGTGCGCGGAGGTCTACACCTTCGACGCGGTCAGCCAGCTGGGCTACCTGGCCGCCGTCACCGACCGGGACGAGCTGATGAGCGGCATCCTGCCGATCTACAGCCGCACCCCCGCGCTGACCGCGATGACCGCGGCCGGGCTGGACTTCGTCTCCGGCGGCCGCTTCACCCTGGGCTTGGGCGCCTCGGGCCCGCAGGTGATCGAGGGCTGGCACGGCGTGCCCTACGACGCCCCGCTGGCCCGCACCCGCGAGGTGGTGGAGATCTGCCGGCAGGTGTGGCGCCGGGAGAAGCTCCAGCACGACGGCCCGAAGTACACCGTCCCGCTGCCGGCCGACCAGGGCACCGGGCTGGGCAAGCCGCTCAAGCTGATCAACACCCCCGTCCGGGACCGCATCCCGGTCATGCTCGCCGCGATCGGCCCCAAGAACGTCCAGCTGGCCGCGGAGATCGCCGAGGTGTGGGAACCCATCTGGTTCCACCCCGAGCGCGCAGCCGACGTCTGGGGGGACGCGCTGGCCGCCGGACGGGCCGAGCGGGACCCCGGCCTGGGCGACCTGGGCATCGTGGCGGGGGTGCCCGTGGCCATCGGGGAGGACGTGGACCACCTGCTGGACGCCGTCCGGCCGGCGCTGGCGCTGTACGTGGGCGGGATGGGCGCGAAGGGGAAGAACTTCTACAACGACCTCGCCGTCCGGTACGGGTACGCGGAGGCCGCGGCCACCGTGCAGGACCTCTACCTGGCCGGCCGCAAGGACGAGGCCGCCGCCGCACTGCCGGAGGAGCTCGTCCGGGCCGTGTCGCTGGTGGGTCCCGAGGCCTGGGTCGCCGAGCGGATCGCAGCCTTCGCGGAGGCCGGCGTGACAGTGCTGACCTGTCAGCCGCTGGACGCCAGCCGCGAGGGACGCCGGACCACCGTGGAGACGATGGCGCGGCTCTGCCACTGACGTCCGCGCCGGGACAGCCGAGTCGTTGCGTCACGTGACGGCGCACGGGCGCACCGCGGTGCGCAGGAGGCCCCGCAGACCGGGTGGTCTGCGGGGCCTCCGTCACGTGCTGGGTCGGTCTCCCTCGCGGAAGGCCGCCGTCAGCTCCGCCAGTCGTACTCCTCGAGACGCACGGCCTCGCCGGTGCCGGAGCCGAAGACGTCCGGGCTGTAGTACTGCCCGTCGTCGTAGCCCGCCATCGTGTAGACCGCGGCGCGGGCCTCCTCGGTGGGCTCGACCGTGATGTTGCGGTAGCGGCTGATCCCGGTACCGGCCGGGATGAGCTTGCCGATGATCACGTTCTCCTTGAGCCCGAGCAGGCTGTCGCTCTTGCCCTGGATCGCAGCGTCGGTGAGCACCTTGGTCGTCTCCTGGAAGGAGGCGGCGGACAGCCACGACTCCGTCGCCAGCGACGCCTTGGTGATCCCCATGAGGACCGGACGAGCCGAGGCCGGCTCGGCGCCCTCGGACACCACCCGACGGTTCGCGGTCTCGAACAGCGTCCGCTCGATCAGCGCACCGGGCAGGAACTCCGTGGCGCCCGAGTCGATGATGGTCACCCGCTTGAGCATCTGACGGATGATCACCTCGATGTGCTTGTCGTGGATCGACACGCCCTGGCTGCGGTAGACCTCCTGGACCTCGCGGACGAGGTGCAGCTGCACCTCGCGCGGGCCCATGATCCGCAGCACCTCGTGCGGGTCGACAGCACCCTCGGTCAGCTGCTCGCCGACCTCGACGTGGCCGCCGTCCTCGACCCGCAGCCGCGAACGACGCGACAGCTTCTCGTAGACGACGTCGTCGGAGCCGTCATCGGGGGTGATGGTGAGCTTGCGGAACTGCTCGCCGTCCTCGATGGAGACCCGGCCGGCCAGCTCGGCGATCGGGGCCTTGCCCTTGGGGACGCGGGCCTCGAAGAGCTCGACGATGCGGGGCAGACCGTGGGTGATGTCGTCACCGGCCACACCACCGGTGTGGAAGGTGCGCATCGTCAGCTGCGTGCCGGGCTCGCCGATGGACTGGGCGGCGATGATGCCCACCGCCTCACCGACATCGACCAGCTTGCCAGTGGCCAGCGAACGGCCGTAGCAGGTGGCACAGGTGCCCAGCAGCGACTCACAGGTGAGCACGCAGCGGACCTTGACCTCGGCGATGCCGGTGTCGACCAGCTCAGCGATGAGCACGTCCCCCAGGTCCGAGCCGGCCGTCGCGACGACCGTCCCGTCCGAGGCCTCGACGTCCGTGGCCAGGGCCCGGGCGTAGACGCTGGTTTCCACGTGGGCGTCACGGGTGACCGTGCCGTCGACGACCGTGCCGATCGGCATGAGCACGCCACGCTCGGTCCCGCAGTCCTCCTCGCGGATGATGACGTCCTGGCTGACGTCCACCAGACGACGGGTGAGATACCCGGAGTCGGCGGTGCGCAGCGCCGTGTCGGCCAGGCCCTTGCGGGCGCCGTGCGTGGAGATGAAGTACTCCAGCACGGACAGACCCTCGCGGAAGTTCGCCTTGATCGGGCGCGGGATGATCTCGCCCTTGGGGTTCGCGACGAGACCACGCATGCCGGCGATCTGGCTAATCTGCATCATGTTGCCTCGGGCACCCGAGTTGACCATGACCCAGACCGGGTTGGTGGTGGGGAAGTTGTCCACCATCGCCTGGCTGACCTCGGCACGCGCCCGGGTCCAGATCTCGATGAGCTCGGCACGACGCTCGGAGTCGGTGATGACGCCGCGCTCGTACTGCTTCTCGATCTTGCGTGCCTCGTCCTCGTGGCGCTCCAGGATGGCGGCCTTGGCCGGCGGGGTCACCACGTCGTCGATGGCGATCGTGATGCCCGCGCGGGTGGCCCAGTGGAACCCGGCCGCCTTGAGGGCGTCCAGGGTCGCGGCGACCTGGACCTTGGGGTAGCGCTCGGCGAGGTCGTTGACGATCGCCCCGAGCTCCTTCTTGGGCACCTGGTAGTTGACGAAGCGGTAGTCCTCGGGCAGCGCCTCGTTGAAGAGCACCCGCCCCAGGCTGGTGTGCACGAGCGCCGGCGTGCCGGGCTCCCAGCCCTCCGGGGCCTCCCATGCGTCGTTCTTCGGGCCGTTGTCGACGCCGAAGACCTCGCCGAGGCGGATCCAGACGCGCTCCTGGATGCCCAGCACGCCACGGTCGTAGGCCATGACGGCCTCGGACGGGGACGAGTAGGCCTCCTTGAGCTCACCCTCGGCCGGCTCGTGGCCGGACGCCTTCAGGGTGGTCAGGTGGTAGAGCCCCAGCACCATGTCCTGGGTCGGCGCGGTGATCGGACGACCGTCGGCCGGGCTCAGGATGTTGTTGGAGCTCAGCATCAGGATGCGGGCCTCGGCCTGGGCCTCGGCCGACAGCGGCAGGTGCACCGCCATCTGGTCACCGTCGAAGTCCGCGTTGAACGCGGTGCACACGAGCGGGTGGATCTGGATGGCCTTGCCCTCGACCAGCTGGGGCTCGAAAGCCTGGATGCCCAGACGGTGCAGCGTGGGTGCACGGTTGAGCAGCACCGGGTGCTCGGTGATGACCTCTTCCAACACGTCCCACACGACCGGGCGCGCACGCTCGACCATCCGCTTGGCGGACTTGATGTTCTGCGCATGGGAGAGGTCGACCAGCCGCTTCATAACGAACGGCTTGAACAGCTCCAGGGCCATCTGCTTGGGCAGGCCGCACTGGTGCAGGCGGAGCTCGGGACCCACGACGATCACGGAACGACCGGAG